>NZ_CP100416.1:10200080-10500080 GCF_026017845.1 Amycolatopsis mediterranei
CGCAGGCCGCCGCACCGCGCCGGACGGCCCCGCGTCCCGGCGCCCGGCAGCCCCGGCCGACGCGGCTGCGACCCAGCGCGCCGCCGCCGACGGCCCCGCAAGCCGCCGCCCTGCACCGGATGGCCCCGCGAGCGCCGCATTCCGGCGCCCGGCCCCGACCGACGCCGACGCGGCCGCACCCCAGCGCTCCACGCCCGACAGCCCGGCCCCCCGCCGGACGGCGAACGCCGAAGGGCTCGCCTCTCAGCGCGCCACCGGCGAAGGCCCGGCAGGCCGCCGCACCGCCGCTTCGGCCAACGCCGAAGGAGTCACCCCTCAGCGCGCCACCGCCGACGGTCCCGCAGGCCGCCGCACAGCCGCCTCGGCCGACTCGGCTGCTGCCCCCCAGCGCGCCACCGGCGAGGGCCCCGCAGGCCGTCGCCCCGCCTCGGCCGACTCCGCCGCACCCCAGCGCGCGACCGCCGAGGCCGGTTCCGCACCCCAGCAGCCGTCCGCCGTGCCGCCGCGGGGCGAACTCGATCCGCTGACCATGACCGATGAGATGGAAGCGATCGACGAGGCGACCCAGTACCGCCGCAAGATCGACCACACCCTCGCCCGGTTCTCCGCCGCCCACGACGAGATGGAAGCCGAAGAGGCCAAGCGGCGTGAACGCCGTGAACGGCTCTCGCCCACCTCCTTGCTCGAGAGCACCCGCACCGCCCTGCATCGCGTCGTCACCACGGCACCCGAAGAGGCCCAGGTCGACGCCGAACAGACCCGGTTGCAGGAAAAGAAGCAGCGGAAGCTCGACCGGTCGGCCCGGTTCGGGCGGATCGCCGCCGCCGTCGTGGCCGGGCTCGTCTTCCTCGGGATCGGGGGTGCCTGGGGGGCGCAGACCTACTTCGACGCCAAGTTCACCCAGGTCTCCGCGCTCGACGAGAACTCCGCCGACATCCAGGACGCCGAGGCGCAGGCCAACGACGAGAACTTCCTGATGGTCGGCTCCGACACGCGCGACGGTGCGTCCGCCGAGGAAGGCGTCGGCACCGCCGACAGCACTCCGGGCGCCCGGAGCGACACCGTGATGGTCGCGCACATCCCGGCCGACCGGAAGCGGGTCGTCGTCACGTCGTTCCCGCGCGACCTCGAGATCAACCGCCCGGACTGCCAGAAGTGGGACCCGGCCCAGAACAAGACGACCGCCGAGATCTACAAGGGCGCGAAGTTCGCCAAGCTGAACACCGCCTACGCGGTTGGCGGCCCGGCGTGCGTGACCAAGGTGATCCAGCAGATCACCGGGCTGCGGATCAACCACTTCGTCGGCATCGACTTCAACGGCTTCAAGGAGATGGTCGACGCGGTGCACGGCGTCACCATCAACAACGAGATCCCGATCGACGACAGCATCCTCGGCAAGGTGCTGCTGCAGACCGGCGAGGTGACGATCTCCGGCGACCAGGCGCTGAACTTCGTCCGCGCGCGGCACGTCAAGGGCGACCCGACGTCGGACTACGGCCGGATCAAGCGGCAGCAGGAGTTCATCGGCGCGCTGCTGAAGAAGGTCATGTCCTCGGACGTCGTGCTCGACCCCGGCAAGCTCGGCGACTTCATCAACGCCTTCGCGAAGGCCACCTTCGGCGACAACCTCGGCGTCAAGCAGATGATGACGCTGGCGCAGTCGATGAAGGGCCTCGACCAGTCGAAGATCACGTTCCTCACCGTCCCGACGGTCGGCATGGCCAACACCCGCGGCAACGAGGTCCTCGTCGTCAGCAAGACGAAGGCCCTCTTCGACGCGCTGCGCAACAACACCGCGCTGCCCGACCCGAAGGCGGCGGTCCCGGTGAGCGAGCAGGCCCCGCCGTCGACCAGTACGTCGAAGCCGAAGAGCAGCGGCACTTCGAAGTCGACCACCACCCGCAAGAGCACCACCACGGGCTGACCCGCGAGGATCGTTAGTCCGGGTTCACGTGCGGTTCACTCGACGATTCGGTGTTTGGCCATGGTTGGCCGTAGGGTTGGGCCATGCGTGAGGCTTACCATGTCGAACTCGAACAGCTCGCCGACAACCTGGCCGCGATGTCGGTCCAGGTCGCCGAAGCGATGGAGCGGGCCACGCGGTCACTGCTGGAGGCCGACCTGGGCCTCGCCGAGCAGGTGATCAGCGACGACGCCAAGGTCGACGACGCCCGCGCCCAGTGCGAGGAGCAGGCGTACGCGCTGCTGGCCCTGCAGGCGCCGGTGGCGACCGACCTGCGCACGGTGCTCGCGGCGATCCACGCCGCCGAAAGCCTGGAGCGGATGGGCGACCTGGCCCTGCACGTGGCGAAGGCCGCGCGCCGCCGTCACCCCGAACCGGTGCTGCCGGACGCGGTGCGGCCGTACTTCGCCGAGATGGGCGAGATCGCGGTCAAGCTGGCCCGCCAGACCGAGCAGGTCATCAAGACGAAGGACGTCGAAGCGGCGAAAACGCTCGAGTCCGACGACGACGAGGTGGACGACATCCACCGCCACCTGTTCACGGTGCTGATGGACCGCGAATGGCCGCACGGCGTGGCCGCGGCGGTCGACGTGACGCTGCTGGGCCGCTTCTACGAGCGCTACGCCGACCACGCGGTGTCGGTCGCGAAGCGGATGATCTTCGTGGTCACCGGCAAGATGCCGGGCTACGGTTCCAACGAGGACGTCTGAGCCGTACCAACGAAGAAAGCCCCCGGCCGCGGCCGGGGGCTTTCTTTTGCTCCACTTAGGACAAAAAGAAGGCCTTTCTCGCCGGCCCCGAGCGCCGGCGAGAAAGGCCTTCCGCAGCAACGGCTACTCAGCCGAAGCGACCGGAAATGTAGTCTTCCGTGGCCTTCTCGTCCGGGTTGGAGAAGATCTTCTCCGTGTCGTTCAGCTCCACCAGCCGGCCCGGCTGCCCGACGCCGGCGAGGTTGAAGAACGCCGTCTGGTCGGAAACCCGGGCCGCCTGCTGCATGTTGTGCGTCACGATGACGATCGTGTAGTCCTTCTTCAGCTCCCCGATCAGGTCCTCGATCGCCAGCGTGGAGATCGGGTCGAGGGCCGAGCACGGCTCGTCCATCAGCAGCACGTCCGGCTGCACCGCGATCGCGCGGGCGATGCACAGCCGCTGCTGCTGACCGCCCGACAGGCCGCCGCCCGGCTTGTTGAGGCGGTCCTTGACCTCGTTCCACAGGTTCGCGCCGCGCAGGGCGCGCTCGGCGATGTCGTCGAGGGTCTTCTTGCCCTTGGTGCCACCCAGCTTCAGCCCGGCGACGACGTTGTCCTTGATGGACATCGTCGGGAACGGGTTGGGACGCTGGAACACCATGCCGATCGTGCGGCGCACCTGCACCGGGTCGACCGCCGACGCGTAGATGTTCTCGCCGTCCAGCAGGACGTCGCCCTCGACGCGGGCGCCGGGGATGACCTCGTGCATGCGGTTCAGCGTGCGCAGCACCGTCGACTTGCCACAGCCCGACGGGCCGATGAACGCGGTGACGTTGCGCGGCGGCACGGAAAGGGTGACACCGTCCACGGCGTGGAACTTGCCGTAGTAGATGTCGACGTCCTTGACATCGAGTCGTTTGGCCATCAGGAACAGCTCACTTCTTCTTCGGGGCGACGAGGCGCGCGAACACGGTGGCGAGGAGGTTGATGATCGCGATGATGAGCACCAGGGTCAGTGCCGCGCCCCAGATCCGGTCGAAGCCGACCGAGCCGGGATCCATCGAGTTGGTGACGCGCTCGTTGTTCATCAGCAACGGCAGTGCCGCCTGCTCGCCGCTGAAGATGTCCCAGTTCGTGTAGGCGGAGTAGCCGACCAGGACCAGCAGCGGCGCGGTCTCGCCCATCACCCGGGCCAGCGCCATCATGATGCCGCCGATGATGCCGGACATCGCCGTCGGCAGGACGATCTTCATGATCGTCTTCCACTTCGGCACACCCAGCGCGTACGACGCCTCGCGCAGGTCGTCCGGGACGATCCGCAGCATCTCCTCCGACGAGCGGACGACCACCGGGATCATCAGCAGCACCAGGGCCAGCGACACGGCGAAACCGCTGCGCGGCAGGCCGAACGTGGTGATCCAGAGCGCGTAGATGAACAGCGCGGCGACGATCGAGGGGACACCGGAGAGGATGTCGACCATGAACGTCGTGGCCTTCGCGAGCTTGCCGCGGCCGTACTCGACGAGGTAGATCGCCACGAGCATGCCGATCGGCACCGCGATGATCGCGCAGACCAGGCCCTGCAGCAGGCTGCCGATGATGGCGTGCAGCACGCCGCCGCCGACCTCGTCGGACAGGTAGTTGCCCAGGTCCTGCGACCACCAGTTGGAGTAGGGGATGCGCCTGATGCCGTTCGCGACGACCGTGTAGAGCACCCACACCAGCGGGACGACGGCGATCAGGAACGACAGCCAGACCAGCGTGGTCGCGAGGCCGTTCTTGACCTTGCGGGCCATGCTGACCTGCTGGAACGCCGGTGTCGTGGCAGGGGCTTCGAGCGTGGTGGCGGACATGCTCAGTCTCCCTTCTTGCCGATGACGGACCGGGCCGCGAAGTTCACCAGGAAGGTGAGCACGAACAGCACCAGGCCGGCCGCGATGTACGCGCCCGCCGAGATCTGGTTGTTGAACTCGCTGTAGTTGGCGGCGATCTTCGAAGCGAACGTGGCGCCGCCGTCGAAGAGGCTCCAGTCGAAGTTCTTGCCCTGCGGGATCAGCAGGATGACGGCCAGCGCGATCGTCTCACCCAATGCCCGGCCGAGGCCGAGCATGGACGCGCCGACGTAACCGGCCTTGCCGAACGGCAGCACCGTGGTGCGGATGACCTCCCAGCGGGTGGCGCCGAGCGCGAGCGCGCCCTCCATGTGCGGGGTCGGCGTGCGCTCGAAGACCTCGCGCGAGAGCGACGTGATGATCGGCAGGATCATCACGGCCAGCACGATGCCGGCGGTGAAGATCGTGCCGCGCACGCTCGGCGCGACGTTGCCGGGGGCCAGCAGCGGGAACCACGAGAACGTGTCGTTGATCCACTGCGAGAACGGCTCGATCGCCGGGGCGAACACGAGGATGCCCCAGAGGCCGAAGATGATCGACGGCACCGCGGCGAGCAGGTCGACGACGTAGCCGAACGGCCGCGCGAGCCGTTTCGGCGCGTACTGGGTGAGGAACAGCGCGATGCCCAGCGAGACCGGCATCGCGATGATCAGCGCCACGAGCGACGTCGCCACGGTCACCTCGAGCAGGTCGAGGATGCCGAACGACATGTTCGCGGGGTCGTTGGTCGACCAGCCGTGGTTGGTGAGGAAGCTGCCCTTGTTGGCCTGCAGCGCCGGGATCGCCTGGATGAGCAGGAAGAGCCCGATCAGGCCGATCAGGGCGACGACGAAGACACCCGCCCCGGTGGTCAGGTTCTGGAAGATGCGGTCACCGGGCCGCACCTTCTTCGGTTTCTCGCTCGCGGGCGGCTCCGGCGCCGCCGTCGAGGCTGTTTGCTCCGAAATCGGATCCTCCGGGGGCGTTGTGGCGGACGACGAACGCCCACCGGGGTCGCCGGTGGGCGTTCGCGTCGAGCTTGACTCGCTCATCGACTACTTCTGTCCAGCCTGTATCACTCGGATGTCAGTCGCAATGCCAGGTCAGGAGATGGCCTTGACCGCGGTCAGGACCTTGGTCTGCAGCGACTGCGGGATCGGAACGTAGCCCTTGGCGGACAGCGGCTGCTGGCCGTCGGTGGCGGCCACCGTCAGGAACGCCTTGACGGCCTTCGCGACGTCCGCGTTCGCGTACTTCGAGCAGACGATCTCGTAGGTCGTCAGCAGCAGTGGGTAGGCGCCCGGGGTGTTGCTGGCGTAGATGCCGTTGAGGTCGAGCGCGAGGTCGTTGGAGCCCTCGTTGAGGAACTTCGCCGCGTCGAGGGACTTCGCCACGTTCGCCGCGTTGAGCTCGACGCCGCCGGAGCCGCTGTCGATCAGGGCGGGGGTCAGGCCGTCCTTGGCGAACGCGCCCTCGACGTAGGTGATGCCGCCGTCGGAGGCCTTCACCGCGGTCGCGACGCCATTGGAGCCCTGCGCACCGTTGCCGACACCGCCGTTGAACTTCTTGCCGGCACCCTTGGTCCAGTCGGCCTTCGCGGCCGCGCCCAGGTACTTCTGGAAGTTGTCGGTGGTGCCCGATTCGTCGGCGCGGGAGACGACCTGGATGGGCTTGTCCGGCAGGTTCAGGCTCTCGTTGCCCTTGACCGCCTTGATGGCCGGGTCGTTCCACTTGGTGATGCCACCGCTGAAGATCTTCGCGGTCACCGACGGGGTCAGCGTCAGCTTGTCCACACCGGACAGCTTGTAGGCGACCGCGATCGGGCCGACGACGAGCGGGATGTTCCAGGCGTCGCTGGCGCAGCGGGCCTTGGCGGCCGCGGCGTCGGCGTCCTTGATCGGCGAGTCCGAGCCGCCGAAGTCGATCTGGTTGGCGTTGAACTGCTTGACGCCCGCGCCGGAACCGCTCGGGTTGTAGTTGACCTGCTGGCCGGCGCACTTCTTGCTGTACTGCTGCGTGAAGATGTCGATGGCGTTCTTCTGGGCCGACGAACCTTCCGCGGAGAGCGGGCTCTTGCCACCGCACTCGACGTCGGCGGTGCCGGTCGCAGCGGGCGCCGAAGCCGAGTTCGAGCTGCTGCTGTTGGTCGCCGCGGGGTCGGAACCACAGGCGGCGAGCACGAGGGCGGCGCTCGCGACGATGCCCACCGCGCTCAGGGGCCGCATGATCTTCACTGCTGTTTCCTCCATCAGGAGCTTGACCGGGTCGTCGCGGCGTGCTGCCGCGCCGGATCCGGACATTAGGCAGCCCCGGTGGACGGTCGCCCCTGTCCAGGTGAACGCAAAGTGAACAAGGCCGCCGATGTGAGCAGTGCTACTAGTCTGAAAGTGCGCCGTGTCCCGGCCGTGACCTGCGCGTTCGCGCACCGTGACGAGGTGTTCTCGCGGTGTCCATCGTGGTCACCGACCGTACTGGACGTCGGTTTCGTGACGGGTGAACCCCAGCTTGGTGTAGACCGCCAGCGCCGCCGCGTTGTCGCCCTCGACGTACAGGATGATCTGCCGCAGCCCGCGGCTCGCGAGGTACCGCAGCCCGGCGAGCGTGAGCGCCCGCCCCAGCCCGCCACCCTGCGCGGCCGGGTCGACGCCGACGACGTACACCTCGCCGACGCGCTCGCCGCCGAACCGGCCGGGCGTCGGTTCGTGCACCTTCGTCCAGTGGAAGCCGATGACCTCGCCCCTTTCTTCGGCGAGGAAGAAGCCGTCCTCGTCGAACCACGCCCGGCGCTCGTCAGCCCGCACGTCTTCGACCGTCAGGGCGCCCTGCTCGGGGTGCCAGTCGAAGGCCCGCGCGTTGACCCGGACGACGGCGTCCTCGTCCTGCCCCGGCACGAACGTCCGCAGTGAGACGCCGTCACGCAGGATCGGCTCCGGCCAGTCCGCGCCTTCGACGTCGACGTGCAGGATCAGCAGCTCGCGCTTGCGCTCCAGGCCGGTCTTCAGCGCCAGTTTCCGCGCGGCCGGGTGGTCGCCGTGCGCCCAGACCCGGAAGCCCACCGCGGCCCGCTCGTCGAGCGCCTGAAGCAGCTTCGCGCCGTAGCCGCGGTTGCGGTGGGCGGGGTGCACGAACAACTCGGCGACCTGGTGGCCGAACGAGTTGCCCGTGGTGTTCAGGTGCGCGTAGCCGACGACTTCGCCCTCGACGCAGGCGACGAGGTGCTCACCGCCGTCGAACTCGCCGGGCAGTGCGCCCGCCGGCTCGACTTCGGGCCGCCCGTCGGCTTCGCGTACGGCCAGCAGCAGCCGGCGCACGTCCTCGAGTTGCTGTTCGTCCAGTTCCTGGCGCCACTCGCCGTCTCCGCTCACCCTGCGACCGTACCCGCGACGGACGCAACGCGACGGCTGTGCGAGACGTCTTCCGTGCGCGGAAGGGGGATCGGTGGGCGAGTCCGGGAGTACTACGCAGTCATTCGGCCGTGACGGTGGTCGGATTGGTACTGATCAGTACCGTGTCGGCCGGGGCCTCGGCGGTCGCCTGCACGGGCACGCCCGGACGCGGGCCGCCGCTCTTGGCCGGCCGCTCGAACTTGTAGCCGACGTTGCGGACCGTGCCGATCATCTGCTCGTGCTCGGGGCCGAGCTTGGCGCGCAGCCGCCGGACGTGCACGTCGACCGTGCGGGTGCCACCGAAGAAGTCGTAGCCCCAGACCTCCTGCAGCAGCTGGGCGCGGGTGAACACCCGGCCCGCGTGCTGCGCGAGGTACTTGAGCAGCTCGAACTCCTTGTAGGTGAGCTCGAGGGTGCGCTTGCGCAGGCGCGCGGTGTAGGTCGCTTCGTCGATCACCAGCTCACCCACCCGCAGCTCGGCGTCGACCTGCGCGGAACCGCCGTCGCGGGTCGTGACCAGCCGCAGCCGGGCGTCGACCTCGGCCGGGCCGGCGGTCGGGAGCAGGATGTCGTCGGTGCGCCACTCGGCGCTGACCGCCACCAGGCCGCCTTCGCCGACGACCGCGATGATCGGCGTGGCCGCCTCGTCCTCGCCGGTGCCCTTGAGCAGGCGGCAGAGGCTCTTCGCCGAGGCCAGGTCACTGCGGGCGTCGAGGAGGATCACGTCACGGTGGCCCGCGTCGAGCAGGGCCGTCACCTCGGGAGCACGGACGCGTACGGTGTGCGGCAGCAGGTCCAGTGCGGGCAGCACCGCGGTGGCGTCGGCCTCTGCAGTCAGTACCAGAAGGTCCAGGCTCATCAGCCGCACCGCCTTCTCGTGTCGTCGCCGCACAGCGGCGTTGGTCGGTGCTAAGTGAGAATAGCGGCAGAACGGCCGGGCACCTAACCCTTGCTGGATCGATCACACCTGGGGGAATCCGGGTGTCCCCGAAGAACAGGAGTACGGACGCGATGGTGAGCAGGCCCGTGACCCGGGACGACCGACCCGCACCGAGGCCCGACGCACGACGCCGCGGCCGCCGCGCCCGGCGCTGGGTGATCGCCATCGTGGTGCTGGTCTTGCTGCTGGTCGGCGCCGATTTCGGGGCCGCCGCGTTCGCCGAGCACATGATTTCGCAGAAGGCCCGCACCCAGCTGCAGCTGAACGACGACCCGTCGGTGACGATCCACGGTTTCCCGTTCCTCACCCAGGCGCTCGGCGGTGACTACAGTCACATCAGCGTGTCCGCCGCCGGTCTCCCGGTCGCGAACAAGCTGCAGGACGTCGCGGTGAACGCCGAACTCGAGGACGTCAAGGCGCCGCTGTCCGACATCACGAACGGCAACACGAAGGCGATCACCATCGGCAGGCTGACCGGTTCGGTCACCATCAAGGCCGCCGACCTGGCCCGCCTGTCCCCGCTGAACAAGATCAAGGACCTGCGGATCGAGCCGTCGACCAGCGAGTACGTCCAGAACGGCGACAGCGGGCAGAGCGAGCCGGCGCCGACCACGACGAAGACCACCGAGGGCCAGGCCGACCAGGACGAGTCGAGCACCGGTGTCCGCATTTCGGGACACCTTCAGTTCGCGGGCAAGGATCTGGAAATCTTCTGCTTCGCGATGATCGAGGCCGACGCCGCCAAGGGCGCGATCAACTTCCTCCCCAAGCGGCTGCAGTTCGGGAACGACCAGGAGACCACCGTGGTCCCCGCGGCGGTGCAGAAGGCGCTGATGCCGAACTTCAACGCCTCGATCAGCACGAAGGACCTGCCGCTGTCGGTCACCCCGACCGGCGTGCGGGTGCAGAGCGGATCGGTGACGATCAAGGGCAAGGCGGCGAACGTGTCCTTCGCGGACCTGAGCAAGTAGGGAGCGGTGCAGTGACGGGGCTGTGGGTGCTCGTGGCGACGCTGGTGGCCGCCGCGGCCGTCGGCGCGCTGCTCAAGGCCCGCAACGGCCGGGTGCGCGACGCCAAACCCGCGCGCGAGCTGCCCGCCCCCGTCACCGCCGCGCTCGACCCGGCGTCCGCGGTGACGCTGGTCCAGATCTCCACCACCTTCTGCGCGCCCTGCCGGCACGCGAAGGCCGTGCTCGGGCCGCTGGCGGAGCGAACCGACGGCCTCCACCACGTCGAACTCGACGTGACGAACCAGCCGGAGGTCGCGCAGTCGCTGGCCGTGCTGCGGACGCCGACCACGATCGCGCTCACCCCGGACGGCCGGGAGCTCCTGCGCGTCGGCGGCGTCCCCAAGGGCCCGGAACTGCTCGCCGCTCTCCGGCCGTATCTCACTTCTCGGACGCCCTGACCAGGGCGTTGTCCCAGAAAACGGGAATCGTCCCAAGGTATGAACGTGGTTCCCACTCTGAGGGAGCTCTGGGTACCCTCGCACCCGTGACCGGGCTGACCACCTTCTTGACGCAGCGACGCGCAGTCGACCTCTGCCGCGTCCGCAGCAGCCTGTGTCGTGTTCAGCCCGACCGGCGCTGAACCTTTCGATCCGGTCCCCACCAGCCCTGATGCCGCTGACGCGTGCCGTTCGCACGCACCCTCTCCGCCCAGCTGGAGGATCCATGTCCGCCGGACCGGCCGTCGACCCGCGAGGCCCGCGGTTCGCCGCCATCCTGACCACGATCGTGCTCGCGGTCGTGCTGGTCACCGAGTGGTGGCTGCTGCTCGCGGTCCAGACCGTCGTCTTCGCGATCGGCGCCTTCATCGGGCTGAAGCAGGCGCCCTACTCGATCGTCTACCGCGCGCTGGTGGCTCCGCGCCTCGGCCCGGCCGACGAGCGGGAGGACGCGGCGCCGCTGCGGTTCGCCCAGGCCGTCGGGTTCGTGTTCGCCCTGGTCGGCACGGTCGGCTTCGCCTTGGGGATCACCCCCCTCGGCATCGTCGCGACGGCGTTCGCGCTGTTCGCGGCCTTCCTCAACGCGGCCTTCGACTTCTGCCTCGGCTGCGAAATGTACTTGCTGATCAAACGCTTCAGCCCCGCCCGCGCGTCGTCCTGATGAACAACCAAGGAAGAGAGTTCTGTCCCATGAGCCGTGAAGACGTCCTGGTCACCACCCAGTGGGCCGAGGAGAACCTGGACACCCCCGGCGTCGTGTTCGCCGAGGTCGACGAGGACACCACCGCCTACGACGCCGGCCACATCCGGGGCGCGGTGAAGTTCGACTGGCGGAAAGACCTGCAGGACGGGGTGCGCCGCGACTTCGTCTCCAAGGAGGGCTTCGAGAAGCTCCTCTCGGAGAAGGGCATCTCCAACGACGACCTCGTGATCCTTTACGGCGGCAACAACAACTGGTTCGCCGCGTACGCGTACTGGTACTTCAAGCTGTACGGCCACGAGAAGGTCAAGCTGCTCGACGGCGGCCGCAAGAAGTGGGAGCTCGACGGCCGTGAGCTGAACTCCGACGAGGTCAAGCGCGCCGCGACCGAGTACCAGGCGCAGGACCAGGACCTTTCGCTGCGCGCGTTCCGCGACGAGGTCGTCCAGTCGATCGGGTCGAAGAACTTCGTCGACGTGCGCTCCCCGGACGAGTTCTCCGGCAAGCTGCTCGCCCCGGCGCACCTGCCGCAGGAGCAGTCCCAGGTTCCCGGTCACATCCCCGGCGCGCTGAACGTGCCGTGGGCGAAGGTCGCCAACGAGGACGGCACCTTCAAGACCGAGGAAGAGATCAAGGAGCTCTACAAGGACGAGGGCATCGACGAGGGCAAGGGCACCATCGCCTACTGCCGCATCGGTGAGCGCTCCTCCATCGCCTGGTTCGCGCTCCACGAGCTGCTGGGCTACGAGGACGTGAAGAACTACGACGGTTCATGGACGGAATACGGCTCGCTCGTCGGCGTGCCGGTCGAGTTGGGAGCCAAGTGATGGCGGTTGACGACAGCTGCGGCGCACCGGTCCAGGAGGCCACGCCGGCGGACTACGACACGCGCGGCCAGGTCGTGCTGGCCGGCAAGGTGACGGGCGCGAACGGGCCGGTCGGCGGCGCGTTCGTCCGGCTCCTCGACGGCGGCGGTGACTTCACCGGCGAGGTCGTCTCGTCGGCCGACGGCGACTTCCGCTTCTACGCGGCACCGGGCGAGTGGACGGTGCGCGCGCTGCACCGCTCCGGCAACGGCGAAGCCTCGGTCACCGCCGAGGGCCCGGGCGTGCACCAGCTGGCCATCTCGGTCGCCTGAGTCCTGGTTCAACCCGCGAAGGCCTTCCTGCTCCGGCAGGGAGGCCTTCGCGGCGTTCCGGCCGGGTGACTGTGCTCACCGCGGCGACCCTGCGCCGGGCCGCCCGGGACCCGGCGGACTATTCTGCGGGGCGTGGAAGCCTTCTTTACGACTCTGCTGGTCCTCGCCGGCATCGCGATCACCTGGTTCGCCGTGTACGTCGTCTACCGGCTGTACGCGGACCAGCGCTGACCCATGACCGCCAGCGGCGACGAAGCCATCGTGGCAGCGGAGAGGCGCGCGGAGAGCACTCGCGCCCGCAACCTCCCGCTGTGGGACGACCTGCCCATCCCGAACGACACCGCGAACCTGCGCGAGGGACCGAACCTCAACGACGCCTGCCTCGCGCTGCTGCCGCTCGTCGGCGTCTGGCGCGGTGAAGGCGAGGTCGGCTACCCGACCATCGACGGCCCCCGCAAGTTCGCGCAGCAGCTGACGATCTCCCACGACGGCCGCCCCTTCCTGATCCACGAATCCCGCGCGTGGCTGCTGGACGACGACGGCAACGTCATCCGCCCCGCCGCCCGCGAGTCCGGGTTCTGGCGGCCGCAGCCGGACGACACGATCGAGCTGCTGCTCACGCACAACACCGGCATCGTCGAGCTGTACTACGGCAAGCCGCGCAACCAGACGTCCTGGGAGCTCGGCACCGACGCGGTGATCCGCACGGCCACGGCCAAGGACGTCACCGCGGCCCAGCGCCTGTACGGCCTGATCGAAGGCTCCCTCGGTTACGTCGAGGAGCGGGCGATGGCGGGCCAGGAGATGCAGCCGCACACCTCGGCGCTGCTGCACCGCGTCGCCGGCTGACGCCGTGCGCTGGCGGCGGTGTGGCGAAGACGCCGCCCTGCTCGACTGCGACTCGCTGGAGCAGATGCGGGCCGCCCACGCCACCGTGCTGGCCGCACGCCCGCCCGGCGTCGTCGACCTCGTGCCGGGCGCGCGCAGCCTGCTCGTCGTCGGCGGTGTCGCGGCCGTGCGGGCCCTGCTCGAAGACGCCGATCTCGCGCACCCGCCCGCGGACGAGCCGCGGGAAGTGACCCTCGACGTCCGCTACGACGGCGAGGACCTGGCCCTGATCGCGGCCGACGCCGGAGTTTCGCCCGACGCCGTCGTCTCGATGCACACCGAAGCCGGCTACACCGTCGCGTTCACCGGGTTCGCCCCCGGTTTCGGCTACCTGACCGGGCTTCCCCGGCCGCTTCGGCAGCCTCGCCTGGAGTCGCCGCGGACTCGCGTCCCAGCCGGGTCGGTGGGGCTCGCCGGCGAGTTCACCGGCGTCTACCCGCGCGAGTCGCCCGGCGGCTGGCGGCTGCTCGGGCACACGTCGGCGACGCTGTTCGACCCCCACGCGGACCCGCCCGCGTTGTTCGCGCCGGGGGACCGCGTCCGCTTCCGGAGCGTCCGGTGAGGAGCCTGGAGGTGCTCGATCCCGGGCGGTACGCGCTGGTCGAGGACCTGGGCCGGCCCGGCTACGCCCACCTGGGGGTCGCGCCTTCGGGCGCCCTCGACGCCGCGTCGCTGCGGCTGGCGAACCGGCTCGCCGGCAACCCCGAGGACGCCGCCGGCGTCGAAGCCCTGCTCGGCGGCCTCTCCGTGCGGTTCACGTCCGCGGTGACGGCCGCGGTCACCGGCCCGGCGGTCGACGTCCGGGTCGACGGCCGTCCCGCCGGCTCCCACGCGCCACTGGCGGTTCGCGCGGGCCAGACACTGGCGCTGGGCACGCCGTCGACGGGCCTGCGCTGCTACCTGGCGGTCTCCGGCGGCATCGCGGTGGAGCCGGTGCTGGGCAGCCGGTCCCGGGACGTCCTGTCCGGCATCGGGCCGCCGCCGTTGCGCGCCGGAGACGTCCTCCCGCTCGGCGAGCCCGGGATCCCCACGGGCGCGGACGTCATGGTGTCCGTGCGGGCGCCGGGTGAGCTTGTGGTGCCCGTGACGCTCGGCCCCCGCGACGACTGGATCGACGACCCGGCCGGCGGCCTCTCGGCGGGGTGGACGGTCACGGCCGAGTCGAACCGCGTCGGCCTGCGCCTGGACGGGACGCCGCTGCGCCGGGCCGTCGACGGCGAGCTGCCCAGCGAGGGCGTCGTGACCGGCGCGATCCAGGTACCGCCGAGCGGGCTGCCGGTGGTGTTCCTCGCCGACCACCCGACCACCGGCGGCTACCCGGTCGCCGCCGTCGTCAAGACGGCCGCGTTGAGCGCCCTCGCACAGGCTCGGCCGGGTACCCGAATCCGGTTCCGGCCTTCCTGAGCAAGGCGTACCGCCGCGCGGGTGAGACCCGGCTCACCCCGTGCACCCGTCCGGGTAGGGGCTGGAACCTTGGCGCGCCGTCGCCCGTCCTCATAAGCGTGGAACAGGTGACGATCAGCGGTGGCACGGGTTTCCTCGACGTGAACGCGCGAGCGCGGGCGGAGCTGCCGCAGTCGCTGCGGATCGCGCTGGCCACCGGGCAGCTGCGCCGTCCGCTGGCCACCACGCTCGGCCCGGTCCTCGACCTGCTCGTCGACGGCGACTACCGGGTCAGCGGCCCGGAACGGCTGCCGGCGGACCAGGAGCTCACGCCGACCGACGCCTGGCCGCCGTCGGACGAGGCCCGCGTCGGCTACTACCGGACAGCCATCCGCACCGGGCACCGGCCGGTCGCGGTGGTCCTGGCCGGCGGCGAAAACGAGCTGATCATCGACGGCCACCACAAGATCGCCGCCTACCGCGCCGAGGAGGTCGCCCCCGCCGTCGTCCGGATCACCCAGGGTCAGGCGTACTCGCCTTCGTAAGCCGCGACCAGTTCGGCGTACGCCGCTTCGGAGTCGGGCAGCCGCTCGCCGTCGAGCGTGTGCACGCGAGTCAGCTTGCGGACGCTGGAGGCCATGAACACGCCGTCGCCCTCGACCAGGTCGCGCACGGTCAGCGGCTCCACCTTGACCGCCCAGCCTGCCTTCTCGGCGCCGCGGAACACCGCGGCCTGGGTGGTGCCCGGCAGGATCCCGATGCTCGACGGCGGCGTGTAGAGCGTGCGCCCCTTCGCGAGCACGACGGTCGACGTCGGCCCTTCGAACACCGAACCGTCGGCCGCGGTGAAAATCACATCTTCGGCACCGCGGCGGCGGGCCTCCCGCACCGCGGCCATGTTCACCGCGTACGACAGCGGCTTCGCCCCGAGCAGCAGCCACGGCGCGCGCTCGGCGAGATCCGGCGGGAAACCGCGTTCGAGGGTGATCGCGGCGACGCCTTCGGCGCGCGCCTTGATGATCGACGGCGCGATCTCCGAACCGAGCGCGAAGCCGGTCGGCACCGCGGCCGGGTCGCCGTCGGATCCCCTCGTGTACACCAGTTTCAGCACCATTTCCGGCCCGCCTGCCCACTTTTCGAGCACCAGCGAAACGACCCGCTCCCAGGCCGCGAGGTCGGGCTCGGGCAGGTCGAGCATGGCGGCCGAACGGGCCAGCCGCTCGAGGTGCGGCCGCAGTTCGCGGGGCCGGCCGTCGACGACGAGGATCGTCTCGAAGACGCCGTCACCGCGCATCAGCCCGAGGTCGTCGACCTTGATCTGGGCGAGGTCGGGGTCGGCCGGGGTTCCGTCCAGGAAGACGAGCACGCGCATGCGCACACGGTACTGTGCCCACCGGGACCAATCCGACCACAGCCACGGCCGAATGACTTGGCAACAACGGTTGCGTTCCGTGCAGGGGGTCGGCCTTCTTTTGGCCGGATCGGTACTCACCTAGGCTGGGTGGTATGCCGTACCGCTCGCCGCTGCTGGACGTGCCCCGATCGATCCCTTCACCTGACGACCACCCCGAAGCCGGCGTCCCCTGGCATTGGGGAGACCCCTTCGCGGAGCAGCGCACGGCCTCGCGCAGCGTGGTCGTGATCGACCGGTCGCACCGCGAGTTCCTCGCCGTGACCGGCGAAGACCGGCTGTCGTGGCTGCACCTGGTGATCTCGCAGCACGTGACCGGGCTGGCCGAGGGCTCCGGCACCGAGGCGCTGGTCCTCGACAGCCAGGGCCGTGTCGAGACGCACATGGTCCTGGCGCACCTCGACGGCACGGTGTACCTCGACACCGACCCCGGCCCGAGTGTGACGAGCGCGCTGCCCAAGGGCGGCCCGCAGACGCTGCGCGAGTACCTCGAGGCGATGAAGTTCTGGTCCAAGGTGGACATCCGGGACGCGACCGGCGAGCTCGCGCTGCTCACCGTGCTCGGCCCGGACGCCGAGCGCGTGCTGAGCGCGGTCGGCGCCGAGGTGGGCCCGGAGCCGTACGCGGTGGCGGCGCTGCCGGGTGGCGGGTTCGCGCGGCGGATGCCGTGGCCCGGCCGCTCGAGCGTCGACCTGGCGGTGCCGCGCGAGGCGCTCGTGGACTGGTGGAAGCGGCTCACCGACGCGGGCGCGCGGGCGGCGGGCAGTTGGGTGTTCGACGCGTTGCGCGTCGAGTCGCTGCGGCCGCGGCTGGGCGTCGACACCGACGACCGCACGATCCCGCACGAGGTCGGCTGGGTCGGCTCGGCCGCGCACGTCGCGAAGGGCTGCTACCGCGGCCAGGAAACGGTGTCGAAGGTCCACAATGTGGGACGGCCGCCGCGGAACCTGCTCCTGCTGCACCTCGACGGCTCGCCCGAGGTCACCCCGGAACCCGGTGACCCGGTGCTGCTGGACGGCCGCACGGTCGGCCGGATCGGCACGGTGATCCAGCACCACGAGCTCGGCCCGATCGCGTTGGCGCTGGTCAAGCGCTCGACGCCGGTGGGCGCGGAGCTGCTGGCGGGGTCGGAGGACAACCTCGTCCAGGCGGCGATCGACCCCGACTCCGTGCCGTCGGAACAGCCCGCGCCGGGCCGTGCGGCAGCGGCGCAACTTCGTGGCTGATCGAAAGCCCCTGACAGCGAGATCACGCTCAACCGGGATAAACTGCGCTGTGATCGAAGTGCGGCCCGGCGGCAGGCGGCGGATCGACCGCGTGCTCGGCCCGGGGTACCTCAGCGGCCTGGGTGAACTGCCGCTGAAGGTGCTGCGCGAGCGGCGCGACGAAGCCGCACAGGAAGAGACCGACCTCTCCTACCTGCGGCGGCTCCTGCACGCCCGGATCGACATCGTGCGCGCGGAACAGGCGCGGCGCAGTTCCGGCGGCGAAGCGAGCATCGTCGACCAGCTGGCGACGATCCTGGCCGACAACGCGCTGGGCCCCGCGGCGGGATCCGGACGGCACCAGCAGCTGGAGCCCTCCCGCGCCGGCGAGCACCGCCGCCACGCGGAGGCCCTGATCGGCGACACGGACCTGACCGACGTCGAGACCCTGTCGGACGAGAAGCTCGCTTCCGCTTTGGACACCTACGCGCGCGAAGAGCTGTCGGTGTCGTCCTTCCGCCGCGAGGTCCAAGGCGTGATGGACACGCTGAACGCGGAGATCGCCCGGCGCTACCAGCAGGGATCGGCCACAGTGGACGAGCTGCTGGAGAACGAGGGTGGCCGCGCCGAGTGACCAACCCCGTGCTCGCCGAAGTCGTCCGTTCCGGCTTCGTCGAAAGCGTCCACAGAGGCGCGCTCGTGGTCACCGGCCCGGAAGGTTCGGTTCGGCTGGCCCTGGGAGACGTGGTCTCGCCGGTGTACCCGCGGTCGTCGAACAAGCCGCTGCAGGCGGTCGGCATGCTGCGCGCAGGCCTGGACTTCACGGGCGAAGATCTGGCGCTGGCGTGCGCGTCCCACTCGGGCGAGCCCGGCCACGTGAAGCGGGTGCTGGAGCTGCTCGAGGCGGCCGGCCTGCGCGAAGACGACCTGGCGTGCCCGCCGGACTTCCCCCTCCACGTGCCGAGCATGCGCGACGCGGCCGAGCCGCGCCGGGTGCTGATGAACTGCTCGGGCAAGCACACGGCGATGCTGACGACGTGCGTCCGGGCCGGCTGGCCGGTGGCTGGGTACTCCGCGCCGGACCATCCCCTGCAGCAGGCGATCGCGTCGTGCGTTGCGGAGCTGACCGGCGAGCCGATCGCCCACACGGGTGTCGACGGCTGTGGCGCGCCGCTGTTCGCGTTCTCCCTGACGGGGTTGGCTCGGGCTTTCGGCCGGATCGCCGGTGCTTCCGAGGGCCCTTCGGCGGAAGTGGCTTCGGCGATGCGGGCGCACCCGTGGCTGGTGGCGGGGACGGGACGCGAGGACACGGCGCTGATGTCCGGTGTGGAGGGTCTGGTCGCCAAGGCCGGCGCGGAGGGCGTCCAGGCGTTCGCGCTGCCGGACGGGTTCGCGGTGGCGATGAAGATGGACGACGGCGCGAAGCGGGCTTGCGCGCCGCTGGCGGTGGAGGCGCTGCGGTACCTCGGGGCCGACGTGTCGGGGCTGGCGGAACTGGGCCGGCCGATCGTGTCCGGTGGCGGGCGTGCGGTAAGCGAGATCCGGGTGCCGCAGCTGCGCTGACGGACGGCGGTGGCCTTGCTGAGCAGCCCCCGTTTTCCACGCTACCGGGAGGCACCGACAGTTCCGGGGCGGAAAGCCACCGGGCCGTCCGGTTGTCCCCTAGTTGGCGCGTTCGCGGGCGGCCACGTCGCCCCAGAACTCCCGCAGGTCCGAGAACAGTTCGGCCAGCTCCTCGACGTTGCCCGAGCGCAGGGCGTCCAGGATGTCGTGGACCTCGTCGGCCGTGTTGTCGGCTTCCAGGACCGGGTCCGTGAACAGCTGCACCAAGCCGCCGTAGTCGAGCTCGACCACCGAGTCCGCGTGGAAGTTGTCCAGCCACCGGCGCGTCTCGAACAGCACGCGGCCCGGTCCGGAGTCGCCGAAGGTCTGCTCCAGCAGTTCGCCGGCCTCGCGGGCGCGGTGCTGCGCGTCGGCGAGGGTCGCCCGCCAGGACAGCTCGCGCTGGGGGTCGGCGCGGCCGTTCCCGAGCACCAGGCGCCGCTCTTCCGGCTCGATCAGCACGAACCACGGCAGCGGGACGGTCCAGGTCGTCGACAACGTGTGCGCCGCCGACGTGCTCAGGTCCACCATCGCCGACTTCGTCCGCGCGCGGATCGTCTCCTGGGTGAAGCCGCCTTCGTCGAGGACGACGTTCTTCAGCGCCGGGTGCGCGTCGCCGAGGAAGGTGACCAGCGCGGCCGCCGAGCGGGCCCGCAGCTCAAGCGGGCAGACGAGCGGGCCGTGCCCGGCCTTGCCGCCGGGCACGTCCGCGGGATCGAGCACCAGGACGTCGGTCAGCAGGCTCGGCGCCGGTCGGCCGTCGGCGAGCTCGGCGGGCAGCAGCCGCCGCGGCGCGGCCACCTGTGACCTGAGCCACATGGCCTGCTCACGCGCGCCCGCGTCCGTCCGCCGCAGCTTGGCCGCGGCGACGGCCGCACGCAGCCGCTCGTCCGGCGGATCGGCAAGGGCGAGCAGCGGTTCGTACACCCGCAGGTAAGCCACGAAGGGACGAAGCACGGGTAGATCGTGGCACGTCTACCTGCACCGATCGCCACCGACCGGCCGGTAACCGGTGTCCGGCGAACACTGTCGCGACCGGCACACCGTGCCACGTCGCATCGAACCCCCCGGACACGGTACGGTGTGACCAGGAAAGAATTGTCGAGACGATGCGGGGCCGCCGATTCCCCCGGCCGCCCCGCCCCTGTGCGAGGGGGTCGAGCCATGGGGCGCGGCCGGGCTAAGGCCAAGCAGACGAAGGTGGCGCGTGAGCTCAAGTACAGCTCGCACGAGACCGACTTCGATGCTTTGCAGCGCGAGCTGTCGAGTAATTCCTCGGGTAGTCATTACGAGGAGTCCGACAGCGAGGATCCAGACCCGTACGACGACGGGTACGACGAGTACCGCCGTTGAGCACGCGTAACCGCGCGAGGGCGCAGCCGGGCCACGTCCGGCAACCGCCCTCGCGCGTCGCGTGCTGCCCACAATCGCGTCCACAGTGTCTTCCGGACGAGTGTGTCCGGAAGAGGCGCGCGGGCTGCGAAGCGATGAAGGAGTGAGCCGGTGGTAAGTCGGGTTGGAGTCGTCGGGGCGGGCCTCATGGGGTCCGGCATCGCCGAGGTGCACGCACGGTCCGGGTTGGACGTCGTGATCACCGAGGTGAACCAGCCGGCGCTCGACGCAGGCCGGGCGCGCATCGAGAAGTCGCTGCAACGCGGCGTCAAGAGCGGCAAGCTGACCACCGAGGACGCCGACGCGGCGCTCGCCAGGCTCCGGTTCACCACGGACATCGCCGAGTTCGCCGACCGCGACCTGATCATCGAGGCGATCCTCGAGCAGGAGCAGGCGAAGGTCGACGTCTTCCGCCAGCTCGACAAGATCGTCGAGGCCGAGGACGCGCTGTTCGCGTCCAACACGTCGTCGATCCCGATCATGAAGCTGGGCATGGCGACGAGCCGGCCGCAGCAGGTGGTCGGCATCCACTTCTTCAACCCGGTGCCGGTGCTGCCGCTGGTGGAGCTGGTGCCCTCGCTGCTGACCAGCGAGGAGACCGCCCGCCGCGCGGAGGAGCACGCGACGACGGCGCTGGGCAAGACCGTGATCCGCTCGCAGGACCGCGCCGGGTTCATCGTGAACTCGCTGCTGGTGCCGTACCTGCTCTCGGCGATCCGGATGATCGAGTCGGGCTTCGCCTCGGCCGAGGACATCGACCGCGGCATGGAGCTGGGCACCGCCCACCCGATGGGCCCGCTGCGGCTGTCCGACCTGATCGGGCTGGACACGATCAAGGCCATCGCGGACTCGATGTACGCGGAGTTCAAGGAGCCGCTGTACTCGTCGCCGCCGCTGCTGCTGCGCATGGTGGACGCGGGCCTCCTCGGCAAGAAGACCGGCCGAGGCTTCTACTCCTACGGCTGACCGAACGTCACGGGCGCATCGAAGGCGGCCCGCCTGGCGGCGCGCCGCAGCACGGCCAGGACGGCCGGCCCGAGCAGCACGATCGCGACCGCGTTGGTGATCGCGCGGCCGGTGTCCCAGCCGAGGGTCGACGTCACGACGGTGTAGACGGCGAACCGGTGCAGGTTGTCGGCCAGCGGCGCACCGGGCACGAAGCCGAGTTGAGTGCTGTCCCCGGCGAGGAACGGCCACGACCACAGGCTCATCAGCAGCCCGAAGAAGTAGGCGGCGAGGACGCCGTAGCCGACGAGCAGGGCAATTTCGCCTTTGCCGCGCAGTTTCCGCGGAAGCAGCCCGGCACCGAGCCCGATCAGCGACGACGCCAGCATCTGGAACGGCAGCCACGGCCCGACACCGGCGGTGAGCAGCGCACTGGTGAACAGCGACGTCGAGCCGAGCACGAACCCGAACCCGGGCCCGAAGACCCGCCCGGCGAGCACGAGCAGGAAGAAGACCAGCTCGATACCCCCGGTACCGGCGCCGAGAGGCCGAAGCCCGGCGTTGACGGCCGAGAGCACGCCGAGAAGGGCGAGCGCCTTGGCATCGATGCCGCCCCGGGAGAGCTCGGCGAGCACGACCAGGATGAGCACCGGCAGGGTCGCCATGAAGACGAACGGGGCATCGGCGGAGTGCGCGGCCGCGGTCGGCTGGGGGTGGGCGAGCAGAGGCCAGCAGAACATGGCCAGCCCGAGGAGGCTCGCGACGGTGAGGATGAGCGCGGGCCGCGGAGTCAGCCGGACAGCGCGGGGCGGTGGGCCGAGGAAGTCGGTCATGCCGGGGTCACCGCCGCCGCTTCGGGAGCGCCGGCGGATGGGCCTGGGCTGACCGGCGAGATCCGCGGAGCAACGGCCGGTCGTGCGGCGGCTGCGAGCTGGCGGCGGACTGTGGGCGCCGGAATCCGCGAGGCATCGCCGAGCGGCCCGAGCCCCTCGGTCGCCACGCTAAGCAGCGGGGGATTGTTCCGCGGGAGCCGGCCCGGCAGGTCGAAGTGCGCAGCGGGGTCCGCCGGCCCCTGCGGCGCGCCGACAGCGGCGAGGCAAGTGTCGGCGCCGGAGTGGTCGCGCGGCTGCGCGGCTGGCCCAACCGCAGCCCCCAGACCAGCGCTCAAGCGACGGCCCACCAGCGGGGCACCGTCGACCGCGGGCCGCAGACCAGCGGCGGAATGCGCTCGTGGGCTTCGGCCCCCCGCCCGCCCCCGCCCCTCCCCACCCGCCCCAACCTCCGCGTGCTCATGCCAGCGCTTCCGCTACCTCGTCCACCGTCAGCCACTGCTGCGGGGCCAGGATCTTCGCCACCTGGGGGGCAAAGGCCGGCGAGGCGACGATCACCTCCTTCGTCGGGCCGTCGGCCACCACCTCGCCCTCGGCCATGACCACCACGCGGTCGGCCACTGTCGCCACGAACTCGACGTCGTGCGTTGCCAGCACTACCGCGTGGCCCTGCGAGGCCAGCTCTCGCAGGGCTGCCGCGAAGCGCCGTTTTGCGTGGTAGTCCAGGCCGCGCGTCGGCTCGTCGAGCAGGACCAGCGGTGGGGCCGACGCCAGCTGGATCGCCAGCACCAACGCCAGTCGCTGCCCTTCCGAAAGGTCGCCGGGGTGCGCTTCACCGGCGATTCCCGGGGCGAGCCTGTCCAGCAGGGCCCGGGCCGTTCCCGCCGGGACCTCCGACTCGGTGTCCGCCTGTGCGCACTCGGCGTCCACCGAATCGAGGTACAGCAGGTCGGCCGGGGTCTGCGGGACCAGGCCCACGCGCTGACGGGCCACTCGTGGCTTGAGCGCTGCCGGGTCCGCTCCACCGACGTCGACCTTCCCCGCCGACCTCGGGCCGCTGCCCTGCACCGCCCAGAGAAGCGACGACTTGCCGGAGCCGTTGCGTCCCATCAGCGCGACCACCTCGCCCGGTCCGACACGCAGGTCGACCCCGCGCACCGCCGGGACATCTCCGTAGCGGACCACCACCCCTCTCACATCCAGTGCCGAACCGGTCACCGAGAGACTACGAGCCACCACCGACAATTTCTGAAGGCGAGCGCGCAGCGGCCCCGCGACCCGCCGCGCGTCCCGCACCGACAGCGGCAGCGGCGACCAGCCCGCCAGCCGCCCCAGCTCGGCGATCGGAGGTGCGATCGACGACGTCGCCAAGATCTCGGCCGGCGGTCCGGAGCGCACCGAACCGTCGCCCGGCAGGTACAGCAGCCGGTCGGCGTACTGCGCCACCCGCTCCATCCGGTGCTCCGCGACGATCACCGTCGTGCCCAGGTCGTGCACCAGCCGAGTGATCGCCGCCAGCACGTCCTCGGCCGCCGTCGGGTCCAGCGCCGAGGTCGGCTCGTCCAGCACGACGACGGCCGGGTGCGCCGTCAGCACCGAACCGATCGCCACGCGCTGCTGCTGACCGCCCGACAGTGTCCGAAGTGGACGGTTGCGCAGCTCCGCGATGCCCAGCAGGTCCAGCGTCTCCTCGACGCGCTTGCGCATGACGTCCGGCGGCACCGCCAGCTGCTCCATCGCGTACGCGAGTTCCTCCTCGACGGTGTCCGTCACGAACCCCGCGAGGGGGTCCTGCCCGACGACGCCGACGACCGAAGCCAGCTCCCGGGGCGGGTACCGAGCCGTGTCGAAGCCGGCGACGACGACCCGGCCGGAAAGCCGGCCGCCGGTGAAGTGCGGGACGAGCCCGTTGAGCGTGCCGAGGAACGTCGACTTGCCCGCCCCCGTCGGCCCCGCGACCAGGCACAACTCGCCCTCTTCGATCAGCAGCGACACGTCCGACAGCACCGGCCGCGAGGCGTCCGGGTAGGTCACCGTGACCCGCGAAAACTCGATCATCGGACGACCTCCAACGACGGCGGCGGCGGTGCGACGACCGCCGGCAGCGCCGCGACCAGCACGGACACCACGTGCACCCAGGAAACCTCCGGCCAGCGCAGCGGGCTCAGCGACGGGAACAACCGGCCCGGATCGATCCGCGCGGTCGCGAACAGCAGCGCGCACGCCCCGACGCCGGCCGCCACGACCAGCGTCTCCGGCCACCGCCACCGGTCCGGCCGGTACGCCGTCCGCCGCACCCGGCGGCCGCCGAGGACGAAGCCGGCGACGGCCACGGCCAGCCCCGCCGCCAGCAACGGCACGCCGAGCCAGGACGACGTCCCGTCGAGCACGCCGTAGACGCCGACGCACACGCCGGCCAGCCCGGCCAAGACGCAGGACGCGATCAGCACCCGCAGCCGCACACCGAGATAGGCCCGGCGGCCGTAGCCCCGGGAATCCATCGCGGCCGCCAGCCGCAGGGACCGGTCCATCGCGTCCTCCAGCACCGGCACCACGATGCCCTTGACCGCCCGCAGCCCGCGAGTCCGGCCCGCCCGCAGCCGCCGGGCGCGCCGCACGCGCTGGACGCTCTCGACGAGCTGCGGGGCGACCGTCAACGCCACCGTCACCGCCGTGCCCACCTCGTACAACGCGCCCGGGACCGCCTTGAGCAGGCGTTTCGGGTTGGCCAGGGCGTTCGCCGCGCCGACGCAGACGACCATCGTCGCCAGCCGCAGACCGTCGTAGAAACCACCGAGCAGCTCCTCCGCCGACACGGACCCGAACAGGGACAACCCGGCGGCGAGCGGGATCCGCGGCGGCGTGAACAGCACGTGCCCGCCGTCTTCGTCGCCGATCAGGATCCGGAACAGCACCCGCGAGGCGACGATCAGCGCGCCGACGTAGACGTACAGCCGGAACGCCAGCGCCCAGGGCGCGTCACTCCGCCGGTTCGCGACGACGAACCCGGCGACGGCGATGATCAGGCCGAGCAGCAGCGGGTTCGTCGTCCGGCTCGCGGCCACGGCCAGCGCGAGCGCCCAAGCCCACCAGGCGCCGGGGTGCAGGGCCCTACGGTTCACGCCGGCGACGGCGACGCGACGAGATGAAGACTCCGGCGGCCCCGAGGACCAGGAGCACCGCGACGCCGATCACGAAGCCCCACGGGAAGTCGATTTCGCCGGCCTTCGAGACGTCCGGGACAGCCGTCCCGGCCTGCCGGACCGGCGGCACGCGCGGCGGCGCCGGGAGGTCGTTCGCGGACTTCGGCCGCGCGAACGCCCACCCTTCGAACCCGTCGGGCGCCGGTTTGGCCGTCTGAGCGCCCTCGTGGCTCGACGTCCAGCTGCCGCCGGCCGAGGCGTGCCAGTAGCTCCAGTACGCCGTCGCCGACGGCATCCCCGCGCACGACTCGACGTCGGGGCCGGGCTTGCCGTTGATCCGGCAGGCCACGGCGAGGCCGTACTTCTGCGAGCCTGCCACGTCGATCCCGGCCTCCTGCAGGGCCGCGATGCCGTTCGCGGGCGTCCCGGCGGCGCAGCGGACCAGTGACCCGGGGCCCAGGTCGCCGAAATCGACGACCACCGTCACGCCGCCGCCCGCCGGGCAGGCCCCCTCGGTGCCCGTCGCCGAAGCGGGCGCGACACCGATCAGACCGGCGGCGAGCAGCACGGCGGAAGCAACGGCGAGACGGAAGGCGACCATGCAGGCACTTTAACCACGCCGGCCGCCGCCGCAGGTGCGGTTCCGAAGCGACGCGGGACACACCTAGACTGCGGGCCGTGGGACAGCTCATCGCGGACGGACAGCTGCGCGTCGGCCTGATCGGTGCCGGCCCGTGGGCGACGACGATCCACGCGCCCGGATTGGCGGATCACCCCGGCACGGCGCTGACCGCGGTCTGGGCCCGGCGGCCGGAGGCGGCGCAAACGCTTGCGGAGACGCACTGCGCGACCGCCGCCGGCAGCGTCGAAGAGCTGTTCGAGCAGGTGGACGCGGTCGCGTTCGCCGTTCCGCCGTCGATCCAGGCCGAGCTGGGCGTGCGCGCCGCCGAGGCCGGGAAGCACCTGATCCTGGAGAAGCCGATCGCTGCCGATCTCGACGGCGCGCGCCGGCTGGCCGACGCGGTCGCGGGCGCCGACGTGGCCGCGCTCGTGATGCTGACCTTGCGTTACTCGGCGCAGACCCAGGAGTGGCTCGCCGGTCTCGCCCAGGCGGGCGGCTGGGCGGGCGGCGGTGCGCGCTGGCTGTCCGGCGCGCTGCTGGGCGGCCAGTACGCCGCCTCGGAATGGCGGCAGGACGATGGCGGCGCGCTGTCCGACATCGGCCCGCACGCCCTCGACATGCTGGACGCCGCGCTCGGCCCGATCACCGAGGTGGTGGCGGCCCGGCGGAGCCCCGGCGACCTCTGGCACCTGATGCTGGCGCACGACGGCGGCGTGGTCAGCACGGCCACGCTCTCGCTGCGGCTGCCGGTGCAGCCGACGGTCGTCGAAGTCGCGGTCTGGGGAGAGCACGGTTACCGGACGCTCGGGCGCAAACCGGGCTCCGCGCAGGAGTCCTACACCGCACTGCTGGACGACTTCGCGGCGATGATCGCGAGCGGCACGACGACGCACCCGTGCGACGTCCGGCGCGGTCTGCACCTCCAGCGGCTGCTCGAGCAGGCGCGCGAACTGGCCGCGAAGTAGTACACAGGGCAGCCTCACGCCTTTCCGTTGCGCCGCAACGCCTTCACGCTTCCCCGCCGAATTCATCCACAGGTTGTCCACAGGCTCCACTGTGGACAGTGTGCCCCCTGACCGAACCACGGCAGAACAATCGGCGCCACCGGAAAGATCACCGAATAGTGCGGTCGGCTCGAAATGCCGAGTCGATCTTGTGATGCGAAGGTGATCTTGCAAGGGGTCGATGTACTGCGCACCGAAGGTCTTGAGGGGTTCGAGAAGGGAGGCGCATGGGAGCTCTGCTGCGCGCCTTCTGGGGGATGCTTCCGATTTCGGCCATCGCGCTGCCGTACGCGCTGCTCGGCTGGCCACTGCTCGCGGCGAGGCGCCGCCGGAGAATGAGCGGCCGCCGCGCGAGCGCGACGGCCGCCGTCGACTGTACTGTCTTCCTCGTCGCTTTCCTGGTGTTTTGCCTGGTCACGATGCCCGTCGGCGGCTCGGCCGAGAGCACGCTGGACCTCGTGCCCGGCGCCGACGTCACCGCCGCGCTCAGCAGCGACGGATCACTCTGGCAGGTGGTCGGCAACGTCCTGCTGCTCGGCCCGCTCGGCGCGCTGCTCCCGCTGCGGATCCGCCGCCTGCGCACGCTGCTGCGGATCGCACTGGCCGCGCTGGCCGCGTCCGTGCTGATGGAAGGTACGCAATATCTGATCCACACCGGCCGCGTGACGTCGGCCGACGACATCCTGCTCAACACGGCGGGCGCGACGCTCGGCGCGACACTGAGCCGCCGGGGCTGGCGCACGCTGGACGCGGCACCGCCGGTGCCGGTGGCGATCCCGCAGCCGCGCCGCGCCATTTGCGAAGCTCCGACGCGCACGCTGCGGGTGCCCAGATCGGTCTGGGACACGCGCTATGCGGCCATCGCGCACCCGGAACGCCGGTAAATCCGGTTGCCGGCCGTGCGACCATGGCCTCGAAGAGCCACTTCGACTTCAAGGAATGACTGCCTATGCCTGGCGCCGTCTCCGGCGTCGGCCCCCGCTAGGCCCGACGCCCAGCGACCAGTCCGCGTGCCCGTTCCGAGGGCCGCGGTTCCTTGACGTGCTTTTCGAAAGGCTCACATGTCCGCTATTCAGGCCTATGTCCGCACGACGGCGCCGCGCGGCCGCGAGACCGAGCAGGTCGGCCCGTTCCTCGCCACCTACTCGCCGGGCACGCCCCACCCGATGCTCAACTATGCGATCCCGGACGACGGCGCGCAGCCGACGGCGGCCGAGATCGACGCGCTGACCGCGGCCTACCGGCGGCGGGACCTGCTCCCGCGGCTGGAGTACTTCACCGACGTCGCACCCGACCTGGAGAAACTGCTGGTCGAGGCGGGGTACGAGCTCGAACGACGGGTACCGCTGATGACGTGCGCGCCGGCCGCGCGGGTCGACAAGCCGGTGCCGGCCGGGATCCGGCTGCGGGTGCCGGAGTCCGCCGAGGACTTCCGGCGCATGCGGTCGGCGCAGAACACGGCGTTCGGCGAACCCGCGGAAATCGGCGACGAAGAGGTCGAACACCTGAAAGCCGGTCGGCAAGCCGGAGTGCGGCACCTCCTGGCGGAGGATCTCGCGACGAAGACGGTGGTCGGCGGCGGGCTCGCGCTCGAAATCGTCGAAGGCACCACCGAAATCGCCGGGATTGCCGTGGTCGACCCTTATCGCGGCCGCGGGATCGCCGCGGCGCTCACCGCGCACCTCACCCGCGAGGTGCACGAGGCGGGCGCCCACACGGCGTTCCTCACCCCCGGTGACCTCGGGATCGGAAACGTCTACGCCCGCGTCGGCTGCCGGCCGGCGGGCGAGTGCGTGCACCTCTCGCTGAGTTAGTCCTCGAAGCGGCCGGAGCGGCCTCGTTTCACGTCGCTCCGGCGCTTCTTCGACGCCAGGCGGCGCTCCTTAGAACCGCGGGACGGCTTCGTGGGGCGCCGCTTGGCGGGCGGCGGCGCCGACGCGTCGAGCAGGAGGTTCGCCAGCCGGCCGCGCGCTGCCTCGCGGTTCTGCAGCTGCGACCGGTGTTCGCTGGCGGCGATCGTCAGGACGCCGTCGACCAGCCGCGAGCCGAGCCCGGTCAGCACCCGGTCACGCAGGTGCTCGGGGATGGACGGCGACGCAGCGACGTCGAAGGACAGCTCCACCCGCGAGTCGGTGGTGTTCACGCCCTGCCCACCCGGGCCGGACGAGCGCGAAAAGCGCTCGCTCAACTCGGCTCCCGGGATCGTGAACCGGGAGCCGACCACCACGTCTTCGGCTGCCACACCTCAAGTGTGACAGCCGCGAGCAAGGACGTTTCAGAAGCGGGGGTGATCACCCGAGAGCACCGCGCGCGGGCCGTCGACGTCTTCGGCGGGCTGGACGTCGCCCAGCACCCACGCCGGGACGTGCCGCGCGGTCAGCATGGCCAGCGCCCGGTCGACGTCTTCGGCGCCGACGATCGCGACCATGCCGACCCCCATGTTGAACGTCTTCTCCAGCTCGCTGCGCTCGACCTTGCCGCGCTGGCCGATCACCGCGAACACCGGCGCCGGCGTCCAGGTGCCGCGGTCGAGCCGGGCGACCAGGCCGCGCGGCATGACCCGGGCGAGGTTGGCTTCCAGGCCGCCGCCGGTGATGTGCGCGAACGTCCGGACCTCGGTCTCCGCGGCGAGCGCGAGGCAGTCCTTCGCGTAGATCCGCGTCGGCTCCAGCATCTCCTCGCCGAGGGTGCGGCTGAACTCCTCGACGTACCCGCCGAGCGGCATCCGGGCGATGTCCAGCAGCACGTGCCGGGCCAGCGAGTAGCCGTTCGAGTGCAGGCCCGACGAACCGAGAGCCAGCACGACGTCACCCGGACGGACCTTCTCCGGCGAGAGCAGCTGCGACGCCTCGACGACGCCGACGCCGGTGGCCGACATGTCGTAGTCGTGCTCACCCATCAGGCCCGGGTGCTCCGCGGTCTCGCCGCCGAGCAGCGCGCAGCCGGCCAGGACGCAGCCCTCGGCGATGCCACCGACCAGCGCGGCGATCTTCTCCGGGTGCACCTTGCCGACGGCGATGTAGTCCTGCAGGAACAGCGGCTCGGCACCGGTCACGACCAGGTCGTCGACCACCATCGCGACCAGGTCGATGCCGACGGTGTCGTGCTTGTCGAGCGCCTGCGCGACCGCGATCTTCGTGCCGACGCCGTCGGTGGACGACGCGAGCACCGGCTCCTTCCACTTGTCGAGCTTCAGGGAGAAGAGCCCGGCGAAACCGCCGACGCCACCCATGACCTCGGGCCGCGTCGCCCGCTCGGCGTGCGGCTTGAGCAGCTCGACGGCTTTGTCGCCGGCGTCGATGCTGACGCCGGCGGCGGCGTACGTGGCGCTCGTGGACTCGCTCACGGTGGAAGGACTCCCTACTGGAAGGAACTGCTAGGGACGCCGGACGGCGTCTTCGGCACCGTACCCGGCGGGGCTGACGGGAGTCGCCGCGCCATTGACCGCGTCGAGGCTTTCGAGCAGGTGTTTCCCGATCAACGCGTCCTCCGGCAGCGGGATCGGGTACTCGCCCGAGAAGCACGCCGTGCACAGCCGCGACTTCGGCTGTTCCGTGGCCGCGACCAGGCCGTCCAGCGAAATGTAGCCCAGCGAGTCGGCCCCGATCGAGCGGCGGATGCCGTCGAGGTCGACGCCGTTCGCGACCAGCTCGGCCCGCGAGGCGAAGTCGATGCCGTAGAAGCACGGCCAGCGCACCGGCGGCGACGCGATCCGGACGTGCACCTCGAGCGCGCCGGCCTCCCGCAGCATCCGGACCAGCGCGCGCTGGGTGTTGCCGCGGACGATCGAGTCGTCCACCACGACCAGGCGCTTGCCGCGGATGACGTCGCGCAGCGGGTTCAGCTTGAGCCGGATGCCCAGCTGGCGGATGGTCTGCGACGGCTGGATGAACGTGCGCCCGACGTAGGCGTTCTTCACCAGGCCGGTGCCGTAGGGGATGCCGGAGCCCTGCGCGTAGCCGATCGCGGCCGGGGTGCCCGACTCCGGCACCGGCATCACGAGGTCGGCCTCGACCGGCTGCTCGGAGGCGAGGCGGCGGCCGATCTCGACGCGGGTGGCGTGCACGCCGCGGCCGGCGATCGTCGTGTCGGGGCGGGCGAGGTAGACGTACTCGAAGACGCAGCCCTTGGGGTCCGGGTTCGCGAACCGGGACGAGCGCAGGCCCGCGGCGTCGATGGCGATCAGTTCACCGGGCTCGACCTCGCGGACGAAGGACGCGCCGACGATGTCGAGGCCCGCCGTCTCGCTCGAGACGACCCAGCCGCGCTCGAGCCTGCCGAGCACCAGCGGGTGCACGCCGTGCGGGTCACGCGCCGCGTAAAGCGTGTTCTCGTCGGCGAACACCAGGCAGAAGGCGCCCTTCAGGGTGGGCAGCAGCTCCATGGCCGCGGCCTCGATGCCCTTGTCGGCGGCGTTCGCGGCGAGCAGGCCGCAGATCAAGTCGGAGTCGCTGGACGAGCCGGTCAGGCCCGCGTGCGGCTTGAGCCCCGCTTCGATGGTGCGTTCGCGCAGCTCGGCCGTGTTGACGAGGTTGCCGTTGTGCGCGAAGGAGAGGCCGCTGCCGGTCGCGGTGGTGCGGAAGATCGGCTGGGCGTTCTCCCAGATGGTCGCGCCGGTGGTCGAGTACCGGCAGTGCCCGACGGCGATGTGCCCCTGCAGCGACTGCAGGATCTGCTCGTCGAACACCTGGCTGACCAGGCCGAGGTCCTTGAAGACCACGATCTGCGAGCCGTCGGAGACGGAGATGCCGGCGGCCTCCTGGCCCCGGTGCTGCAGGGCGTAGAGGCCGTAGTAGGTCAGCTTCGCGACTTCTTCCCCGGGAGCCCAGACGCCGAAGACGCCACACTCCTCACGAGGTTCCGGGTCGGGCTGGTCGGACACGACTTGCGGGTCGGAAACCACCGAGGAGCTCCTGGGAAGACGTGGTCAGGCCGTTTTCAGTGTAGACGGTCCGGACATGCGTCAGGCCCCGCCCGGCGTGGTTCTGACCACTTCGGACGGGGCCCGCAAGCCTGTACCGTCAACACGCATCCGGCAGCGAAAGGATCTCCGACAGCACCTGCGCGCCCTCTCCGCGGCGGCGCCACAGCCACCGCTCCGGCTCGAAGATGTTCTCTTCGGAGCCGGGCATCCTGGTCGCCACGACGTCGTCCTCGGCGTTGAGCCGGACCACGTCCACCACGTCGTCGTGCACCCGCACGCCGACGACGGCGAGGACTTCACCGCGTTCGTCGGCGGGGTGGACGAACTGGTAGCCGCGGGCCACCAGCTCCTGCAGTCCGGTTTCGATGTCGAAGACGGGGGCGACGGCCTCAGCCGAGGACATCGTCGAATTCACCGTCCTTCGCGCCCGCCAGGAACGCCGCCATTTCGGCGCGCGTGTACACGAGCGCCGGGCCGGTGGGGAACCGCGAGTTGCGCATCGCGATCTCCCCGTTGGACAGCGGCGCGACCTCGACGCAGTTGCCGTATGCACCGCTGTAGCTCGCCTTGCGCCACTCGGCCCCGGACAGCCGATCGGCCGGGATGCCGTTCTCGAATCGCTCAGCCATGTTCCCACCTCTCGATGCGGAAAGCTCCAGGGCGATGCATATGCATGTGCATCTGCCCGCGTATTCGAGGTTAGCACGTGTGACTGCAAAGTTAAATGCACGTGCAGAATTTCTTGCAAAGTTCGCCGACGGTAAGAATCGGCGGCCTGCCGTTAACCTATCGGGTGGCAGACAGGTTCCCGAACGGCGTAATCGCTACTGTTGGTTACCGATCGCCGGGGCCAAAACCGTCGGCGAAGCGAGGACAGCGGTGGCTAGATCTCCTGGCGGCGCTTGCCGAGCATCGACCGGCTCCGCTCGGGCGTCTCCGCGTCGACCGCCAGCATGTCCAGCGCACGGCTGTATTTCTCGATCTCTTCGCGCTTCTCGATGTAGTGCGCGCCGGTCATGTATTCGACGTAGGCGATGTTCGGCAGTTCCGGCTCGCCGAACCGCAGCAGCGAAAACGCGTGCTCCGCGGAGAGGCCGCTGCGCGTGTACGGCAGGACCTGGATCGACACGTGCGGCAGCGCGCTCATCTCCAGCAGGTATTCGATCTGCTGCTTGAGGACCTTCATCCCGCCGATCGGGCGGTAGAGCACCGATTCGTCGAGCACCATCCAGACCCGCGGCGCGTCCGGCCTGCTGAACATCTTCTGCCTGCGCATCCGGAGCGCGACCAGCTGGTCGACCCGCTCGTCGGCCATTTCCGACCGGCCGTGGCTGAAGATCGCCCGCGCGTACGGCTCGATCTGGAGCAGGCCCGACACGTAGAGCGGCTCCCAGATCTGGATTCGCGCCGCGGCTTCTTCGAGGCCGACGAGGTCGGTGAACCAGTTCGGCATGGTGTCGCCGAAGCGCCGCCACCAGCCGGGCTCGTTCGACTGCTTGACCATGTCGAGGAACGCCCGGCGCTCGTTCGGGTCGTCGACGCCGTACATCGTCAGCAGGTCGGTGACGTCGCGTTCCTTGAAGCCGACCCGGCCCAGCTCCAGCCGGCTGATCTTCGACTCCGACCCGCGGATGTTGTAACCGGCCTGCTGACGGGTGATGCCGGCCTCTTCACGGAGCCGGCGCAGCTGCGAGCCCAGGATCATGCGGCGGGCCGTGGGGCCGATGTTCTGTTCAGCTGCGGACGCGTTCACCGCGTTCATTCCCGGCCCTTCCGCGCTCACGTCACCAGGGGGTCCTAGCCCGACTACCGAAAGTACACGTTGGGCCGTCCTGCGCAAAGAGGTGACCCGGTTTACCGCATGCGTGCGGAGTCCTACTCTACGTAGAGTACGAGACTTTCGACACAGAACTTGCGAGGTTCAAGATGCCCGACGCCGCGACCCGGACCGAACGAGTTCCCGTGGGGGTCGACCCGACCCGAGCGAGCATCGCGCGCGTCTACGACGCCTTCCTGCTCGGGAAGGACAACTACGAGATCGACCGGGAGGTCCTGCACAAGGTGCAGAAGGCCGCCCCGGAAGCGCAGGACCTCGCGTTCGAAAACCGCGGCTTCCTGATCCGCGCCTGCCGCTTCCTGGCCAGCCAGACCGGCATCACCCAGTTCCTCGACTGCGGCTCCGGCCTGCCCACCGCCGAGAACACCCACCAGGTCGTCCAGCGGATCAACCCGGAGATCCAGGTCGTCTACGTCGACAACGACCCGGTCGTGCTCGCCCACGGCCGCGCGCTGCTCGAAGAGAACGAGAACACCCACTTCGTCGCCGAGGACATCTTCGAGCCGCAGCGGATCCTCGAGAACGAGGTCGTCCGGCAGCACATCGACTTCACGGAGCCGGTCGCCCTCCTCCAGATGGGCACGCTGCACCACTTCAACGGCACCCCGGAACGGCCGGCGGAGATCATGAAGGAGTACATCGACGCCCTGCCGTCGGGCTCCTTCGTGGCGATCTCACACTTCTTCGACCCCGAGGACGAGGACTCCGCGACCGCCCGCAAGATGGAGGACTTCTTCCTGCACAGCCCGATGGGCTCGGGCACTTTCCGGAGGCAGCAGGAGATCGAGGCCCTGTTCCCCGGCCTCGAAATGGTGCCCCCGGGCGTGGTCCGGTGCGCCGACTGGTGGCCGGACGGCCCGCGGCTCAAGGAGCTCAACGTGGCCCAGCGGACCATCGCGGGCGGGATCGGCCGCAAGCCCTAGCCTTCCCACCCCCTCAAAGGCGGAGCAGCGGGAGCCAGTGGGACAGGTCGGCCCGGGTGCCCGACGCGGACACCCGGCCGTCGGCCACCGCCGTGGTCCAGTCCAGTTGCCCGGTGGCCAGTTCGAGCCACGTGCGCGGGTCGGTCTCGATCACGTTCGGCGGGGTGCCGCGGGTGTGCCGTGGCCCGTCCACGCACTGCACCGCGGCGAACGGCGGCACCCGGACTTCGACCGTCCGGCCCGGCGCGTCGGCCGCCAGCGCACGCAGGGACAGGCGCACCGCCGCGGCCAGTTCCGGGCGCGCCGGAGCGGGCGCTTCGCCCTGCAGCCACGGGGAAATCGCCAGCACCGCCGCACGTAACTGTCCGGGGTCGACCGAACGCGAAGAGGCCATGGGCAAACAGTAGAGTGGCGCACCAAGACGTGGCAGGCACACCCGAGAACGTGGGGATGACGATGGCGCAGCGGGACGAGGCGGATCGGATGGTTTCGCAGCAGCCCACCGGAAGCGGAGCCGATCGCCCCGGGAGGCACGGCAAGCACAACCGGGCCTCGCGGCGCGAAGGCCGGCAGGCGCGGCGCACCGGCAAGCACGGCACGCCCGAGATCACCGCGGAGATGCGCGCGAACGCCCGCGCCAATCCCGACAGCTGGCTGTACGTCATCGACGAGGCCTTCGACCCGAACGGCCCGGTGCCGTCGTGGGCGGTCGTCGGCGCGTACCCGGTGAACGGCGTCGGCGACGTCGTCGCCGACTTCCACCCCAACGACCGCTACCGGCCCTCGCCCAAGGCGCTCGGCTTCCCGGAACCGGCGAACGACCTCGAGCACCTGCTGCAGCTCGTCCGGACCGAACACCGCCCGGCGTCGGACCTGCCGAAGGTCGTCCTCGACGCGACGCTGTTCGTCTACGCGATGTCGCCGGTGCAGCGGACCGTCATCGGCTTCCACAACACCGACGGCCGGGTCATGGTGCCCGCCTACACCCGCAAGTCGCTGGTGCCGCGCGAGTGGCCGCACGCGCGGGCCGTGCTCGGCCGCGACATCGTCGACCTGCTCGGCGGCCACCCGGTCGCGATCAACCCGCACGACCTCATCACCGCGGTCGTGCCGGCGGAGCACCTGCTGAAGGCCGTCGCCGACGAGCGGCGCTGACCTGCGGGGGCCACCCCATCGAGTGATCATCGACTCGCCGATCCGGCGACGCCGGTGCATCGTGAGGCTGAAGAAGTGTCACGAGATCGGTGGGGAGCAAGAGGGTGAAACGACGTTCGCTGCCCTTCGCCGCCGTCCTCGCGTCGGTCCTGCTCGTGGCCGGGCAGGCACCGGCGAAGGCCGTCGACCGCTACACCGGTGCCGAGGACCACTACGCCGGTTCGCAGATCGCCAAGGTCGAAGGCGTCGGCGAGGGCCCCGACGTGCTGTACGGGGGCGACGACCAGCAGCTCGGGCACGACGTCAGCGGGCACCAGGGGCCGGTCGACTGGCCCGGCGCGGCGGGGGCGGGCGCCAAGTTCGTCTACGTCAAGGCGACCGAGGGCACCGGGTTCGTGAACCCGCAGTTCGCGCAGCAGTACAACGGCTCCTACAACGCCGGCCTGATCCGCGGCGCCTACCACTTCGCGCGGCCGGACATCTCCGACGGCGCGGCCCAGGCGCGGTACTTCCTCGCCCACGGCGGCGGCTGGTCGGCCGACGGCAAGACCCTTCCCGGCGCGCTCGACGCGGAGTACAACCCCTACGGCGAAACGTGTTACGGCAAGGATGCCGCGGGCATGACCGACTGGATCCGCGCCTTCTCCGACACCTACCGCGCGGCGACCGGCCGGTACCCGACGATCTACACGTCGACGAGCTGGTGGAAGCGGTGCACCGCGAACAACGGCGGCTTCGGCGCCAACCCGCTCTGGATCGCGCGCTACAACAGCTTCATCGGCGAACTGCCGTCCGGCTGGAGCATCCACACGATCTGGCAGTTCGCCGACCGCGGCACGCTGCCCGGCGACCAGAACTGGTTCAACGGCTCAGCGGACCGGCTGCTGGCCCTCGCGCTGGGCTGAACGGCGCAACCGTCCAATAATAGGTGTTAACCCGTCACCGATTAACGATCTTCTTCCCGGGAAAATCACCCACACGTATACCCAATTTCACGGAACTGAGTGACAAACGCCACTTCGTCCTCAACAATCGTGCTCGGGCGGCTACCTGCAGTAAGCCGCTCATCGCGAGGGTATCCGTGAAGGGATTCAACGATGTCCACTCCCCGAAGAGGGCGGCTGTTCGCTGCCCTGGTCGTCCCGGCCACGCTGCTCCTGCTCGGCAGCACGGCGCAGGCGACGACCTTCTCCCCCGAAGTCGACCCCGTGGCCGCGATCAACGCGGACATCGCGCAGCACAACCACGAGCTGGGGTCGCAGATCCGGCGCGTCGAAGGCGACAAGTCGACTCCGGACACCCAGAAATCGGCGCAGCAGCCGCAGCCCGGCCAGGCCATCCCCGGCCAGGTGCTGGCGACGGTGGCCGGCATGGACGTCGCCAGCTACCAAGGCAACGTCGACTGGGCGAACTGGTGGAACCAAGGCAAGCGGTTCGTCTGGACCAAGGCCACGGAGAGCACCAACTACACCAACCCGTACTTCACCCAGCAGTACAACGGCTCCTACAACCAGGGCTTCATCCGCGGCGCCTACCACTTCGCCACGCCGAACACCTCGAGCGGCGCGGCGCAGGCCCGCTACTTCGTCGCCCACGGCGGCGGCTGGTCCAAGGACGGCCGGACGCTGCCCGGGGCGCTGGACATGGAGTACAACCCGTACGGCGCGACCTGCTACGGGCTGAGCAAGTCCGGGATGACGTCGTGGATCCTCGACTTCCACGACACCTACCACTCCCTGACCGGCCGCTACCCGGCGATCTACACGTCGCAGAGCTGGTGGGACGGCTGCGTGAACGGTGACTTCTCCAGCACCGCCCCGCTGTGGGTCGCGCGGTACGCGTCTTCGGTCGGTGCCCTGCCCTACAACTGGGGCTACTACACCGTTTGGCAGTACACCTCGAGCCCGCTCGACCAAGACACCTTCAACGGTGCCTACGACCGGCTCCAGGCCCTCGCCAACGGCTGACCCGCCCCCCCGGCTCCCGGATCACGACGGCTGTGCCGACCGGGGCTCCGCCACCCGGAACCCCCGGAACGCAGTTTCGCGTCGTCATGACCGGGAGCCGGTTTCATGCCGTACCGTCCGAGCTTGCAGAATGCTGCAGCCACGTCCTGGGGGGAACCGCACGTGCCCGCCGGACGTCGGAAGCGCACGAACAGCCAGCGCCCGGAAGGCATGGAAAGATGACGTACCCGCCTCAGCCGGGCCAGCCCGGCCAGCCCGACCCGTACGGCCAGCCGCAGTCCGGTGGCTTCCAGCAGCAGGGTGGGTGGGACCCCAACCAGCAGCAACAGCCGTACCCGACGCAGCAGTACCCGCAGAACCCGCAGGGCTACCCGCCTGCCTCGGGCGGTTTCCCGGCCAACCCGCAGCAGCCGTGGGGCGACCCGTACGCGCAGCAGGCCTGGGCGGACCCCAACGCGCAGCAGCAGTCGGCGTGGGCGGACCCGAACGCGCAGCAGTACGGCCAGCAGGCCTGGGACCCGAACGCGGGCGGCCAGGTGTCCGGCTGGGACCCGGCGACCGGCGGCTACACGCAGGGCTTCGGCGGGCCGCCGGCGCCGCCGAAGAAGAGCAAGACCGGGATGTGGATCGCCATCGGCGCCGCCGTGGTCGTCGTGCTCGCGCTGGTCGGCGTCACGGGCTTCGTCGCACCCGGGTTCTTCCTCTCGAAGGACGACTCCAACACGGCCGCGGCCCCGTCGTCGAGCACGTCGGCCAAGCCGTCCACGTCGAAGCCGACGGCCAAGAAGCCGACGGTCTCGGCCACTCCCGATGGTGGCGGCGGGGGCAACTCGGACGCCAAGGTCGTGCTGCAGGGCTTCATCGACAAGCTGAACGCGGGCGACAACGCCGGTGCGGTCGCCCTGGGCTGCGCCGACTCGAAGGAGCTGCTCAGCTCGTGGCTGGACACGTTCCTCAAGCCGCCGCTGCAGCTGCAGCTCGGCACCGTGCCCACCGACAAGTACCTGGTCGAGGGCGAGGTCACCGGGACGTCGGCCGGCAAGGCGGTCAAGGGCACGCTGAGCGCCACGAACTTCGACAAAAAGGGCTTCTGCGTCAGCACGATGCTGGTGTCCTGAGCCGGTGAAGCTGCTCTGGCGATCGCCGCTGGCGTGGACGTTCCTCGCCTCGGTGCTGCTGCTGCTCGGGGTCGGCGGCTGGCTGCTGACCGACCCCGCCACCAGCCGCAGTGACGCGCTGAAGACGGGCGGCCTGGCCGGCGGCGCGATCGTGGCGCTGTACGCGCTGTGGCTCAACGACCGGCGGCGCCGGGTCGAGGAGCGCCGTCAGGAAATCGAGCGGCGGCGGCACGAACTCGAGGCGCAGCGCGCGGAACAGGACCGCGAGCGGGTCGCCGACGAGCGGTTCGCGAAGGCGGTCGAGCTGCTCGGGCACGCGGCCGACCAGGTGCGCGTCGGGGCGTTGCACGCGCTGGCGGGGCTGGCGCGGAGCCGGCCGGCCTACACGCAGACGGTGCTGGACGTGCTGTGTTCGTACCTGCGGCGGCCGTTCGAGCACCCGCGGTACGCCGAGGGTCTGGACCGGAAGAAGCGGGAGACAGTGCGCGGCGAGCAGGAGCAGGAGCAGGAGCTCACGGTCCGCCTCACCGCGCAGCGGCTGGTGAAGGAGCTGCTCCCGGCCGCGACCGACGCGGAGGCGCCGGCCTACGACCTGGATCTGACCGGCGCGGTGCTGGAGTACCTCGACCTGACCGACCGCAAGATCGGCAACCTCCTCCTGCGTTACGCATCCCTGCACAGCAGCACGCACTTCAGCCGCTGCCTCGTGGTCGGCAAGGCGTACTTCACCGGTGCGGGCACGGGAAAAGGCCGCCTGGTGGGCTACTTCCGTTGCCGTGACGCGGTTTTCGCGAGCGTGGCTTGGTTCAGCGGAACCCGCTTCAGCGAGAGCGCCGACTTCCGCAACGCCAAGTTCGCCGGTCCCACAACGTTCAAGGACGCGGAGTTCGGCGGCGACGTCGAGTTCACCGGGGCGCACGCGACGGAGTCACTGGACTTGCGGCGGACCAGGTTCGCCGGCCAGACCGACCTGCGGTTCGCTTCGCTGCCGGAGTCGGTTTCGTTGTACAACACGCTGGTTCGGGGTGAGAAGGACGTGCAGCTGCCTGCGGAGTGGGACTTCGAGGAGCTGCGTGATGGGGATGTGCGGGTGGTCGCCAAGGTGGGCTGAGCCGCTGGGCTTTCTCCGGGCGGCACGGGCACGACCTCACCGCGGCCCCCCGCCCTCGGCGGTTTCTAGGGGTGGTGGCAACACCTGAGTGTTCAGGAGTTGCCTCATGTCCAGCAGGGATCGTGACCGTGCCCCGCACTGCCGCTCCGGCGGTCCTGGTCTGCGTGGCAAGCCGTTGACCGCTGAGCGTGCGGCCTACTTTGGCCTGGTGGAAGCAGGTGTAGGAGCTCGGGAGGCGGCCCGGCGGGTCGGGGTCAATTACCGGACCGCGAAACGCCGGCGGGCCGAGGCGGCCCAGGTCGCAGAGGCACCTCTGGCGGCGCCGGCGGAGGTGTCCTCGCGGTTCTTGAGCCTGGCCGAGCGGATCCGGATCGCCGACCGGATCCGCCAGCCCGGGACCTCGCTGCGGATGATCGCGGCCGAGCTGGGCCGGCCGGTCTCGACCATCAGCCGGGAGCTGGACCGCAACCAGCAACCCGACGGTACCTACCAGCCCCACGCCGCACACGGGCTGGCCGCCGCGCGGCGGGCCCGGCCCAAGGTGAGCAAGCTGGTCGCGGATCCGGCGTTGCGGGCGATCATCCAGGATGGGCTGGACGCGCGGTGGAGCCCGCAGCAGATCACCTGCCGGCTCCGCCGCGACCATCCCGACCACCCGGAGTGGCATGTGAGCTGCGAAACCCTCTACCAAGCCCTCTACGTCCAGGCCCGAGGCGGCCTGCGCCGCGAGGTCGCCGGGTGGCTGCGCAGTGGCCGCGTCCAGCGCCGACCCACGTGCGGCCGGATCAGCGGCGGCCGCGGATGGCCACCCCGATGGTGATGATCAGCGACCGCCCAGCAGAGGTCGCGGACCGGGCGGTACCCGGGCGCTGGAAGGCGACCTGATCATGGGCACCCACAACCGGTCGGCGGCTCCAACGAGAACACCAACGGCCTGCTCCGCCAGTACTTCCCCAAAGGCACCGACCTCGCGGTCCACACCGCCGAACACCTCGACACCGTCGCCATCGAACTCAACGACCCGCCCCGCATGACCCTCGACTGGGACACCCCAGCCGAACGCATGACACAGTTACTCAACACCACCCACCACCAGCAGCAGTGTTGCAACGACTCCTAGAAACCGCCCTCCCTAGGGGGGCGTCCCCAAGTCCAGTCTATCGGCGGGGTGCGACGAAAAGCCCGGAACCGCTCGCGAACCCCCGACCTGTCCACAACCCGGGCGGGTTGTGGACAGGTCGGGGTCCGGTCAGTCGAACAGGGCCGGGAGCGTGCGCTCCCAGGCCTCGCGCAGCTCGTCGAGCGTGAACTCCGTGATGTCCTGCAGCTCCAGCGTTCCCGACTCCGGGTCGACCACGCCGGTCTTGCGCCACGGGAGGCCGCGCGCCGTGCACATCTCCGTGAAGCGGAGTTCTTCCGTTCGCGGGACCGCCACCAGCACTCGGCCCGCCGACTCCGAGAACAGCTGCACGAACGGGTCCTGGTCCGCGTCGAGGAACACGCGGACGCCGCACTGTCCGATGAGGACGGTCTCGACCAGCGTCTGGATCAGGCCGCCGTCCGACAGGTCGTGGGCGGCCGAGATCATGCCGTCGCGGGAACCCGCCACCAGGATCTCGCCCAGCAGCTTCTCGCGGGCCAGGTCCACACGCGGGGGCACGCCGCCGAGGTGGCCGTGCAGCTCGCGGGCCCACGCCGAGCCGTCCAGCTCGTCGTGCGTCTCGCCCAGCAGCAGGAGCGTTTCGCCCGCCTCCGCGCCGATGCCCGTCGGGATGCGGCGGGTCACGTCGTCGATCACGCCGAGGACGCCGATCACCGGCGTCGGGAGGATTGCCGTCGAGCCCGTCTGGTTGAAGAAGCTCACGTTGCCGCCCGTCACCGGGATGCCCAGCTCGACGCAGCCGTCCGCCAGGCCGTGCACCGCCTGCTCGAACTGCCACATCACGCCCGGGTCGGTCGGGGCGCCGAAGTTCAGGCAGTCCGACACCGCGACCGGCGTCGCGCCGCCCGTGGCCACGTTGCGGTACGCCTCGGCCAGCGCCAGCTGCGCGCCGCGGTACGGGTCGAGGTAGACGAACTTGCTGTTGCAGTCCGTCGCCACCGAAACACCGCGGCCGGTCGACTCGTCGATCCGGATCATGCCCGAGTCCGACGGCTGCGCCAGCACGGAATTGCCGCGCACGTACCGGTCGTACTGCGACGTCACCCATTCCTTGGACGCCTGGTTCGGCGACGAAATCAACCGGAGCACGTCCGCGCGCAGTTCGTCCGGAGTGGACGGACGCGGGAGCGAGGCCGACGTGTCCGCGATCAAAGCGTCCTGAAAGGACGGACGCTCGATCGGCCGGTCGTACACCGGGCCCTGGTGGGCCACCGTGTGCGCGGGAACGTCGACGACGACCTCCTCGTGCCAGGTGATGACCAGGTGCTCGCCGTCGGTGACCTCGCCGATGTCGGTCGCGATGACGTCCCACTTGCGGCAGACGGCCATGAACGCCTCGACGTTCTCCGGCGAGACGACCGCGCACATGCGCTCCTGCGACTCGCTGGAGAGCACCTCCGCCGGCGTCATCCCGGTGGCGCGCAACGGAACCCGGTCGAGGTAGATGTGCATGCCGCCGTCGCCGGCCGCGGCCAGCTCCGACGTCGCGCAGGACAGCCCGGCGCCGCCGAGGTCCTGGATGCCGACGACGAGCTTCTGCGCGAACAGCTCGAGGCAGCACTCGATGAGCACCTTTTCGGTGAACGGGTCGCCGACCTGGACGCTCGGCAGCTTCTTGCGGCCACCCGAGGACTCGTCACCCGAAAAGGTGTCACTCGCCAGGACGGAAACGCCGCCGATGCCGTCGAGACCGGTGCGCGCGCCGAACAGGATGATCTTGTTGCCGGTGCCGGAGGCGAACGCCAGGTGCAGGTCCTCGACGCGCATCGCGCCGACGCACAGCGCGTTCACCAGCGGGTTGCCCGAGTAGGACGGGTCGAAGACCAGCTCGCCGCCGATGTTCGGCAGGCCGAGGCAGTTGCCGTAGCCGCCGACGCCGGCGACCACGCCGGGCAGCACGCGCTTGGTGTCGGGGGCGTCGGCCGGCCCGAAGCGCAGCGCGTCGGCGACCGCGAGGGGCCGCGCGCCCATCGCCATGATGTCGCGGACGATGCCGCCGACGCCGGTCGCCGCGCCCTGGTAAGGCTCCACATAGGACGGGTGGTTGTGGCTCTCCACCTTGAAGGTGACGGCCCAGCCCTCGCCGATGTCGACGACCCCCGCGTTCTCGCCGATGCCGGCCAGCATCTTGGCCTTCATCTCGTCGGTGGCGGTGTCCCCGAAGTACCGCAGGTGCTTCTTCGACGACTTGTACGAGCAGTGCTCGCTCCACATGACCGAGTACATCGCCAGCTCCGCGTCGGTGGGCCGGCGGCCGAGGATCTCCCGGATGCGGGCGTACTCGTCGTCGGCGAGCCCGAGCTCGCGGTAGGGCTGGGTGTGGTCCGGGGTCGCCCCGGCACGCTCGGTGGTGTCAACGGTGCTGGTCACGGTGTCCGTGTCAGGGTTCGCCACGGCCGCCAGGATACGTGCCGGGCCCGGCCACCCCGGACGGTGGGCCACCGAACCCGAGCACCCTGCGGCCGGTGTGACCGAGGCAACATCCGGCGAGGCGGGAGCGCCTTCGGTGCGTTGGACGCACCCGAGGCCGCCTTCGGGCGCTTGAGACTCGGGCGGTGCGCGCGCCTTGTGGACAACTCGGGGTGCGGCTCGGGTGCGCGGACCGGAATTGTCGGTCCCCGCGAGTAACGTTGAAACCGGGGGTCCCCCGAGCGGGCCGGGGTGTTGAGACCGGGATTCCGAGCCGTCGGAGAGTGGAGAACGACCGGGCGCGGAGAACGACCGGAGAGTTGCCGGAGCGCGGAGAGCGGCCGGGGAGCCGGAAAATCAGTCGCCTTCCCCGGGGTGTCGGCTTACCGTCGGAAATCGTGCTTTCCGCCACGTACCCCTTTCCGCCGCTGCGGCTGCCCGTGCGGCCGACCGCGAGCCGCTTCCTGCTCGCCGTGTTCCGGGCCCGGCTCGGCACGGTGCTGAGCGCGGCCGCGATCGGTGTCGTCTGGGCGCTGCCCGGTGCGCTCATGCCGCTGGTGATCGGCCAGGGCATCAGCGCCGTCGGTGCGCACGACGGCGCCGCCGTGGGGCGCTGGGCGCTGGTCGCGGCGGCGCTCGGTGTCGCGCAGACGCTGTCCGGGACCTGGCTGCACTTCCTGAACTACGGCCAGTGGCTGCACGGCGCGGGCTCCACCCAACGCACCGTGTCGGCGCATACCACGCGCGTCGGCGCCGCCCTGCGGGAGCACACGACCACCGGGAACCTCGTCGCGATCAGCACGACGGACATCAACCACATCGGCAACACCGTCGAGATGACCGGGCGGACGTTCGGCTCGCTGCTGGCGTTCGTCGTGGTCGCGGTGTGGCTGATCTCGACGTCGCCGCTGCTCGGGGTGGTCGCGCTGGTCGGCGTGCCGCTCGCGGTGCTCGGCATCGGGCCGCTGCTCGCGCCGCTGCAGAAGCGCAAGGCCCAGCAGCGCGAGCAGCGCGGAGACGTCAACGCACTCGGCGCGGACATCGTGTCGGGCCTGCGGATCCTGCGCGGCATCGGCGGCGAGCGGCGGTTCTTCGCCCGCTTCCGGGAGACGAGCCAGCGGGTGCGGCGGGCCGGCATCGAGGTCGGCCGGGCCGAGGCCTGGCTGGCCGCCGCGGAGATCGCGCTGCCCGGCCTGGTCACCGTGGTGATCACCTGGCTGGGCGCGCGGCTGGCGGTGGCCGGCGAGATCGGCCTCGGGCAGCTGGTGGCGTTCTACGGCGTTTCGGCGTTCCTGATCTGGCCGGTCACCGCGGCGACGGAGGCGGTCGGCTCGATCACGTCCGGTCTGGTCGCCGCGCGGAAGGTCGTCGCGCTGCTGGCGATCCGCCCGAAGCTGGCGGATCCGGAGACGCCGGTGCCGTTGCCGGAAGGGCCGTTGGAGCTGGTGGACACCGAATCCGGGATCCGCGTCCCGGCCGGCCGGCTGACGGTCGTCGACCTGGGCGCCGACGGCGAAGCGGTGGCCGACCGGCTGGCCCGGTTCGCGGATCCGGCCGAGGGCGAAGAGGTGCTGGCCGGCGGGGTCCGGGCGGACCACGTCGCCCTCGCGGAACTGCGGCAGCGGATCGTCTACGCGCACAACCAGGACATCTGGTTTTCCGGCGTGCTGCGCGAGCAGCTGGCGCCGGCGCGGCCGGGCGGCGTCAGCATCACCGAAGCGCTGTACGCGGCCGATGCCGACGACATCGTCGAGGCGCTGCCCAACGGCGTCGACGAGGTGATCGGCGAGCGCGGCCGCGAGGTGTCCGGTGGCCAGCGGCAACGGCTGAACCTGGCCCGCGCGCTGGCGACCGATGCCGACGTCCTGGTGCTCGACGAGCCGACGTCGGCGGTCGACGCGCACACGGAGGCACGCATCACCGAACGCGTCGCCGCGCTGCGACACGGCAAGACGACGGTGGTGTTCAGCCAGAGTCCCTTGTGGACACATGTGGCAGACGAGGTTTTCACGGCGAAGGGGGTGACGGTGTGAAGCGGCTCCCCACGGCGTCCCGGCGGGACGTCCGGCGCTGGGCGCTGAAGACGGCGGCGAGCCACAAACGCGAGTTCGGCCTGCTGCTGGGCTCGCTGGCCGTGGCCACGCTGATCGGGCTCGCCGGGCCGCAGCTGCTCGGCGCGCTCGTCGACGACGTCGCGGCCGGCACCACGACCGGCCACGTCGACGTGCTGGCGGGGGTGTTCGTCGGCATCCTCGTGCTGCAGGCGCTGGCGCGGAAGGTCGCGCGGATGCGCGGCGCGCTGTTCGGCGAGCTGGTGCTGGCCGAGACGCGCGAGGAGTTCGTCGGGACGGCGCTGCAGCTGCCGCTCGGCACGGTCGAAGCGGCCGGGACGGGCGACCTGCTCAGCCGGGCCACCACCGACCTCGGCCGGATCGACCACGCGGCGCGGTTCGCGGCGCCGGAGATCCTGGTCGCGGTGGTGACCGTGGTGTTCACGGTCGTCGCGATGGTGCTGACGTCCCCGCTGCTGGCGCTCGGCCTGCTGGTCGCGCTGCCGCTGCTGGTCCCGGTGAACGTCTGGTACCAGCGGCGGATCCCGTCGGTGATGCAGTGGATGTTGGACCGGTGGGCGGATCTGACCACCAGCGTCCACGAAACGGCGGAGGGTGCGCGCACGGTCGAGGCGCTCGGGCTGACCGAGCGGCGGGTCGACGCGGCGTACCACGCGCTGGACCAGAGCATCCTCGGCGAGCGCCGGATGCGGGCGCTGCAGCTGCGGTGGCTGCCGTCGCTGGAGATCAGCTACGTGCTGCCGCTGGCGGTCATGCTGCCGCTCGGGCTGCTCGCGTACACGCGCGGCTGGGCCGGGCTCGGCGAGATCACCACGATGCTGCTGTACATGCAGGCGATGGCGGCGCCGCTCAACGAGGCGCTGTTCTGGCTGGAAGACCTGCAGGTCGCGGCGGCCGCGGCCCGGCGGATCCTGGGCGTCCGGACGGTCGTGGTCGAGGACGTGGACAAGGTGGACGAGGTGCCGCGCGGGCGTGACATCGACGTCCACGGCGTGCGGTTCAGCTACACCACCGACCGCGAGGTGCTGCACGGAATCGACCTGCGGGTCCCGCGCGGCGAGCGGCTGGCGATCGTCGGGCCGTCGGGGGCGGGCAAGTCGACGCTCGGCAGGCTGCTGGCCGGCATCGCGGCGCCGTCGTCGGGTTCGGTGCGGATCGGCGGCCAGGACGTCTCGGCGCTGACCGACGACGTGCTGCGCGGCGAGGTGCTGCTGCTGACCCAGGAGCACCACGTGTTCTCCGGGACGCTGCGGCAGAACCTGGCCCTGCCGGCCCGCCGCGCGGGCGGCGACTGGACGGACGAGGAGCTGACGGCGGCCCTGGCGTCGGCGGGGGCGACGGACTGGGTGGCGACGCTGCCGTCCGGGCTGGACACGAAGCTGGGGCCGGGCGAGCACCCGGTGCCGGCGGCGATCGCGCAGCAGCTGGCGCTCGCCCGGGTGGTGCTGGCCGACCCGCACACGCTGGTGCTCGACGAAGCGACGTCGCTGCTGGACACGGGCTCGGCCCGCGACCTGGAGCGGTCGCTGAACAGCGTGCTGGCGGGCCGGACGGTGATTGCGATCGCCCACCGCCTGCACACGGCGGCGGCGGCCGACCGGGTGGCGGTGGTCGAGGGCGGCCGGATCACCGAGCTGGGCCCGCACGACCAGCTGCTTTCCGCGGGCGGCTCATACGCTCGCCTGGTCGCGGCGGCCAGTTAGTCCGGAGACGTTGCTCCCCAGGGTGGATGACCATCACCCTGGGGAGTGACGTGTCGTCGTCCGTGATGACCGCCGCGGAAAGCGGGCGGTCGAACGACCGGAGCAAGAGCCGACCGGGTCCGGGGCTGTGGATAACTGACGTCCACCGCCGTCCACAGCCCCGGAACTGTCGGTGTGCCCCGGTAGAATGGTTACCGGGGGGCGCGGCCCGCCCTCACGCCTTCACGAGCGCGTCCACCGCGCTGAAGAACATGCCGAGCCCGTCGTCCGACGGCCCGGTCAGCGCGTCGATCGCGTGCTCCGGGTGCGGCATCAGCCCGACGACCCGGCCGTTCTCGCTGCGGATGCCGGCGATGTCGTTGCGCGAGCCGTTCGGGTTCCCGCCGACGTACCGGAACACCACACGGCCCTCGCCCTCCAGCTCGTCCAAAGTGGACTGCTCGGCCATGTAGCAGCCGTCGATGTTCTTCATCGGGATGAGGATCTCGGCTCCGGTCTCGTACCGGGTGGTCCACGCCGTGTCGGTGTTCTCCACCCGCAGCCACTGGTCGCGGCAGATGAAGTGCAAGCCCTGGTTGCGGATCATCGCGCCCGGCAGCAGGCCGGCTTCGCACAGGATCTGGAACCCGTTGCAGATGCCGAGCACCGGCATGCCCGCGCGGGCCGCCTCGATCACCGGCGTCATGACCGGCGCGAACCGGGCGATCACGCCCGCACGCAGGTAGTCGCCGTAGGAGAAACCGCCCGGGACGACCACGGCGTCGACGTCGCGCAAGTCCTCGTCGGCGTGCCACAGCGACACGGCCTCGCCGCCGGCGTAGCGGACCGCGCGCGCCGCGTCACCGTCGTCCAGGGTGCCCGGGAAGGTGATGACGCCGATGCGCGCGCTCACGCGTCCACCCGCGTGATGGTCCACTGCTCGATGACCGGGTTCGCGAGGAAGCCTTCGGCGATCTTCTCCAGCGTCGCGTCGTCGACCGTGTCGTCGACCTCGATCTCGAAGTGCTTGCCCTGGCGGATCTCGGTGATCCCGGTGAAGCCGAGACGGCCGGCGGCGCCGAGCGCGGCCTGTCCCTGCGGGTCGAGGATTTCGGGCTTCGGCATGACGTCGACGACGACTCGGGCCACGGCAGGCTGCTCCTTATTCACGCAGGTCGTGGGTACCCCGCGAGCATAGTTCACCCGCTCGACGACCTGGCGGGGCCCACCGGGAAGCCTAGACTGGCCGACGGCGCGGGGCTGCGCCATGATGAGTCGTTGACTTCTCGCCAACAGGAGGCACCGTGGCCGTCCAGGAGTCCTACGACTACGTCATCGTCGGCGCCGGCAGCGCGGGGTGCGTCCTCGCCAACCGCCTCACCGAGGATCCTTCGGCCCAGGTCCTGCTCCTCGAAGCGGGCGCGGAGGACACCGCGGACGAAATCCACATCCCCGCCGCGTTCCCCTCGCTGTTCAAGACCAAGTGGGACTGGAACTACGAGACCGTCGAGCAGAAGCACACGGGCAAGACGTCGTACTGGCCGCGCGGCAAGATGCTTGGCGGCTGCTCGTCGATCAACGCGATGATCTACATCCGCGGCAACCGCGCCGACTACGACGGCTGGCGCGATTCCCACGGCGCCGTGGGCTGGGGCTGGGACGACGTCCTGCCGTACTTCAAGCGCGCCGAGGGCAACCAGCGGCTCGGCGGGCCGCTGCACGGAACGGACGGCCCGCTGCACGTCGAAGACCGCCGGTTCACCCACGAGCTGTCGCACGCCTGGGTCGACTCGGCCGTCGCGTGGGGCCTCAAGCGCACCGACGACTTCAACGGCGAGAGCCAGGAAGGCGCCGGCGTCTACCAGGTGACGTGCAAGAAGGGGCGGCGGTGGTCCACCGCGGACGCCTACCTGCGCCCGGCGCTTTCGCGGCCGAACCTGACGGTGAAGACCCTCGCGGCCGCCACCCGCGTCGTCTTCGAGGGCACGCGTGCGGTCGGCGTGTCCTATTTGGACAACGGCGTGGAGCGCGCGGTGCACGCTTCGGCGGAGGTCATTCTCTCGGGCGGCGCGGTCAACTCGCCGCAGCTGCTGATGGTTTCGGGTGTCGGCCCGGCCGAACACCTGCGCGAGCACGGCATCGACGTCGTCACCGCGCTGCCCGGCGTCGGCGAAAACCTGCACGACCACCCGGCGTGCGGGATCATCTGGTCCACAAAGGACACGACCGACCTGGTGGACGCGGCCACTCCTCGTGGCTTGATCCGCTACCAGCTGACGAAGCGCGGGCCGCTGGCGTCGAACATCGGCGAAGCGGGGGCGTTCTACCCGACCACGAACGGCCTGCCGGCGCCGGACATGCAGATCCACGTCGCGCCGACGTTGTTCTACGACAACGGGTTGCGCGAACCGACGGTTCCCGGGTTCACGTCGGCGGCGACGCTGGTGGACGTCGCGAGCCGCGGACGGCTGCGGCTGAAGTCGGCGAATCCGCTGTGGAAGCCGGAAATCGACCCGGCTTACTACGCGGAGCCGCGGGACATGGAGACGATGATCGCCGGGTTGCGGGCGCTGATCGAAATCGGGCAGGTGGGGCCGTTGCGGCGGTTCTTGGACAAGCCGTTCCTGCCGGTGCGGCACGACTTGAGTGATTCCGAGCTGGCCGAACACATCCGGGAGAACACGCAGACGCTCTATCACCCGGTGGGGACTTGCGCGATCGGGTCGGTGGTCGACCCGGAGTTGCGGGTTCAGGGGGTGGAGGGGTTGCGGGTGGTCGATGCTTCCGTGATGCCGGTGGTGCCGCGGGGGAACACCAACGCGCCGACGATCATGGTGGCGGAGAAGGCGGCGGATTTGATCCGGGGACGGTCGGCTTAGCCGCGGTTTGCTGTTCTGGGGATTTGCTGTGGCGCCGACGGCGCGCGGCGGCTTTCCTGCTGGGTGGGCTCGCGCAGTTCGCTGCGGGCCGCAAGGTCGGGTTGCGCAGCGAGGCTCGGCCGCGCGTTCGGTTCGCGCGAGCGGCGAAGGGCGGCCCTCGGCCCCCGGTATCCAGTTTACCGGCGTGCACCGACAGTTTCGGCGCTGTTCCGGGGTTGCGGACCCGAATTGTCCACAACCCCGGACCGGCTCAGCGCTTGCCGTGGAGGATCGTCACCAGCTTGGCCACCAAGGCGTCCGTTGATTCCTTGCGGGTGAACGAGGTCAGCGTCAACGGGGCCGTGAACCGCTGGCGGGCGATCGCCTTGGTGCGGGCGAACTCGCGCAAGCCCTCCGGTCCGTGAATGCGGCCGAAGCCCGAGTCGCCCACGCCGCCGAAGGGCAGGGAAGCGATGCCGGCGAACGAAAGCGGTGCGTTGATCGCCGTCATGCCTGTGCGCAGCTTCTCCGCCAGCTCCACGCCGCGGGACTTCGAGAACACCGTCGAACCCAGACCGTACTTCGTGTTGTTCGCCTTCTCGATCGCTTCGTCCATGTCGCGGACCTTCGCGATCGTCACCGTCGGGCCGAACGTCTCCTCCGTCACCGCCTCGGAGTCCTCGGGGACGTCGATCAGGACCGTCGGCTGGGCGTAGCGGTCGCCCACCGCGTCCTCTCCGCCCAGCACCGCCTTGCCGCCGCGGGACAGGGCGTCGTGGATGTGGCGCTTGATCACGCCCAGCTGGGAAGGCATCGTCACCGGGCCGTACTGGGCCGCCTCGTCCGAGCCCGCGCGGACGTCCTTCGACCTCTCGACCACCTTGGCCACGAACGCGTCGTGGACCTTCTCGTGGACGTACACCCGCTCGACGCCGATGCAGGTCTGGCCGGAGTTGGAAAACGCGCCCCACACCGTTGCGTCGGCCGCCGCATCCAGATCGGCGTCCGCGTCGACGAGCACCGGGTCCTTGCCGCCCGCTTCGATCACCACCGGGGTGAGGGTCTCGGCGGCCGCGGCCATGATGCGCTTGCCCGTCGCCGTCGAGCCGGTGAACGCGATCTTGTCGACCCCCGCGGTCACCAGCGCCGCGCCCGTTTCGCCGAAGCCCGTGATCAGCTGCAGCACCGGCTGCTCCGGGACGATCTCGGCGAACGCGTCGACCAGCCACTTGCCCACGCCCGGCGTGTACTCACTCGGCTTGAACACCACGGCGTTGCCCGCCGCGAGCGCGTACGCGACCGAGCCGAGCGGGGTGAACACCGGATAGTTCCACGGGCCGATCACGCCGACCACGCCCAGCGGCTGGTACTCGACGGTCGCCGCCTGGTTCGACATCAGCAGGCCGGCCGAGCGCTTCTGCTTGCCGAGGATCTTCTTCGCGTGCTTGCCCGCCCACGCGATGTGCTCGATGGCCAGGACGCTCTCCAGCTGCGCGTCGGCGATCGGCTTGCCGGTCTCGTCGCGGACCACCTGGCACAGCTGCGGCAGCCGCCGGGTCAGCACGCCCTTCCAGCTCTTGAGCCGCTCGGCGCGCCCGGCGAAACCGAGGCCCGCCCACCACTCCGCCGCGACGCGCGCCCGTTCGACGGCCGCCTTGACGTCCTCCGCGGTGTGGATCGGGTAGGTTCCGACCACCTCGTCGGTCGCCGGGCTGAGCGAGTCGAAGGTCTCGCCGACCGTCGTCGGCTTCGGCTGGACGGCAGTCATCGGCGTCTCCCTGGAGGTCGCGGGTCAGCCCAGGTTACGACGTTACTGACATCGTGCCAATAGCTCGTGCGGGCTTCCGCACCAGCATTGCACCGGCGATCGCCGCGGCAAAGACACCGAACAACGGCGGGAGCCACAACGGCAGCACGCCGACCGCCAGCGAGCCGAGGCCGAAACCGGCCGCCTGCACCGTGAAACTCAAGGAGAACCCCGCTGACCTGCGATTCTTCGGCAGCAGGCGCTGGAGGTTGACCGAGGTGGCGGCCACCAGCGGACCGGTGCAGGCGCCGATCAAGGCGACCGAACCGAGGAGCCCGGCCCAGCCGAGGCCGCCCGCGAGGGTGAGCCCGCCGGCGACGAACCCGGCGAGGAACAGCCGCGGGTCGCCGGTCTTCCCGCGCCACGCGTAGAGCGCGCTCCCCGCGATGCTCGCCCCGCTCAGCACGGCGATCACGACCGGCGCGGCGGTTTCCGGCGCGCCGAGCCGCTGGACCAGCGGGAGCGGCGCCACCTCGATCGTCGACAGCAGCAGCCCGACGGTGAACGCGCACCCCAGCCACGGCAGGTAGGTCGCGAGCCGCGCGGGTGGGACGTCGGCTTCGGATTCCACCCGATCGCGCGAACCCACGCCACGCGGGACGAGCAGCGCCGCCGCCAGGCACACGACCGCCATCGCGGCGAGCGGGACGAACGTGCCGGCCAGGTCGAGCAGCGCGACCAGCGCCGGACCGCCGATGAGCACCCCTTCGAGGAGCATCGCGTCGACGGAGATCGCCCGCGGCAGCAACTCGTCGTCGACGGTGTCCGCGAGCAGCGTCCGGAAGCCGCCCGACAACGCGCCGCCCGCGATGCCGGGCAGCAGGACGAGCGCGATCAAGACGGGTGCGGGAGCGCCGGCGGCCAGCGCCAGCACGCCATACCCGGCGGCGGTCAGCAGAAGCAGCACGGGCAGGCCCCGCGAAGGGCCGATGCGGTCGAGCAACCGCCCGACCGGCACCGCGCACACCATCTCGGCGGCGACGTAGACCGACATCAGCACGCCGCCGAGCCGGTAGGAGCCGGTCGTCGCGGTGGTCAGCAGGGTGAACGCGAGCGGCGCCATGGTCGACGGCAGCCGGGCGAACTGGACACCCGCCGACCAGCGCCAATAGGCGCGATGGATGAACAACGACATGCTCGTACGCTTGCGGCTCATCCGCGTGCGGCACACTGATTCGGGTGAGAGCGAATCAGTCGTGATCGAGCTGGTCCTGACCGCGGCCGGGAGCCAACGCGTCCGGTTCGCGATCTCGCCGTTGGAGGAGGTGCTGGGCGCGGTCCAGACGCTGCTCGGCATCCGGCGGCACCCCGCGGCTCCGCCGTGGCTCTCCGAGGTGCCCGACGTGCCCGAGCTGACGGCGGTGCTGAGCGCGCGGCACTACCTCACCGAGTTCCTGAGCCCGCCGCCCGACGGTCCCGAGACGACCGCCGAAGCGCAGCTGGCGGTGGTGCGTGCGACGCCGCCCGCGCAGGTGGCGCTGGAGCTCGGCATGGTCGACGCGGACCTGTCCGGGCTGCCGGCCGACCCGACGGCCGCGCGCGACCTGCTGGCCGATCAGCTCGAGACGGTGTGGGACGCGCTGCTGGCCCCGGAGTGGCCCCGCCTGCGCGAGCTGCTCGCGGCGGACATCGCCCACCGGACGCGGCAGCTGGGGTCGGGCGGGCTCGCGGCGATGCTGGCGGAGCTCCACCCGCGCGTCCGGCTGTCGGGGACGTCGGTGCTGGTCGACGTCCGGTCCCGGGAGCGCCTGCCGATCGACGCGCGGGGGCTGCTGCTGATCCCGGCGGTGTTCGCGTGGCCGAACGTCGGGGTGGTGACGGTGCCGCCGTGGCAGATTTCGCTGCTGTACCCCGCCCGGGGCGTGGCTTCGCTGTGGACTTCCGCCGCCGAGCCGCCGGCACCGCTGGCGGAGGTGCTCGGCCGGACGCGGGCCCTGCTGCTGACCACGCTCGACCGCCCGGCGGCGACGACCGAGCTGGCCCGGCGCCACGACCTGGCACCGGCGACGGTTTCGGCCCACCTGACGGCGTTGCGCGCAGCGGGCTTGCTGGCGGCGGAACGCCGGGGTCATCGCGTGCTGTACCGGCGCACGGAACTCGGCGACGCGCTGCTCACGGGCAAACTGTGACAGATGAACAGAGCCGTGGACTGGGAAGGCTTCTACAACACCAGGGATCTCGGTGGCCTGCCGACGCGCTCGGGCGAGACGACCCGCCGCGGCGCGTTCTTCAGGGCGGCCGACCTGAGGTTCGTGACCGGCGCCGGGTGGGACCAAGCCCGGGAGGCCGGCGTCCGGACCGTCATCGACCTGCGCAACCCCGACGAGATCCGGCCGACGGCGGACGCCACGACGGCGCTGGCGGGTTCCGCGCAGTTCGCCGCCGCGACCGGTCCGGCCGTTCCGGCGGACCTCGACCGCGTCGAGGTTCCCCTCGACGACATCGACGACCTCGAGTTCTGGCGGTACGTCAACCGCGAGCGGCTGAACGGCAGCCCGCTCTACTACCGCCCCTTCCTCGACCGGAAGGCCGAGCGCTGCGCCGCCGTCGTCGAAGCGATCGCCCGGTCCGCGCCCGGCGGTGTCCTGTTCCACTGCGGTTCCGGGCGCGACCGGACCGGTCTCGTCGCGCTCCTGCTCCTGGCGCTGGCCGGCGTCGGCCCCGACGCCATCGCCGCGGACTACGCCCTGTCCACCGAAGCCGTGAGACCGCTGTACGCCGCGATGGGCACCGATGACCAGGGGCCGGTCATCGCGACGATCCTCGCGGAGCGGGGCACCACGACCGCGGCAGCCGTCCGGGACACGCTCGCCGGGTTCGACGTCGAGCGGTACCTCCTCGACGCCAATGTTGCCGCCGGCGACCTCGACGAGATCCGGCACCGGCTGACGCGGCGGGACTAGGCTGGGATCGACCACCCGTGAAGGAGAACCATCGATGCGTATCGTCCATTTCGGACACGCCTGCCTGTTGCTGGAGACCGGCTCCGAGCGGATCCTGATCGATCCCGGCGTCTTCTCCACCGGCTTCGAAGGTGAGCGGGAGCTGTCCGCCGTGCTGGTCACGCACCAGCACTTCGACCACCTCGACGTCGAACGGCTGCCCCGGGTCCTCGAAGCCAACCCCGGTGCCAAGCTGATCGTCGATCCCGGGTCCGCTCCCGAGGTCGAGAAACTCGGCCTGGAGTTCGACGTGGCGAACGTCGGGGACGCCTTCGCCGTCGGGGACACCGCCATCAAGGCCGTCGGCGGGGAGCACGCCGTCATCCACTCGGACATCCCCGTCATCCCGAACATCGGGTACGTCTTCGACGACGGTGCTTTCTTCCACCCCGGCGACTCGTTCTTCGTGCCCGGACAGCAGATCGACGTCCTGGGGCTGCCCACCGGGGCACCGTGGCTCAAGGCCGGGGAGGCCGTCGACTACCTGCGGGCCGTCGCGCCGCGGGTGGCCGTGCCCATCCACGAAGCCGTGCTCGCCAACCCCGCCATGCACTACGGCCTCTTCGGGAACCTCGCGCCCGAAGGCACCGAGGTCAAGGTGCTCGACCGGGGCGAACCCGCGAAGGTCTAGGCCGCCACCACGCGCAGCGAGCCGTAGGTCGCGCCGAACGCCCGGTTCTCCAGGGCGACGTCCACCGCGTCGAGCAGCGCCTGGCGGAGGCCGGGGCGGGTCAGGTCCGTGGCATCGACCCCCAGCCGGACCAGCCCGCCCCGGCGGGCCGAGCGGGCCGCCGCCAGCACCAGGGTGAAGCAGCGCACCGTCTCCGTGCGGTGCGACTGGCTCGTGAACTCACTCACCCGCGCGCGGCGCACCTCGCCGGTGACGAGGTCGCGGACCGCGCCGAGGTCCGCGCACAGCCGGAAACCGTGCTCGGCCAGCGCCTGCAGCGTGCCCGGGGAGGCGATCCAGCGGGGCGGGGCGAAGCCGTCGACCGACAAGCCGGCGTTGTCCAGCGCGGCCTTCGCGGCGATCAGCCGCAGGCGCGCCTCGTGTGCCGGAAGCGTCGCGAACTCCGCCCGCTTGCCCAGGTACACCGTGCGGTGCGTGGGCGTGATGGCGTGGTCGTAGCCGTGCAGCAGCACGGAATCACCGCCGCGGGCGCGGGTGCGCACCCACTCCGTCACCGGGCCTTCGCCGGTGCGGGCGGCGTACAGTACCGAGAGCGGCACCTTGCGGCGGTCGAGCTCGGCCGCGAGGTCGGCGCACCGGTGCAGCGTGCGCGGGGTGATTCCCGACAGCGAAACCAGCAAGCGAGCGTCCACGTCCCCATTGGGACGCACGCGTCTGAAACTCCCGTGAACTGCGCAGAACGGGCGGGCGACCGTTGCCGGAAGGCTCAGACCCCTTCACGCAGGCGCTGCACCGCCACCGCGATGCGGCCCCGCAGATCGGGGTCGGCGACCTGGCCGTCGGCGACGTCCACGCGCGCGACCGGGATCCGCGCGCAGGCCTCTTCGACGATCTTCGCGCCCGCGTACGTGAAGACCTTCCGCAGCGAGTCGTGCGCGTCCCGGCCGCCGGTCGGGGCCGCGATCGAGGACGCGTTGATCCAGGCCACCGGCTTGCCGTACATCTCGCCGCCGCCGACCGTCCAGTCGAGGAGGTTCTTGAACGAGCCCGGCAGCCCGCCCGCGTACTCCGGCGTGCAGATCAGGACCGCGTCGGCTTCCTGCAGCGCGGCACGCAGCGAGACCACCTCGGGGTGCAGCGGGTCGCGGTCGTCATCGGGGTTGAAGTGCGGCAGATCGGCAAGGCCGGTGTACGTCTTGCTCGCGGTGAGGGTCGCGACGGTCCCCAGCACCGCCGCATTGCCCGAGCCGGCTCGCAGGCTGCCGCAGATCAGCAGGATCACGAGGCCAGTCTGCCAGCGAAAGCCCGGTGATGCGCTGGTACGCCTCGATGTACCGGTCGCGCGTGGCCGTCACCACTTCGGGCGGCAGTGGCGGCAGCGGGGAGACGCAGTCCCAGCCGGACACCGGGTCGACCAGCCAGTCGCGCACGTGCTGCTTGTCGAACGACGGCTGCGGGACGCCGGGCTGGTGGCCGTCGGCGAGCCAGTAGCGCGCCGAATCGGGTGTCAGCAGCTCGTCCGCGAGCACGAGCCCCCCGCCGGCGCCGATGCCGAATTCGAACTTCGTGTCCGCCAACAGCAGGCCCTGCTCCGCCGCGCGCGCGGCGCCCCGGCGGTACAGCTCCAGAGAGGCCTCCCGGACCTCCCCGGCGAGCGCGCGGCCCAGCACCGAGACGCACCTACCGAAGTCGATGTTCTCGTCCTTGCAGCCGCGGGGCGCCTTGGTGGACGGGGTGAAGATCGGCTCGGGCAGCCGGGCCGACTCGGCCAGGCCGGGCGGCAGCGCCAGCCCGCACACCTGCCCGGACCGGCGGTAGTCCGCATACCCGCGGCCGGTGAGGTAGCCCCGGACGACCGCCTCCACCGGCAGCATGTCGAGCCGCTCGACCAGCAGCGCGCGGCCGCGCACGGCCTCCGGGATGAGCGGTCCCTCGCAGGTCACGAGGTGGTTCGGGAGGACGTCGGCGAGTTGGCGGAACCAGAACACGCTCATCGCGGTGAGCACGCGGCCCTTGCCGGGGACCGAGGTGGGGAAGACGCGTTCGAAGGCGGAGATGCGGTCGGAGGCGACGACCAGCAGGTGCTCGTCGCCCACCGCGTACAGGTCACGGACCTTGCCGGTGGCCAGCCGTTCGAGGGTGGGGAGGGGTGTCACGCGCTGAACCCTAACGGGCACCCTCCGCCACCATGGATGATGCTGGCATGGCGTACGACTGGATCTCGGTGACCACCGACTACGGCCTGCGCGACGGCTTCGTGGCGGCCTGCCACGGCGTGATCGCGCGGCTGGCGCCCGCGGTGCGGGTGCTCGACGTGACCCACGAAGTGCCGCCCCAGGACATCCGGCACGGGGCGATGGCGCTGGCCCAGACGGTCCCCTACCTGCCGGAATCGGTGCACGTCGCGGTCGTCGACCCCGGTGTCGGGACCGCGCGGCTCGGCGTGGTCGTCGTCGCGGAGGACGGGCTGCTGGTCGGGCCGGACAACGGCCTGCTGCTGCCCGCCGCGCAGGCGCTGGGCGGGGTCCAGGCGGCGTACGAACTCGCCGAGCCGTCGCTGCGGCTGCCGGCGACGTCGGCGACGTTCCACGGGCGGGACGTCTTCGCGCCCGCGGCCGCGCACCTCGCGCTGGGTGTCGCCCCCGCGGACTTCGGCGACCCGGTGGCCGACCTGGTCGCGATGCCCGAGCCGTTCGTCGCCGCGTTCCCCGGGAAGCTCGTGTCGGAGGTCCTGACGGTCGACCACTTCGGCAACGTCCAGCTGGCGGCGACCCCGGCGGACCTCGAGCTCTCGGGCCTGTCGGGCGCGGTTTCCGTGCACAGCGAGCGGGTGGCGGTGACCACCGTGCTCGGGCGGACCTTCGCCGACGTCCCCGCCGGCGCGTCGGTGCTCTACACCGACTCGGCGGGCCGGCTCGCCGTCGCCGTGAACGGCGGCTCCGCGGCGGCCGTGCTCGGGCTCGGGCCGGCCCAGGAGTGCACGATCACCTCGTCGCCGACCGCGACCTGACCCGGCCGCAGCACCGCGGCCTTCATCCCGAAGACGACGCCGCCGCGCGGGTCACGCCGGTAGGTGGCGAGGGTGCGGATCGGTTCGGGGCCGGCCTTCTCGCCGGTCTCCTGGTCGACCATCGGGACCGTGCAGCGGACGCACTTCTCGGCGTAACCGAACTTCGCGGTGCCGGCGGTCAGCTCGCGGGCTTCGTCCTCGCGGTGGGGTTCGGCCCAGCCGGCGATGACGAGGTTGGGGCGGAAGCGGTCCATCGGGACGGGTTCGCCCTGACCGGCGGCGATCCGCTCGTTCAGGCTGTCCAAAGAGGACTCGGAGGCGATGAGCACCGCGTGCCCGTCCGCGAAGGCCGCCGCGCCCGGAAACTCGCCGACGGTGACTCGGTGGTGCTCGGGCGCGACGCCGATCAGTTCGGCCGGCCGGCCGAGCAGGTCCGAGAACCACTCGTCAGCCTGGGGATCTTGCCGGACGCCTTCGCCGTCCCAGGCGGACATCGACACCGGGCGCCGCGGGCCGTCGCGCCGGATGGCGAAGACGACGTCTTCACGACCGGGGGCGGACAGCGCGAGCCGGTCGCCGAGCACCCGCGGCCGGACGGTCGCCATGACCGGGTGCGGCCGCTGCGTGAGGATGTCGCTGTCCGGGGTGATGACCTGGAAGACCCGGTCGTGCGCGAGCCCGGCGGAGGTCACCTCGGCGGACGGCACGTCGACGCCGGCGCAGGCCTTGACCGGGTAATACGTCAGCCGAGCGATTCTCGCCATCTCCGCAGGCTACCCGGGCCACGGCCGCCGAATCCTCTCCTTTCAGAGCACCTGTGAGAGGAACCGCTGCAAGCGCGGGCTCTGCGGCTCGTCGAAGAGCTCCGCCGGTGGGCCCTGCTCGACGATGCGGCCCGCGTCCATGAACGCCACCTCGTCGGCCACGCTGCGGGCGAACCCCATCTCGTGCGTCACCACGATCAACGTCAGCCCCCGCGAAGCCAGGCCCGCCATCAGGTTCAGCACGCCCTTGACCAGCTCCGGGTCCAGCGCGCTCGTCGCCTCGTCGAAGAGCATCACCTCGGGGTCCATCGCCAGCGCCCGCGCGATCGCGACGCGCTGCTGCTGGCCGCCGGACAACGCGCTGGGCCGGTACGGCGCCTTGTCCGCCAGGCCGACGTCCGCCAAGCGAGCCCGGGCGATCGCCGACGCCTCCTCCTTGCTCAGCTTCTTCACGCTGCGCAGCGGCAGCACGATGTTGTCCAGCACGCTCCGGTGGCCGAAGAGGTTGAAGTGCTGGAACACCATGCCGACGCGCTGGCGCAGGGCGTCCGGGTCGGCCTTGATCACCGATTCGCCGTCGAGCAGCAGATCGCCGGAATCGGGCTCCTGCAAGCGGTTCACGCAGCGCAGGAGCGTCGACTTGCCGGAGCCGGACGGGCCGATGACGCACGTCGTCTTCCCGCTCTCGACCCGGAGGTCGACTCCGCGCAGGACTTCGAGCGTGCCGAAGCTGACGTGGATGTCCCGCAGCTCCACACTGGACGAGCGCACCGCCGTCGTCGTCACGAGGGAACCTTCCCGCTGGCGACCAGGTCCAGCTCGTCTCCGTCGCCCGGCTCGTCAACGCGCACCTTGCGGCCGGTCCGGAGCTTCTTGTCGATGTAGTTGACCAGGTGCGTCAGCGGCACGGTGATCACCAGGAAGAACACGCCGGCGGCGACCAGCGGCGACAGGTTGCCGGTGTTCGCCGCGAGGTCCTGGCCGATCCGGAACAGCTCGCGCTGCCCGGACAGCAGCCCGAGCACGTAGACGAGGCTGGAGTCCTTGACCAGCGCGATGAACTGGTTCACCAGCGCCGGCAGCACCCGCCGGACGCCCTGCGGGATGATCACCAGCAGCATCGACTTGGTGTAGCTCATCCCGAGCGCCCGGCTGGCCTCCATCTGGCCCTTGTCCACGCTCTGGATGCCGGACCGGAAGATCTCGCCGATGTAGGCCGCGGCGATCAGCGACAGCGCCAAAATGCCCATCGGGTACGGGTTCGTGCCGACGACGTCCCGGGCGAGCGTGCCGAGCCCCTGGCCGATCAGCAGGATCGTGAGGATGGCCGGCAGCCCGCGGAAGATGTCGGTGTAGATCCGCGCGGGCCAGCGCAGCCACCACTTGGTGGACAGCCCCATCACCGCCAGCACCATGCCGACGACGGTGCCGATCAGCGCCGAGGACACCGACAGGATCAGCGTGTTGAGCAGTCCGGTCTTCAGCAGGTCCGGCAGGACTTGGGAAATGTAGTCCCAGTCCAGGAACGTGTTGACGAAATCGTCCATTGTGGACTACTGCCCCGCCTTGAACTCGGCGGGCACCGGCGCGGTGGGTTCGAACTGGTCGTGCACCTTGACCCACGTGCCGTCCGCGATGACCTTCTTCAGGCCGTCGTTGATCTTGTTGATCAGGTCGGTGTTGCCCTTCTTGAAGGCGAACCCGTGCGGGATGGTCGTGGTGATGGCCTTGGTCACCTTGAGCTTCGCGTCGGCGTTGTTCTTCGCGTAGTCCTCGGCGGTGGCCTGGTCGAACACCGCGCCGTCGATCGCGCCGGTCTTGAGGGCGTTGAGGGCCGCGGCGTCATTGGGGAACCGGACAGCCTGCGCGGTCGGTGCGTTCGTGCCGAGCCACGTGTCCGAGACCGTGCCCTGGACGACGCCGATCCGCTTGCCCGCCAAGGAGTTCTCGTCGGTGATGCCGGCGGTCTCCTTGGCCTCGATGCCGAGCGCCTGGTAGTTGTACGGCGCCGAGAAGTCGACGGTCTTCTTGCGGGCGTCGGTCTGGGAGATCGCCGAGCTGCCGATGTCGAACGTGCCGTTCGCGACCTGGCCGAGCAGCGCCGAAAACTCGGTCGCGGCGAACTCCAGCTTCAGGCCTTCCTTGGCCGCGATGGCCTTCAGCAGCTCGTTGTCGAAGCCGGTGTAGTTGCCGTTCTCCTGGTAGGCGTTCGGCTTCGAGTCGCTCAGCGTGCCGACGCGCAGGGTCTTGTCGCCGCCGCTGTCCGAGCCGCCGCACGCCGTGAGCGCGGCCAGCAAGGTCGCGGTGAGCGCCGTGACCAGTGTCTTCTTCATGCTTCTCCTACTGTGCCGATCGTTACCAATCCGACCACAGCCACGGCCGAATAACTTTGCGACAAAGGTTACGTGCCCCCGTGGGGGTCGGCCTACTTTTGGCCGGATTGGTAACCCTGGAACCCGGCCGGCACCGGAGCGGTCGGCAGGAACTGCTGGTGCAGCTTAAGCCAGGTCCCGTCGGAGATCACCTGCTTGAGCCCGCTGTCGATCTTGCCGAGCAGCTCGGCGTTGCCCTTCTTGACCGCGAACCCGTGCGGCACGTCCGTGACGAAGCTCTTCACGACCACCAGCTTGGCGTCCGGGTTGTCGGCGACGTTCTTCTCGGCGATGGACTGGTCCAGGATGTACGCGTCGACCGCGCCGCTCTTCAACGCGGTCAGCGCGGCGGCGTAGTCGGGGAAGCGCACGGCCTGCGCCGACGGGACCGTGCTGGTCAGCCAGTGGTCGCCGACGGTCGCCTGGATGACGGCGACGCGCTGGCCGGCCAGGCCTTTTTCGTCGGTGACCGGCGTGCCCTGCTTGGCCTGGATGCTCATCGTTTCGAAGTCGTAGGCCGCCGAGAAGTCGACCGTCTTCTTGCGCTCGTCGGTCTGCGCGATCGCCGAGCTGGCGATGTCGTAGCGGCCCGACGCGACCTGCCCGAGCAGCGCCGAGAAGTCGGTCGCGGCGAACTCCAGCTTGAGGTTCTGCTTGGCCGCGATGGCCTTGAGCAACTCGTTGTCGAAGCCGGTGTAGTTGCCGTCCTTGAGGTAGATGTTCGGCGGCGCATCGCTCAGCGTGCCCACGCGCAGCGTCGCGGAAGCGCTGTCCGAGCCGCCGCACGCGGTCAGCGTGAGCGCGGCCGCCAGCACGGTGACGATCAGCTTCTTCATGTCACGCCCCCAGGTTCTTCACGGTCAGGCCGGGCCCGCCCTGCTGCAGTTCCTTCGACAGCGGCGTGTTCTTGTAGAACTGCCCGTAGATGCGGGCGACCGTGCCATCCGCGACGGCCTTCGCGAGGCCGTCGTTCAGCTTGTTCAGCAGTTCGGTGTTCTTCTTGGCCACCGCGAACGCCGACGGCGTGTCCTTGTCCTCGACCGTGTACCCGAGCTCGAGCGGGACGTTCGGGTTCTGGTCCAGGTACTTCTGCCCGATGTCCTGCGGCACGACCCAGCCGTCGAGGGTGCCGTTCTTCAGCTGCGCGAAGCCCGCGTTGTAGTCCGGGAAGCGGACGACCTGGGCGCCGGCGACCTTGCCCGCGAACTCGTCCTGCACCGAACCCTGGACCACGCCGAGGCGCTTGCCGCCCAGCGCACCCGTGTCCTTCAGGTTCGCGCCCTTCGCCGTGACGACCGTGGTGAAGCCGGTGTTGTAGCCGTTGGAGAAGGCGACCGTTTTCTTGCGGGCCTCGGTGCTGGAGATCGTCGAGCTGCCGATGTCGAACTTGCCGCCCGCGACGCCGGCGAGCAGGCTGGAGAACTCGGTGCCGACGAACTCGACCTCGAAGCCTTCACGCTTGGCGATGTCGCGCAGCAACTCGTTGTCGTAGCCGGTGAACCGCCCGTTCTCCAGGTAGATCGACGGCGGGGCGTCGCTCAGCGTCCCGACGCGCAGGGTGGCCGGCCCCGCGTCGGAGCCACCGCAGGCGGCGAGGGTCAACGTCAGCGCGCCCGCGGTGACGGCCGCGGCGATTTTCGACAGCGTGGATCTCATCGCTTCTTCCAGAGGTCGGCGCCCCAAGGGCGCGAGGAAAGCACGTCAGGTCACTGGGTAGACGTCCTGACGCTCCGGGTTCGTGCGATCGAGATTAGGGATTTCGCCCGTTCGAGTGGATTCGTTCCAATCCGTGGACTCGTGCGTCAGCTCACAGGATCGGCTGCGGGACGTACCCCGTGGCCTCGGGGAACCGCTCGAGGACGTGGGTGACGCGCTCGGCCACCTGCGCGACCTGCCGCCCGGCCGTGCCGGTGAACGAAATCCGGTCGGCGAGGAGTTTGTCCAGCTCACCGCGGTCGAGCGGGATGCGGTCGTCGGCCGCGAACCGGTCGAGGAGGTCGTTCTCGGCGCGGCCTTCGCGCATCTCGAGCGCGACGGCGACCGCGTGCTCCTTGATCGCTTCGTGGGCCGTCTCACGCCCGACGCCGCCGCGGACCGACGCCATGAGCACCTTCGTCGTGGTGAGGAAGGGCAGGTAGCGATCAAGCTCACGCTCGATCACCGCCGGGAAGGCGCCGAACTCGGCGAGCACGGTGAGGAACGTCTCCAGCAGGCCGTCGAGGGCGAAGAAACTGTCCGGCAGCGCGACCCGGCGGACGACCGAGTCGGAGACGTCGCCCTCGTTCCACTGGTCGCCGGCCAGCTCGCCGATCATCGACAGGTAGCCGCGCAGCACGACGGCCAGGCCGTTCACCCGCTCGCACGAGCGGGTGTTCATCTTGTGCGGCATGGCGGACGAGCCGACCTGGCCGGGCTTGAAGCCCTCGGTGACCAGCTCGTGCCCGGCCATCAGCCGGATCGTCTTGGCCAGGCTGGACGGCGCCGCGGCGAGCTGGACCACAGTGGACAGCACGTCGAAGTCGAGCGAGCGCGGGTACACCTGGCCGACGCTGACGAACCGCCGGTTGAACCCGAGGTGCTGCATCACGCGATCCTCGAGCTGGTCCAAAGTGGACTCGTCGCCGAGCAGGTCGAGCATGTCCTGCGCGGTGCCGACCGGGCCCTTGATGCCGCGCAGCGGGTAGCGCTCGATGAGGTTGTCGAGCCGCTCGAAGGCGACCAGCAGCTCGTCGGCCGCCGTGGCGAACCGCTTGCCGAGGGTGGTGGCCTGCGCGGCGACGTTGTGCGAGCGCCCGGCCATGACGGTGTCGGCGTGCTCGACGGCGAGGGTGGCCAGCCGCGCCAGCACGGCGGCGACGCGGGTGCGCACGAGCTCGAGGGAGCGGAGCAGCTGCAGCTGCTCGACGTTCTCGGTGAGGTCGCGCGAGGTCATGCCCTTGTGGATGTGCTCGTGGCCGGCGAGGTCGCTGAACTCCTCGATCCGCGCCTTGACGTCGTGGCGGGTGACGCGCTCGCGGGCGGCGATCGACTCGAGGTCGACGTCGCCGACGACCCGCTCGTACGCCTCGACGACGCCATCCGGCACCTCGACGCCGAGGTCCCGCTGGGCCTTGAGGACGGCGAGCCAGAGCTGCCGTTCGAGGACCACCTTCTGCTCCGGGGACCAGAGCGAGACCAGGTCCGCCGAGGCGTAGCGGGCGGCGAGTACGTTCGGAATGCGGGGCTTGTCCGTCACGCCCTCAACATACCTGCGCAGGTCAGCGCGATGACGGCCCGGGCTTTCACCATTCGGCGAAGCTGCCGTCGTCGTGCCGCCACACCGGTGAGCGCCAGGCGTGCCCGATCTCGTCCGCGCGGCGCACGGCCGCTTCGTCGACTTCGATGCCGAGGCCGGGCTTGAGCGGCCGGGCCGCGTAACCGTCCTGGAAGGCGAAGACCGACGGATCGACGAGGTATCCGTGCTCCCGGCCGTCGTGGTAGTGCATGCCCGCACTTTGTTCCTGGATCAGGAAGTTCGGCGTCGCGAAGGCCACCTGCAGCGACGCGGCCAGCGAAATCGGGCCGAGCGGGCAGTGCGGCGCCAGCGAAGCGCCGTACATCTCGGCCAGCGCGCCGATCCGCCGCAGCTCCGAGATGCCGCCGGCGTGCGACGGATCCGGCTGGACGACCGCGACACCGGCGTCGAGCACCGGCTTGAACTCCCACCGCGAATAGAGCCGCTCGCCGACCGCGATCGGCACCGTGGACGCCTCGACGACCGCACGCAGCGCGTCGCCCTGGGTCTCCGGCAGCACCGGCTCCTCGACGAACATCGGCTGGACGTCCTCCAGCATCCGCACCAGCCGGCGCGCCATCGCGGGCGAGACGCGGCCGTGGAAGTCGATGGCGAGGTCGCGGTGCGGGCCGAGCGCCTCCCGAGCTTCCCAGGCGCGCGCCACCGCAGCGTCGGCCTCGGCCGGGGAGGCGATCGCCGCCAGCGGGCCGGCGACGTTCATCTTCACCGCGGTGAACCCGGCCTCGACCTGGGCGGCCACGGCTTCGCGGATACCGGCCGGGCGGTCGCCGCCGACCCAGCTGTAGACGCGGACGCGGTCGCGGACCGGGCCGCCGAGCAGCTCGTGCACCGGCGCGTTGCGGACCTTGCCCGCGATGTCCCACAGCGCGTGGTCGAACCCGGCCAGGGCGCTGGAGAGCACCGGGCCGCCGCGGTAGAACCCGCCGCGGCGCAGCACCTGCCAGTGGTCCTCGATGCGCAGCGGGTCCTGGCCGATCAGCAGCTCGGACAGTTCGTGCACGGCCGCGCGCACGGTCTCCGCGCGGCCCTCGACCACGGGCTCGCCCCAGCCGCTGATCCCTTCGTCGGTACTGACCTTGAGGAACAGCCAGCGCGGCGCGACCAGGAACGTTTCGATGGCGGTGATCTTCACCCGTGTGCCCCGTTTCTACGCGGAATCCTTGGCGGCGGACCAGCCGCCGTCGACCGTCAGTTCGGCCCCGGTGACGAACGACGCGGCGGCCGAGAGCAGGAACGCGATCACGTCCGCGACCTCCTCCGGCCGGCCGAGGCGACCCGCCGGCGTCGCCCGCGCGCTGCGTTCGCGATCCGCCGGCGGGATGTGCTTCCAGGCTTCGGTGAGCACCGGCCCCGGCAGCACGGAGTTGACCCGCACCTCGGGGCCGTACTCGACGGCCAGCTGCCGGGCGAGCGCGACGAGCGCGCCCTTGCTCGCGGCGTACGCGGGATGGCCCGGCAGGCCGAAGTGCGCGTGCACCGAGGAGACCAGCACGATGGCGCCACGACGTTCCCGCAGCGACGGCAGGCACGCCTTCACGGCCAGGTAGGCGCCGGTCAGGTTGACGTCGAGCTGGCGCTGCCACTCGGCGCGGCCGATCTCGTGCAGCGGCCCGGTGCTGGGCACGTAGGCGTTGCTGACCAGCGCGTCCACCTCGCCGATGGCCGCCCAGGTCGCTTCGTCGCTCACCGAACCCCGGATCGGCGTGACGCCGGCGGGCAGTTCGGCGACGTCCACGCCCAGCACGCGGTAGCCGTCCGCCAGGAGCTTCCGCGCCGTCGCCGCCCCGATGCCGGACGCCGCTCCGGTCACCACCGCTGTCCGCATCGCCTCTCCCGTCCTCGGAGTTCTCTGCCGTGAGCATGGTCGTGGAACTCCTGCCGAGCATGCCGAGACGGAGCGGCCATCGTCAATAATAAAACCTAAATTAAGTTTATAGCCGAGGCCGCTGATTCGGGAGCTATCGCCGGAAGATCACGCGCCCTAGGCTTCGCTGGTCGAAACGCTGTTGAGGAGCGCGCATGGCTGAGCTGGTCTTCGTCGGGTGCTACACCGGCGATGCGGGGAACGGCACCGGGATCACGACGCTCTCGCGGTCGCCGTCCGGCTCGTTGCGCGAAGTGGCTTCGCTGCCGCTGGAGTCGCCGTCGTGGCTGACGCGCCACCCGTCGTTGCCGGTGCTGTACGCGGCCAACGAGCTGTCCACCGGTGGCGTGACGGCGTTGGCCATCTCGCCGTCGGGCGAGCTGTCGGTGCTGGGCACGGCCGAGACGGGCGGTGCGCACCCGTGCCACCTGGCGGTGACGCCGGACGGCCGGTTCCTGGTGTGCGCCAACTACACCGGCGGCAGTGTCGCGGTGTTTTCGCTGTCGCCGTCCGGTGCGCCGTCCGCCCGGACGGCCCTGGTCCAGCACCACGGCACCGGCCCGGTGTCCGACCGCCAGGAGGCGGCGCACGTCCACATGGCGGTCCCGTCGGCGGACGGGTCCGTCGTGAGCGCGGTCGACCTCGGCACGGACGAGATCCGCAGCTACACGCTGACGCCATCGGGTGCCCTCGAGCCGTTGGCGGTGTCTTCGCTGCCGCCGGGCACGGGGCCGCGCCAGCTGGTGCGCCGGCCGGGCACGGACCTGGCCTACGTCGTCGGCGAGCTGGCCGGGACGCTGGTGACCGTCCGCGAGAAGGCACCGGGCGCGTTCGAGGTGGTGTCCTCGACGCCGTCGACGCTTTCTTCCGTGACGCCCAACCTGGTGGCGCACCTGGAGCTGACCGACTCGCGCCTGTACGTGTCGAACCGCGGGCCGGACTGCGTCACGGAGTTCGCGCTGGACGAGGCGGCCGCGGTGGCGGACCAGCCGTGCGGCGCGAACCCGCGGCACTTCGCCTTGGTGGACGGCACTTGTTACGTGGCGGCGCAGTCGGAGAACGCGATCACGGCGTTCACGCTGACCGCGTCCGGCGAGGCGGAGCTGCGGTACTACCCGACGGGGTCGCCGACGTTCGTGCTGCCGGTTTCGCTTTCTTGACCCCGGATCGATAATGCCGTCATCACCTCCCCGGCTGAGAGGGCCCCTCCATTGACCGAACACCGGCCACGCGGGCTGCACGGCCAGACCGTGGAGGCACTGGCCAGCCGGATCCTCTCCGACGAGTGGGGCGAGGGCACCGTCCTGGACCTGCCCGCGCTGCGCGAAGAGCTCGACATCAGCCTGACCGCGCTGCGCGAAGCGCTGAAGGTGCTGGCCGCCAAGGGCATGATCGATGCCCGGCAGAAGCGGGGCACCTTCGTGCAGCCGCGCGAAAAGTGGAACATGCTCGACGCCGACGTCATGCGCTGGCAGACCGCGGCCGCCGATGATCCGGTGCTGCTCGACGAGCTCACCGAGGTGCGCGCGGTCGTCGAGCCCGCCGCCGCCCGGTTCGCCGCCGAGCGGGCGACCGAGGACGACCTCGAGGCGCTGCGGGAGGCGCTCGCCGACATGGCCGCCGCGGGGGATGATCCGGCGGCGAGCGTCCAGGCCGACCTCGCCTTCCACCGCCGGCTGATGGCCGCCACGCACAACAGCTTCCTGATGCGGATGGAACGGGTCATCGCGATCGGGCTGGCCGAGCGCGACAAGCTCGTGCACGGCTCCTCGGCCGCGGAGGACCCGGTGCCGAACCACCGGAAGGTGTTCGACGCGATCGTCGCGGGCGATCCGGCCGCGGCGGAGCAGGCGATGCTCGCCCTGGTCACGAAGGCCCGCGAAGACCTCGAGAAAGCTCAGCGCACGCGGTCTTGAGCGGCGGGCTCCAGCGCCGCCTGGAGCATCCGGGCCGCCGCCGCGCGGGGCTCCGGGTCGACCGCGATCAGGGCGTTCACCACCGCGCCGTCGACCAGCGCGACCAGCCGCTCCAGCTCGGTTTCGGTGACCGGGGTGCCCGACCGGGCGAAGATCTCCGTCAGCAGCTCGTTGAGCTGGGCCGACAGCGTCCGCATCAGCGGCCGCAGGTACGGGCGGCGGCCGGTCGCGACCAGCCGCTCGTACCGCAGGAGAACGGCTTCGGCGTCGGCCGCCGGGTCACCGCTGCCCGGGCCGAGCAGCAGGTCCAGCACCAGGTCGACGGTCGCCTGCACCCCGCGGTTGCGGGTCGCGAGCTCCTCGAGCCGGCGGCGGCCGGTCGCCAGCTCGGCGTTCGAGTGGTGCTCGACGGCCGCCGTGACCAGGTCTTCCAGCGAGTCGAAGTAGTACGTCGTCGACGCGAGCGGCAGGCCCGCCCGCTCGGCCACCGCCCGGTGCCGGACGGCGTCGAACCCGCCCTCGACGAGCAGTTTCGCGGCGGCCTCGACGAGCGCGGCGCGCCGTCGCTCCCCCTTGGGGGTGGTCGCAGCGGTCATGGCCGGTCATTCTGCCAACCGGGCCGACCCGGGCTCAGAAGCGGGGCGCGAGATCGCGCGCGAACCGGTCCACCTGGCCCGCGTACGGCGCCGCCGATCCTGCGGAAGGCACGCTGACCAGCACCAGCACCCCACCGGACGCCGTCCCGATCCGGGCCGTGACCGTGCCGGCCGGCTGGGACTTGAAGACCTCCGGGACGCCCTTCGGGTACAGCGCCGCGGCGACTTCGCCGCCCGGAACCGGGAACCCGGCGGACCGCGACACCGTCGAACAGGCGCCGCCCGGGACGGCCTGGTCGGCGAAGTGGCCGGGGAGCTCGCCAGCGAGGGCGATGGCGAGCTCCCCGTCCACCTGTTCGCACCCGGAGGCGCCTTCGGCCAATGGGCCGGTCTTCCCGTCCCCGGCACCCCCCTGCTGAGGTGACCGGGACGAGAAGTTCGGTGACTCCCCCCCGATTTCAGGACGCATCGGGCCGTCTCCGGGTTGCGTGGCGCCCGGCCTCCCTTGCGCGGGTACGGCGTGGTCCGCCGCGGTCATCGACTTCGAGCTGTCCCCGGACAGCTGGCCGGAGAGGCCGAACCCGGCGACGACCAGCGCGGCGGCACTCACCCCGGCGGTGATCCGGTTCCGCCGGCGCACGGTCTGGCGGCGGGATTCGCGGACGACGTCGTCCTGGCTGAACGACGGTTCGGGGGCGTCCCCGGGCGCGGCGGAGAACAGCGAGCGCAGCTCCTGCTCATCCATTGGTCTCCACCTCCCGTTCGAGGACCTGCCTCAGGTTCGCCAGCCCGCGAGCGGTCTGGCTCTTCACGTTGCCTTCGCTGCAGCCCAGCGCCGTCGCCGCGCCGGTCACGTCGAGTCCTTCGAAGAACCGCAAGACCAGCACCGCGCGCTGCTTGGGCGGCACTTCCTTCAGCGCCGCGAGCAGGTCCTCCCTGGTCGCGACGAGGTCGTCGAGGCCGGGCGTGTCGTCGGACGGCTCCGGCAGCGTCTCGGTCTGCCACTCGCGCCGCCACGGACGCCGCGATTCGTCGATCGACGCCCGGACGAGCGTCTTGCGGACGTACGCGTCGGTCGCCGCGCGATCCCTGATCTTCTTCCACCTCCGGTGCAGTGCGACGAACGCCGTCTGCGCGAGGTCGTCCGCCCGGTGCCAGTCGCCGCAGAGCATGTACGCGGTCCGGCGCACGGCGTCCCGCCTGGCGGCGAAGTACTCCGCGAACTCCTGCTCGTCGCGCTGGTCCACGCGCAGTCGTGCTCCGCTCTGTTGTCGTTCGCCCGGGAGGACGGAATCAGGGGCATCCACGGTTGCACGGACCGAGCGGGTTCGACCACCCGAGGGCTCATTGATCTCCACGACGTGGGTGTGATGTGATCGGTCCGTGACCTTCACCCCGCCCGTCCTGGATTTCCGCTCCGACACCGTGACCCGGCCGGACGAAACGATGCGGGCGGCGATGGCCTCCGCCGAAGTCGGGGACAACGTCCTCGAGCGCGATCCCACGGTCGCGGAGCTGGAGGAGCGCGCGGCGCACGTCCTGGGCATGCAGGCCGCGCTCTGGGTGCCGAGCGGGACGATGGCCAACCTGATCGCGCTGAGCCTGCACCTGCAGCGCGGCGACCGGTTCCTCGCCACCCGGGGCGCGCACGTGCTGGTCAACGAGCTGGGCTCGGCGGCGTGGCTGGCCGGCGGCATGCCGGACATCCTCGAGCACGACGGCGGCCCGGGCCGCCCGTCGCCCGACACGCTCGCGGCCGCGATCGGACAGCCCGGGCCGTACTTCACATTGCGGACATCGCTGCTGTGCCTCGAGAACACCCACAACGCGGCCGGCGGCGCGGTGACCCCGCCCGACGAGCACGCCCAGCTGCTGTCCGTCGCCAAGGAAGCGGGCCTGACCGTGCACCTCGACGGCGCCCGGCTGTGGCAGGCCGCGGTCGCCCTCGAAGTGCCGCCGGCCGCGCTGACCGTCGGCGTCGACACCGTGTCCGCCTGTTTCAGCAAGGGCCTCGGCGCGCCGGTCGGCTCGGTCGTCGCGGGCAGCGCGGCGTTCGTCGAGCGGGCCCGCCGGATGCGGCAGATGCTGGGCGGCGGCGTCCGGCAGGGCGGTGTCCTGGCCGCGGCCTGCCTGATCGCGCTGGACCGCATCCCCGACCTGGCCGAGTCGCACGAGAACGCCCGGCGGCTCGCCGACGGCCTCCGCGAGCACGGCTGGCCGGCCAACACGCCCGACACCAACATCGTGCTCGCCGAAGTGCCCGACATCCCGACCGCGCTCGCCTGGCTCGACTCGCTCGGCATCCGGGCGGTGCAGATGGCGGGCAAGGTCCGGTTCGTGACCCACCGGGACCTGAGTGCGACCGACGTCGAAGAAGCCGTACGCCGGATCAAGACCGGCGTCTGAGAAGTTCTGGGGGACCGATGAACTGGATCGTGTTCGACTACGGCGACGTGCTCAGCAAGCCGAGCGCCGCCCTGCCCGGCCTGGCCGCGGCGATGGGAGCGCCGCTGCCGGAGTTCCTGGAGGCGTACTGGGCGTACCGGATTCCCTACGACGCCGGCAGCACGCCACTCGAATACTGGCAGGCCGTCGGCAACGCCGTGGGCGCGCCGGTCGACGAGGCGCTGTCGGCCGAGCTGACCCGCGTCGACGTCGAGGGCTGGGGACACCTGGAGCCGTCGTCGGCGGCGCTGCTCGAAGCGCTCTCCGAGGCCGGCGCGAACCTGGCGCTGCTCTCGAACGCGCCGATCGCGTTCGGCGAGTGGGTCCGCGCGCAGGACTGGGCCCGGTACTTCCGCGTCACGATGTTCTCGGGCGACGTCCGGTGCGTCAAGCCGGAGGCGAAGATCTTCCGCCTCCTGCTCGACGAGCTCGGCGCCGAACCGGCCGACTGCCTGTTCTTCGACGACCGCGAGTCCAATGTGGAGGGTGCACGGGCGGTGGGGCTCCAGGCTCACGTGTGGAACGGCGCCGACGCGGCCCGCGCCTGGCTGGACTGAGCACTCACGCGCACCGCACGGCCGCCTACCCGCCGTGATCTCCATGTCCTAGGCTGAGCGTCCCCACACTCCCCGGTAGGTGCGCATGGCGACGAGCGAACGACCATCGGCCCACGTCGACTTCGACCGGCCGAGCCTCGCCCGGGTCACCGACGCGCTGCTGGGCGGGCAGAACCACTACGAGCCCGATCGCGCCGTCCTCCGGCAGCTGGTGGCCATCGCGCCGGAAGCCCCGGCCATGGCGCGGGAAGTGCGGCAGTGGCTGGTGCGCGCCGTCCGCTACCTGACCGAGCGGCTGGACGTCGACCAGTTCCTCGACCTGGCGGCCGGCTTCCCGACGGCGGAGAACACCCACCAGATGGCGCAGAAGTACAACCCGGAAGCGCACGTCGTCTACGTCGGCGACGACCCGGTGGTGGAGGCGCACGGCCGGGCTCTGCTCGTCGACAACGACTTCACGCACATCTGCGGTACCGACCCGCTCGACCCCGGCGAGACGCTCGCCGGGGTCGAGCGGTTCATCGACTTCGACCGGCCCGCCGGGCTCGTGCTGTGCGGGGTCGTCGACCACATCGCCGACCTCCAGCAGGCGCAGCAGGTGGTCAAGTCCTACGTCGGCGCGCTGGCGCCGGGTTCGTACCTGATCCTCTTGCACCGGCACAACCCGGACGACGGCTCCGACGCGGCCGCCGTCGCGACGTCCCTGCAGGACCGCTTCGGCCGCACCGGGCTCGACGCGCGCTACCGTTCGCGGGCCGAGATCACGTCGTTCTTCGACGGACTCGACCTGCTCGAGCCCGGGCTGACCGCGCCGCACCTGTGGTGGCCGGACGGGCCGCGCCTGGCGCCGCTGACGCCGGTCAACTGGACGGCGCTGGGCGGCGTGGCGCGGATCCCCGGGTAGCTCAGTACCGGTTGATGCGCCTGGGGTCCTTCTTGCCGCCGGTGATCGCCTTGTAGCCGGCGGCGCCGAGGAAGGCGATGCCGCCGATGATCGCGATCCACAGGACGGCCTTGAACACGAAGCCGATCACGGCGCCCAGCACCATGAACGCCACCCAGGCGATGAGCAGGCCGCCGACGATCTTCCAGAACATGGTTCCTCCGATGCTTCCCCGTGGCCCCACCGGCCCGATGACTCCACACTGCCACCCGCCGCGGTGAAACTCCCCTCGGAGAGCCAACGTTCGGGGTTTATTCAGGGTTCCCCCTGGCCAGCCAGGCCCCCAGGCGCCGGACTCCTTCGTCGATGTCCGCGGCGCTGCCGGCGAAGGAGAACCGGACGTACTTGCCGCCGTCGACCGGGTCGAAGTCGACGCCGGGGGTGATGGCGAGCCCGGTGTCGGCGAGCAGCCGCTGGCACCAGCTCAGGCTGTCTTCGGTGTAGGCACTGACGTCGGCGTAGGCGTAGAAGGCGCCGTCGGCGGGGGCGAGCTTGTCGAGGCCGATGCGCTGCAGGCCGGCGAAGAGGCGATCGCGGTTGGCGCGGTAGTGCTCGACGTGCGCGTCGGCTTCCGCGTACGCCTCGGGCGTGAAGGCGGCCAGCGCCGCGTACTGCGAAACCGCGGGCGGGCAGATGGTGAAGTTGCCGGTCAGGACGTCGATCGCGCGGTGCAGGCGTTGCGGGGCGAGCATCCAGCCGAGCCGCCAGCCGGTCATCGCGAAGTACTTCGAGAAGCTGCCGAGCACGATCGGCTCGCGGCCGTACTGCCACGCGCAGTCGAGCTCGGCGCCGTAGGAGATGCCGTGGTAGATCTCGTCGCTGATCAGCTGCACCCCGTGCGAAGAGCACCAGCCGGTGATGGCGGCGAGTTCCCCAGGCGGCAGCACGGTGCCGGTGGGGTTGCTCGGGCTGGCGACGATGAGGCCGTCGATCGGGCCGAGCTCGTCGAGGAGGGCGACCGTCGGCTGGAAGTTCGTCTCGGCGGTGGTGGCGAACTCGACGACCTCGCAGCCCAGGACGGACAGCAGGTTGCGGTAGGCGGGGTAGCCGGGGCGCGCCATGGCGACCTTGGCGCCGGGGTCGAAGGCGCTGAGGAAGGCGAGCAGGAAGCCACCCGAGGAGCCGGTGGTCAGGACGACGTCGTGGGCTTGGACGTCGACGTCGTACCGCTGCCGGTAGTGCCCGGCGACCGCCTCGCGCAGCTCGGGGATGCCGAGCTGCTCGGTGTAGCCGAGGGTGCTCTTCTGAAGCGCCTCCTGGGCGGCCTCGAGCACCGGCTTCGGCGCGGGCGCGGACGGCTGCCCGGCGGCGAGCGACACGAGATCGCCGTGACTGCGCTGCCGGGCCCCGGCCGCGGAGAGGACGTCCATGACGTGGAAGGGCGGCACACCGGCCCGCAGCGCGGGCCCGGCGAAAACTCCGAGGTCGGCCATGGGGCCAGGCTAGTAGCCGCGGTAGGCACCACCGTGGGCCATGGCCTTGATGCCGGGCACGTTGTCGAGGCCGCCGTACCGGTCGAAGGAGTACCGGACGCCGGCGATGATGTTGTCGACCGGGTCGTAGATGTTGTCGTGCCCGGGCAGCTTGTGGGCGTTGAACGTCGAGTCGATGCACTGCATGAGCCCCTTGGACGGGTGCCCCGCGGCGGCGTTCGAATCCCAGTTGTTGATGGCGTTCGGGTTTCCGCCCGACTCGTGCTGGATGATCGCCCAGATCTTGGGGATGTCCGCGTCCGTCACCGGGATGCCCGCGGCCTGCAGCGCCTTCATGGCTTCCTGGATCCACTGCTGGACGTTCCCCGGCGGCGGCGAAGAAGGCGGGCCGCCGCTCGGGCCGAGGCCACCACCGCCGCCGCCACCCCCACCGCCACCACCACCACCGCCGCCGCCGTGGGAGGCGCCGTTGCTGTGGATGCCGCCCGTGCTCTTGGGGGCCGCGGCGGAGCTGCTCGGCAGGGGGACCTGGTCGTAGCCGCCCTCGATCTGCTGGGACATCAGCTGCTGCGACGCCTTGATCGCCGTGTCGGCCTGGGTTTGCAGGCCGGTCACGTCGCCGTCGAAGCCGGCGGTGATGTTGTGGATGTCCGTCTTGGCGGTGGCCAGGATCTCCTCGGCGCTGGGGCTGGGGCCCGGCTTGCCTTCGTCGTGCGCCTTCTTCGCCGCGGCCAAGGCGTTGTTGATCTGGGTTTCGGCCGTGGCGTTGCGCTCGTTGACCGCCTTTTCCGCGGCGAGCTGCTTGTCCCCGACGTTCTTCTTGATCTGGTCGAGGGACTTCGCGAGGTCGTCGAGGTCCTTGGCGACGTCCTCGAGGTGGGTCTGCACCTTGGTCCCGGCGTCGCGGACCTGGCGGACGTACTGGAAGAACTGGTCGGCCGCGGGGCCGCCCCACACGCTGCCGTTGAGCGCGTCGGTCGAATTCTTCAGGGACGCGTTGTGGTCGCCGGCGTTCTTGCCCGCCTCGCGGAACTGCGTTGCCGCCGCCGAGATCTTTTCCAGGTCCACCTTTTCGACCTGGTCGACCTTCTTCATGAAGGCGTCCCAATTGTCCGGCGTTCCGGCGCCGCCCGGGTTCAAACCCACTCTCGTGCCCCCGCTGTGTCGTACGGGGCTTTCGCCCCGGGCCGGGGGCTTCGCCCCCCGGACCCCCGGTCATTTGTCGACGTGCAGTTTCAGGTCACTCGCCCCGACCTGGTCGGTCTCGGCGATCAGGCCGGCGGCCTTGCGCATGGCGAACCCCAGCGCCTCCATGTGCTTGCCCGCGGCGTCGAACTGGCTGTGCACGCCGTCCTTGAACTTGCCGACCGCGCCGTGCGCGTCGCCCGTTTCGTCCATCCCGCCGAAGGGGCTTTCCTTCTCGTGGTCCAGGCCGGTGACCTTCCGCTTGGACTTTTCGAACTCGTCCTTGAGCTTCTCCACCTGGCGGGCCGCGATGGCCATCGAGTCCGGGTCGTAGACAGGCACGGTTCGTCATCCCCTTCGCCAAACTTGTCTCCGCCCGATCTGACGTCGTCATGACCAGGACGGTTCCGCGCTTACCTTATGACTTCGCCCCGGGCGCGGGTACGGATCTCCGCCAACTTCCACCCCAGCGGGGATCAGGCCTCCGCCACCAGTTCGCGGATTCGCGTGGCCAGCAGGGCGTTGTCCGCCGGGGTGACGGTGGCCCACTCGCGGCCGTCGCCGTCGCGGCCCACCTGGAACAGGTAGCGGCCGGCGTCCGTGTCGAAGAACGCCACCACCCGGTCCGCCCGGTGCACCACGCCGTCGCGCGAGGTGCGTTCCGCGCCGAACTGGCCGCGGGCCTCCTGGCCCAGCAGCATGCCCGAGAGCTCCTGGGCCTGGAACAGCGGTGTTCCGCGGTCCTCCAGCGCGGTGACCAGCCCCTTCGCGTCACCCTTCGCGGCCGCGTCGGCGGACTTCACGACGTCGTAGGGCAGGCTGACCGTCTGGCCGATGCCCGGGCCCAGGTCACCCGCCACCGAGACCGCCGCTTCCGCCAGGCCGTCCTCGGTGGCGGGGATCAGCCAGACCTCGCCGTCGTCCACCACGGCCAGCACCGCCTGGCCGCGCAGGCTGACCGCGCGGCCGCGGATCTCGCGTTCCGCCCACACCCAGACGTCGATCCCGAACTGCGGGCGCGCCAGCAGGTGCAGCAGGTCGGCCAGCTCGCCCGACGCCCGCCGGTTGCGGGCCAGGCGCCGCTCGCTCAGCGACGCCCACGCCGACTCCGCCAGCTCGAGCCGTTCGGTGCGGGTGGCTCCTTCGCTCGGCACGTCCAGCGCGACGTGCCGCCGGGGCAGCCCGAAGGACTCCCAGAGCACGTCGAACTCGAGGGCCGACAGGACGAGCGACACGGTCAGCGCACATCCCCGCCGTGGTCACCGAGCACGTCGGGGGAGACCATCCGCTGGTCGGCGAACAGGTCCTGGTCGTCGACGCCGTAGCGGCGGACGTGTTCGGCGTCCTCCTCCTGCGGAGCCGCTTCGGACAGGAACTTCGCCTCGCCGGGCTGCTGCTTCGGGCTGATCTGCTCCGACTTGCGCAGCGCGACGGCTTCTTCTTCGGGCAGCTCGCCGACCGGGAGCGGCCGCACCGGGCCCTTCGGCTGGCTCTTGTCGCGCCGCAGCCGCTCCTTGTCGCCGCTCAACGCGCCGCCGGCCGCACCCGCGCCGATCGCCGCCGCGCCGGCACCGATGTCGCCGGGGGTGGCGCTGGGCTTCCCCGCGAAACCGCGTTCGCCCGTGTACTGGGCGGGCTGCAGCGGAGGCTGCGGCATCGCGCCGACCGTGCGGCCCTTGGCCAGCAACCCGTCCGGGCCGCGGCCGGTGGAGCTGTCGATGCCGGTCGAACCACCAGGCGTCCCGCCACCCCCGCCACCGACACCGCCGCCGCTGCCGCCGAGCGACTTGAACGGCGTCGTCGCCGGGGCCGAGCCGGGCGGCTGCGCGCCGGGGGCGCCCGGCGGGACGAACGGGTCGCACTGCTCCCCGCTCGCCGGGCCCGGGGTGAAGCGACCGGCCGGATCGCCGGACGGGCCGCGACCCGGGCTGTGGACCCAGCCCGGCCCGGGCGAAGACGTCGGCGGCTTCGCGCCCGACGACGTCGTCGAACTCGGCGTGGTGTGCTGGGCGGCCGGGGCGCCGGCCGAACCGATCGCGCCGGCCGAACCGGTGGAGCCGGTCGAGCCGGTCTGGCGCGGCGGCTGCGATACCTGCTGCGCGGACCGGGACGGCTGCTGCGCGGCGACACCGTAGACCGGGGTCGGCGGATCGGCGTGCACGGTGTGGGACACCGGCTGCACCACCGGGGGCTCGACACGCACCGACCGGACCTTGTCCGAGGCCGGCTTCACGCCGCCGTCCGGCGTCACCGCGACCGCGGCGCCGGCGACGTCCAGCACGCCCGGCGTGATGCCCGGGGCGGCCAGCTTCAGCGACTCGGGGTCGGACAGCGACTGCGTCGAGAGCAGGTTCGTGCCGCTCTGCTGCGCGTACTCGTTCAGCGCCTGCTGCGCCTGGGCCTTGGCGTCGTTCGCGGCCTCGACCTGCCGGGCGTGGTCGGTCTCGAAGCCGATGAGACTCAGCAGGCCGTCGCCGATGGTGAAGCCGCCCGCGCCCTTCCGGACCGTCTCGGCGTCCGGCAGCTTGTACTTGGTGCGGTTGAACGCCTCACCCTGCTCGAACACCATTTCCGCGGCGTGCGCGACCTTCGTCGTGGCGTCCTGGGAGAAGCCGGCCTGCTCGGTGAACACCTGGCTCGCCGCGCCCCCGGCCTGGCTCTGCCACTCGACGCCGAGCTTCAGCAGCTGCGCGCGCAACGTCTGGTCGGTGTGGGCCAGCGCGGTCGCGACGGCCTTCAGCGCGTCGACGGCGGTACCGATGCTGCCGGTGCCGTCGCCGTTGATCATCCGCGTGATCTGGTCGGCGATCGCGGTGTTGGTCCAGCCGTCGAACCGGTGGTTCTGGATCCCGGCCGCGAGCTCGGAGAATTCCACGCGCCCTCCCTAGTTGCGTGCTTTCAGGGTCTGCAGCGCCACGTCGGCGGCGTGCGCCGACATGTCGCACAGCTGCGGCTGCGTGAGCTTGCCGCGGGTGATGGCGAAGGTCTGGACGGCCAGCGTATGCCCCTTCGCGACGCCGACGAGCGTCTCGCAATCGGCCGGGTCGCCGGCCGCGCGGTAGTTCGTCAGCGCCGGATACCCACCGATGGTTTTCGGCTCGGTGGTCATGCTGTTCTTCTTGCGCGCCCCGGTGATCCACTGGTCGAGGTCCGCCGGCACCGCACGCACGTGGTAGGAGTGCACCGGCTCGGCGCCGTCGGCGTCGAACACGCAGGTCGGGCCGTCCTGCTCCGGAGCCGCGCGCGGGAGGCTGGTGATCTTCAGCGCGTCGAGCTGCACCTGGGGGAAGATCGAGCACAGATCGACGCCCTGCAACGACAGGTCGGCCGGCCGCTGCGGCAGCTGGGCGGCCTTGGCGCTCTGCGACGCGGCCGTGGCGGCCGTCTCGACCGGGTACGGCGTGCCTTCGGTGCCCGCGGAACAGCCGGCGAGCGCCGCCGTCGCGAGCACGCCTCCAGCGATCCGGTTACGCACCGTGCTTGCCGCGGTCACCGAACACCGCCGCCTTCTCCTCTTCGCTGACCTTGTAGTCCTTCGCGGCTTCGCGCAGCTGGGAGACCAGGCGCTTCAGGCCGGCGACGTACTCACGGACCTGCCCGGCGTAGGAGCGGTCGCCGTCGGCGATGAGGGAGTTCCAGGCCTGGACCGACTGGGTGCTGATCACGTCGGCGGACGGCGCGTCGATCCGCAGCTGGCCGAGCCGGGTCAGCAGCTGGTCTTCGAGGGCGTTCGCCTGCTCTTCGACAATCCGGGCGACGTCGAGGAGCTTGTCCGGGTGGACCAGGACGTCCGCGGCGGCCGGTACCACCGGGACGGCCGAGCTGAGGTCTTGCGGGGGTCCGGGTGGCGGAGCCCCCGGCCCGGGGCGAAGCCCCGGAACAACGCTGTCGTACGAGGGTCCTGACATGCGCTCCCCTGACGTCATACGGACAGTGACCGGCCGGCTCCCGTCGAGGCTACCAACGCGGAGGTGACAGGAGCCTGAGTTTGGACGCAGAGTGCGCCCGGCCGGTTCCCCGATCCGTGGAATCAGGCGCGCTGTTTCGCCGCCGGGGCGCCGACCTCGCCGTTCGCCGCCTTCAGCGCGATGTCCGTGCGGTGGTGGGAGCCCGCGAGGTGCACCTTCTCGACCGTCTCGTACGCGTGCTTGCGCGCCGACTTGAGCGTCTTGCCGGTGCCGACCACCGACAGCACGCGGCCGCCGGAGGAGACGACGGCGCCGTCGTCCCGGCGGCGGGTGCCGGCGTGCAGGACGCCTTCCAGCTCGGCCCCGGTGATGACGTCGCCGGTGTGCGGCTTGCCCGGGTAGCCGTCGGCGGCGATCACGACGGTGACCGCGGCGCCGGCCGCCCACTCCAGCGGCGGGTGCTCGGCGAGCTTGCCGGTGGCGGTGGCGTGCATCAGCCCGGCGATCGGGGTGCGCAGCAGGGCCAGCACGACCTGCGTCTCCGGGTCGCCGAAGCGGCAGTTGAACTCGATGACCTGCGGGCCGTCGGAGGTCAGCGCGAGACCGGCGTAGAGCAGGCCGGAGAACGGCGCACCGCGGTTCACCAGCTCGTCGGCAACCGGCTGGACGACGGTCTCGACCAGCTCGTCGACCAGGTTCTCGGGCGCCCAGGGCAGCGGTGCGTAGGCCCCCATACCGCCGGTGTTGGGCCCGGCGTCGTCGTCGCCGACGCGCTTGAAGTCCTGCGCGGGCAGCAGCGGGACGACGGTGTTGCCGTCGACGAAGCAGAACAGCGACGCCTCCGGGCCGTCCAAAAAGGACTCGAGCAGGACCGGGTGCCCGCCGTCGAGCAGCATGATGGCGTGCTTGCGCGCGACGTCGTAGTCGGTGGTGACGACCACGCCCTTGCCGGCGGCCAGCCCGTCGTCCTTGACGACCCAGGTGGGGCCGAAGCGGGAGAGCGCGGCGTCGAGGCGGGCCGGGTTGTCGACGACCTCGCAGCGCGCGGTCGGCACGTTCGCGGCGGACATGACGTCCTTGGCGAAGGCCTTCGACCCTTCGATCCGGGCGGCGGCGGCCGAGGGGCCGAAGCAGGCGATGCCGGCCTTGCGCACGGCGTCGGCGACGCCGGCGACGAGCGGCACCTCCGGCCCGACCACGACGAGGTCGGCCTGCCAGCTCTTCGCGAGCCCGGCGACCGCTTCCGGATCGGCGGCTTCGACGCCGAGCTGTTCGGCGACCGCGGCGGTCCCGGCGTTGCCGGGCGCGCAGGCCAGGGCCGTGACGGTGGGGTCACCGGAGGCCGCGAGGACGAGTGCATGCTCTCGGGCGCCGGAGCCGATTACCAGTACGCGCACACCGCACAGCGTATCCGGCGAGGTTCGCGCCGGACATTTCGCCGTCCCCCGGGGCCCGGCCGGGCCGCCTCCGTACGCAGTGAATGACTCATTCACTGCGTCGGACGCCAGGAATGAGTCATTCACCGCGTCGGGACGAGCCGTCGGAAGCCCGGGGAGAAGAGGAGTCCACGCGCCGTTTACCGAGGTGTTCGCCTGGATACGCACTTCGGACGCTTGCGGCGGTGAGGGTTGCGCGAGTAGTCAGGGTCAACCCTGTGTGAAAAGAGGTCACCAGATGAAGCGCAAACGTGTCGGTCTCCTGGCACTGGCCGGGCTGGCGTTGCTGAGCGTCACCGGCGTCGCGGCGGGGTCGGCGAGTGCCGCCGAGAGCGGGTCCGCCGATGCGGCCGCGCGCGGACGGGGCCACCATGACCCCGTGATCATCGGACACCGCGGCGCGCCCGGGTACCGGCCGGAGCACACCCTCGCCTCCTACGAGCTCGCCTACCGGATGGGCGTCAACTGGGTCGACGTCGACCTCGTGCCCACCAAGGACGGCCAGCTGGTCGCCCGGCACGAACCCGAGATCGGCGGCACCACCGACGTCGCGAAGCACCCGGAGTTCGCGAACCGGAAGAAGACCGTCGTGCTCGACGGGGTCACCACGACCGGGTGGTTCACCCAGGACTTCACGCTGGCCGAGCTGAAAACGCTGCGCGCGGTCGAGCGGATCCCGCAGAACCGGCCGCACAACACGCTGTACAACGGCCGCTACCAGATCGCCTCCTACCAGGAGGTCCTCGACCTGACCCAGCGCCTCGGCCGCGAGCTGCACCGGACGCTGGGCACCTACCCCGAGGTCAAGCACTCGACGTTCTTCCAGTCCATCGGCAACCCGACCGAGCCGAAGCTGGTCGCGATCCTGAAGCGCAACGGCCTCGACCGGCCGGACGCGCCCGCGATCATCCAGTCGTTCGAGGTGTCGAACCTGATCGCGCTGCACAAGCAGGTCCGGACGCCGCTGCTGCAGCTGACCTCGGCCACCGGCGCCCCGGCGGACTTCGTCGCGAACGGCGACAAGCGGACGTACGCGGACCTCGTCACCCCGCAGGGGCTGCGCGAAGTCGCGAAGTACGCGAAGTACTTCGGGCCGGACAAGGCGCAGATCATCCCGCGGGACAAGAACGACAACCTGGGCACGCCGACCGCGCTCGTCGCGGACGCGCACCAGGCCGGCCTGAAGGTGCAGCCGTACACGTTCCGGAACGAGAACCCGTTCCTGCCCGCGAACCTGCGCTCGTCGGCCGAGCCGGACGCCTACGGTGACGTCTTCACCGAGGAGGAGGCGTTCTTCAAGGCCGGCGTCGACGGCTTCTTCGCCGACCAGCCGGACACCGCGCTGGAGTCGCTGCACACGTTCCTCGGCCGGTAATCGCTTTGCCGCGAAGGGCGCGCTCGTGGACGCTGTGTCCATGAGCGCGCCCTTCGGCGACTTGGCCGCGAACCACGGTTTCTCCGGCGTCGTCCTGGTGAACCGGGGTGACGAGACGCTGGTCTCGGAGGCGTACGGGTACGCGCACCTCGCCCACGGCGTCGAGAACACGATCGACACGCGGTTCGCCATCGCCAGTGGCACCAAGGGGTTCACCGCTCTGGTCGTCATCGGCCTGATCGCCGAGGGGAGGCTGGCGCTTTCGACGACCGCGCGCGAGGTCCTCGGCGACGACCTGCCGCTGATCGACGACCGCGTCACCGTCGAGCACCTGCTGACGCACACCTCCGGCATCGGCGACTACTGCGACGAAGAGGCGGATCCACCGCCACCACCGACTCCGCTCCTCGCCACGTCGGCCGACTACCTCGCCGCCCTCGACGGGTACCCGCAGGTTTCTCCGCCCGGCACGGAGTTCCGCTACCACAACGGCGCCTTCGCCGTGCTCGGCCTGATCGCCGAACGGATCGCGCGCATACCTTTCGCCGACCTCGTCCGGCTCCGGGTGACCGAGCCGGCGGGCATGACGGACACGGCGTTCCTCCGCTCGGACGCGCTGCCCGCCCGGACGGCCACCGGCTACCTGGAAGACGGCCGCACCAACGTGTTCAGCCTCCCCGTAGTGGGCTTCGCCGACGGCGGGATCTACAGCTCCGCCCCGGACTTCCGGAAGTTCTGGCCCGCGCTGCTCGACGGCCGGATCGTGCCGCGCGAGTGGGTGGCCCGGATGCTCCGCCCGCACGCGGCGGGCTACGGGCTCGGCTTCTGGCTGCCGCGGCCGGGGGTGGTGCACCTGGACGGCGGCGACCACGGCGTCACGTTCTGGAGCACGCACGAGCCGGCGTCCGGGCTCACCGCGACGCTGATCTCGAACAACCACCGAGGTGGCGGGCCCCTCCTGAGGTGGCTGGACGAGTTCTTGACGAAGGCTTGACACCCTCCGGTACCGGGGCTACCTTCGGCGAATTCAATGGTCTGGCCGCATACCTTTCAAGAGGTGCCCGATGGATGTTTCCGACCAGCAGACCACCCCCGACGACGACGCCGCCCGGCTGCACCAGCTGGGATACGCCCAAGAACTCAAACGGACGATGTCGGCGTTCTCGAACTTCGCCGTCTCCTTCACGATCATCTCGATCCTCTCCGGCTGCCTCACGCTCTACGGCACCGGCATGAAGACCGGTGGGCCGGCCGCGATGATCTGGGGCTGGGTCCTGGTCGGCTTCTTCGTGATCCTCGTCGGCCTCGGCATGGCGGAGGTGTGCTCCAGCTACCCGACCGCGGGTGGGTTGTACTACTGGGCGGCGAAACTGGCCCCGCGCAACGGCGCGGCCTGGTCGTGGTTCACCGGCTGGTTCAACCTGGTCGGCCAGATCGCCGTCACGGCGGGCATCGACTTCGGCGCCGCGCTGTTCCTCAACGCGTTCCTCGATCTGCAATGGGGCTTCGCGGCCACGCCCGGGCACACGATCCTGCTCCTGGCGATCATCCTCGTGGTGCACGGCCTGCTGAACACCTTCGGCGTCCGGCTGGTCGCGATCCTCAACAACGTCAGCGTGTGGTGGCACCTCATCGGGGTGCTGGTCATCGTGGGCGTGCTGACCTTCGTGCCCGCCAAGCACCAGGACGCCTCCTTCGTCTTCGGGGAGTTCGTCAACAAGACCGGCTGGAGCTCGCCGATCTACGTGTTCGCGCTGGGCCTCCTGCTCGCGCAGTACACGCTGACCGGGTACGACGCTTCGGCGCACATGACCGAGGAGACGAAGAACGCCGCCAAGGCCGGGCCGCGCGGCATCGTCACCTCGATCCTCGTCTCCCTGGTCGCCGGCTGGATCCTGCTGATCGGCCTGACCTTCGCGATCCAGGACTACGACGGCGCGGTCGACTCCGGGACCGGGGTGCCGCCCGCTCAGATCTTCATCGACGCCACCGGGGTCACCACCGGCAAGTTCCTCCTGCTCATCTGCATCGGCGCACAGCTGTTCTGCGGGATGTCGTCCGTGACGGCGAACTCGCGGATGATCTACGCCTTCGCCCGTGACGGCGCGATCCCGGGCTCGAGCTTCTGGCACCGGATCAACAAGCGCACCCAGACGCCGACCAACGCCGTCTGGCTCGCCGCCATCGGCGCCTTGATCCTCGCCCTGCCGTACTTGTGGAGCGCGACGGCGTACTACGCGGTCACCTCCATCGCGGTCGTGGGTCTCTACGTGGCCTACGTGATTCCCGTGTTCCTGCGGGTCCGGCGAGGCGACTCGTTCGAACCGGGCCCGTGGCACCTCGGCAAGTGGGGGAAGCCGATCGGCATCGTCGCGTCGATCTGGGTCGCGTTCATCTTCGTGCTGTTCATGCTTCCCCCGGCGTCGCCGGTGACCGTGGACTCGTTCAACTACACGCCGATCGCCTTCCTCGTGGTGCTGGGCGGGGCCGGCCTGTGGTGGGTGGTTTCGGCCCGAAAGTGGTTCACCGGGCCGAAGGTCCAGGGTTCCGAGGCGGAACTGGCCGCAGTGGAACAGGAACTGAAGGAGCTGGGCTGACGTCGGGCGCAGTGGTGAGGGAGCCGGAAGACTCCCTCACCACTTTGCGCGTTCAATCGGCGGGCGCGCCGAGGGCGTCCTCCCGTTCGGCGCGGCGGCGCAGCAGGTCGTACTGGCAGCCGAGCTCGTAGGCCTGGTCCTCGTACTCGCGCTTGGCGGCCAGGTGCGGCCGGACGCACTCGCTGTAGTGGCGCAGGTCGTCCTGTTCCAATGAGCCGTCGCGGAACGCCGTCCAGAACACCAGCGTCGCCGACACGACCATGACGAGCGCGACGAGCACCGCCATCAGCAGCGCGAGGCCGTTCATCCCGGACAGCAGCCCCTCGGTGGAGACCCGGACGAACATCACCACGCCCATCAGGCCCACCAGCAGCCCGACGGTGAGCAGGCTCAGCTTGGCGCCGGTGGACAGCTTGTGCCACTCCAGCTGGCGGCGGTGGTTCTTGTGCTGGCGCTGGTTGTGGCCCAGGTGGTGCAAGGAGGTCGCGGCGCCGACGGTGGCCAGCACCGAGATCACGACACTGATGAGCAGCGGCAGGCCCAGCGGTGCCGTCCAGTCGACGTTGAACACCGAACTGGCCAGCCACAACATGATCGGCAGGTCGACCACGGTGACGGTGAGCATGGTCAGCACCCGGGTGAGCCGGTTGACGCGGCGGTGACGCAGGCTGCCGCGCACCTGTTCCAGCTCGATCAGCCCGTCGAGGAGGCCGGCCCGGGCGTGGGCCTCGGCGACCGTCAGGTTCTGCCCGTGCGGGCCGACGACGTGATCGTCCATCACCCGGTCGGCCAGGTAGCGCAGTTCCCGGATCCGGGCGAGCAACCGATCCCCGGCCGCCGAGGAGCCTCCGGTGTGTTCCCGCTCCTGCGGGCGCCGCGGCTGCGGGAGTGGCAGGTTGCGCGTCTCTTCGCTGCTGGTCATGGCGGTACCTCCTCGTCTGCTAGTAAGCGATCTCCACCCGCCGCATCGCGGCTGCCGCGGCTTCGTCGAACCGGCCGCCGGCCATCGCCGTCCGGTCGGGCTGAGTGCCGACCCCGGCCGCGTCGACCCGCTGACGCACCCCGGCCTGGCGAAGCGCGTCGGACACGACTTGGGCGCGCAGGTCGGCGAGGGCCTGGCGGCCGGCCGCGGTCGACCCCGGCGGATCGGCGGCGTAGCCCCGGACGGTCACCACCGCACCGGGCCGGCCCGCCAGCGCGGCGGTGATGCTCCCGGCGAGAGTCCGCAGCAGGTCCAGGGCGCCGGGTGACAGCACCGCGGAGTCGCCCGTGAACCCGAGCGCGCTGTCGGAGACGGTGGTGCTGATCCGGCCCGCGGGCCCGACCACCGACGTCACCCCGGGCACGGGCACGACCGGCGTGGCGACCGTGGTGCGTGGCGGCTCGGCAGCGACGCGCTTGTCGTCGAAGTCGCAGCGGCCGGCCTGCGCCCGCGCGCAGATCGCCTGCCAGTACTGCAGGAGTTTGTCGTGGGCGGGGCCGGGCAGGGGTGGCTGCCCGCCGGCGACACTGCCGAGCCCGGTGAACAGCACGTGCCAGTTTTCCAGGTGCGGCAGGGCGTTCTTGCCGGCCAGCTGGCTGGCAACCGCCTCCGGCTCGGCGTCCCAGCCGACCTGCCGCAGGTCGAAGGCCCCCGCCGTGCTCAGCCCGCTGCTCACCACGATCAGCCGGCCGGGAGGGACCCCGCGGACGGCGGCATCGATGCCGCCGAGCAGATCGAGCCCGGGCCGGGCGGCGGTCATGGCGGCGACCGTGTCGGCGACGAGCTGGACGTTGCGCTCGATCAGGGCCGGTCGTTGCAACCCGTGCTCCAGCGATCCGTCGGCTCGTCTCGGCGTCAGGACGACCTGGCGCGAGTCGGCACCGTCGGCGGCCGCGACGAGCGCGACACTGCTCTGGCCGGAGCCCTGCGACGAGACATTTCCGCTGTTCGCGGCGGCGAGGAGGATCTTGCGGGCCGGGTCGGTGAGGATGGGCCGGCGCTCGTTCGCGGTGCCGCTGACGACGATGAGGACGCGATCTCCGCCGGTGGGGTCGACTGCCTTCGCGGGGAGGGCACACCCGGCAACTGACACAGCGACCAACCCCAGTGCGGCAATTGCCGGACGGCGGTGGGTTCTCGGGTCGATCAGCGCGGAATCTTGCGGAATCCGCAGCGCGGACGCCGTGCGAGTGAGACGGGTTTTGGGGCCTGAACCGAAGTTGCAGGGCTTCATGACGACCTCCCTGGGGCCGATGAGGCAACCACAGGGTGACATTTGCCGAGTAACGATGTCAATTGCCGCGACGATGGAGAGGTGCGACCCTTTCCCGGCTGACACCCGGCGTTCCTTCGCTCCGGAGCCGAGCGCCGGGCAAAGCCGGGGCGTCGTGCCCTGAACGGAGTAGCGGAGGAGGTACCCTCGCCGCGGCAGGTGAACCGACCGTGACGCACACCCGTGCACCTGCCATGGAACCGCCCGGAGTTTGTCCAACAAGTGTCATCTTGGAGACGTCAAATGGCAGGGGAAGGGTAGGCTGGGCTGATGGCGAAGCCCGACGCCGCCGTCGAGGGCGTCCGAAACGTCTTTCTCAAGCTACGCACCCGCAGCGGCCTCAACGTCGAGCGGCTCAGCGCGACCGAGGTCGACGTCGTGCTGCTCGCCGACCTGCCTGTCGTGCGCCGGTACGCGCGTGAGCACAACGTGTCCACCGAGCAGGCCATCGTCGACGTCGTCACCCGGGTCACCGCCGATCTCGAACCGACCGACCGGCTGATCACCGACGCGGTGCTCGCCCTCGGCGTGCTCGACGACCTGCTCGCCGGCCAGCCGACGCTGCGCGGGCTGTACGCGGAGGACCTCGGCGATCGACGCAATGCGCTGGCCCAGCACTGGGAGGCGTACCACCGCCTGCTCGGCGTGACCGAGATTCCGCCGGCGCCGACCGTGCGCACCCTGCGCGGCTCGGTCGAGGCACGCGCGCTCGTCCGGCTGGCGGAGCGCTGCGTGCGCGGGCCGGAAGCGCCGCTGCTGGAGCCGGCCGCCGATTCCCGTGAGCCCAGCAACTCGATCGTCGTGGTCGGGGGTGCGGTGACGGACGTGGTCGTGGTCTCCGACAAGCTGCCCGGGATCGGGGCCGCGGTGCAGGCGACCTCGTTCGAGGAGCACCCCGGGGGCAAGGGACTCAACCTCGCGGTCGCAGCCAAGCGGTTCGGCCTCCGCGCGCGGCTGTGCGCCGCCATCGGGGGTGACGAGGCCGCCCGGGAACTCACCCGCTACATGCAGCAAGAAGGTTTGTCGACCGAGCTGATCCGGGAGACGTCGGGCGAGGCGAATCCGCGGGCTTTGATGCTCGTGACACAGCGGGGTGAGACGCGATACCTGGGCTGGATGAACAAAGGCAAGGTCTCGCTGTCCACCACGGAATTCGAACTACCGCGCACGAAACGAGCAATAGCCGACGCCGATGCGGTGTTGATCACCTTGGAACCCCCGGTGGAAACGGTGCAGTGGGCGCTCGACACGGCCGCCAGGCAATCGCCGAAACCGTTGGTCCTGTTGCAGGCTTCGCCACCCGTGGAAACGCCGCAACAGCTTTACCGGCATCTTCACGGCGTCGATTACCTCGTCGGCCGTGAAGGCGAACTGCGCGGGCTGCTGTCCTATCCGGACCGCCCCGCCACGGTCGACGCGCTGGCTGAGGAACTGCTCACCCTCGGCGTGGAGACGGTCTGCGTGGTCGAGAACTTCGGCGCCAAAATCCGGTCCCGGACGCGGTCCAGGGACATCGAAGGCCCGAACGTCCCGCTCGAAGACACTCCCGGGGCCCGGGAAGCCTTTTCCGCGGCTCTGACTTTCCAGCTCCTCCAGGACGGCGGGGACCTGACCTGGGACGCCCTCGAATGGGCGATCCAGGCCATGACCGTCAACCTCACGCTCGAGGAGATCACCAACTCCATGCCCGGCACCGAAGACGTGGAACGGCTGTGGAGGAAACCTGACGTGGAGAACCCGTGACCGAGGTCGTGGAGCACGAACTGCAGGATCGGGACGGCGATTTCCGGGTCGTCGTCCTCGGCGGCACCGACCAGCCCAATCCGGCGTGCGCGGCGGTGTTCGGCGAGCCGCGGGACGGATGCCTCGTGCGGATCCAGTCCCGGTGCCTCTACGGCGAGATATTCGGGTCCACCAACTGTGACTGCCTTTTCCAGCTCGGCAAGTCGCTCGAGGAGATCAAACAGCACTCCGGCGTCCTGATCTACCTGGATCAGGAAGGCCGTGGTGCCGGCCTCCTGACGAAGGCGCGGGGATACCGGCTTTGCCAGGAAACCGGCGTGGACACGTTCGCCGCGTACGCAGCGATGGAGTGCAAGGCCGACACCCGGTCTTACGGGGACGCGGTGGCGTTGCTGAAGCAGCTGGGGCTCAAGGAAGTCACGCTGCTCACCAACAACCCCGGGAAGCTGGAAGGCCTCGAACTCGGCGACATCAAGGTGCGGCCCCGGCCGTTGCTCATCCCGGAGCCGGGCGAGCACACGCTCGCCTACCTGGTCGCCAAGCGCGACAACCAGGAGCACATGCTGTCCATCGCCGCCCGGCTGCGGTGGCGGGTCATCCGGTTCGCCGGGTCACGCTGGCTCAGCCCTCGCCGGGCTGCGCTGCGCAAGGCCGCGGCACATCCGGTCGGCGCGGTGGCGGAAACCGGCACCGGTGGCGCCCGGCCGAACGAGAAGCAGGCCGCCTGACCGCCGGCGATGAACCAGGACGCCGGCTCCGCCCCCGGCCAGTCCGGTGCGGCTGGCCGGGGGCGGACGGCATCCCCGGCTCTCAGGTCGTGGCGGCCCGGGATTCGGTGGTGGGCGGGCTGACGTCCGGTGCCGGGGAGCGGTGGCCGGGGCGGACCACCGCCACGGCCGCCGCGCCCAGCGCGCCCACGCCCGCGAACGCGTAGAAGCCCCATGGGTACGCGATGCCCGCCGTCAGCAGCGCGCCGCCGAGCAGCGGGCCCGAGATCGCGCCGATCCGGCCGATGCCCGCCGACCAGCCGAGACCGGTCGCGCGGATCGCGTCCGGGTAGATGCGGCCGATGTAGGCGTACACCAGCACCTGGGCGCTGAACACGAAGCAGCCGGTCAGGAACACCGCCGCGTAGAGCCCGACCGCGGGCAGCTTCACGCTCAGCAGGGCGAGGAACACTGCACCCGCGCAGAACCAGGCGATGGCCGACGGGCGGATGCCGACGCGGTCGGCGACCCGGCCCGCGACGAGCAGGCCCGCGATGCCGCCGACGTTCAGCGTCAGCAGCAGGCTCAGCGCGGCGCCCAGCGGGTACCCGGCCTGGCGCATGATCTCCGGCAGCCACGTGTTCAGCCCGTAGACCAGCAGCAGGCCCATGAACGAGGTGACCCAGAACGCGATCGTCGCGCGCAACAGGCCGCCGCGGAACAGGCCGGCGACGACGTGCCCTGCCGATCGCTCGACCGCCCGGACCTGCTGGAACGTCTCGGACTCCGGCAGGAACTTCAGCATCAGCGGAACCAGGACCAGCGCGGGCAGCGCGCCGGCGACGAACATCGCGCGCCAGCCCAGCGGCGTGATCAGCACGATGCCCAGCAAGGCCGTCAGCACCGCGCCGACGTGGTAACCGGTCATCACCGTGGTCGTCGCGCTGCCGGCCTTGCCCTGGCGGGCGTACTCCGTGACCAGCGTGATCGCCGTCGGCAGGCAGCCGCCGAGGCCGAGCCCGGCGACGAACCGCAGCAGCCCGAAGACGAACGTCGACGGCGCGAAGGCGCACAGCAGCGTGCACAGCGAGAACAGCGTCACGGAGATGATCAGGGCTTTGCGGCGGCCGATGACGTCGGTGACCGTGCCGATCGCCAGCCCGCCCAGCATCATCCCGGCGAGCCCCACGGTCGACACGACCGACGCCGTTGCGGGGGTCAGGCCCCAGATGTGGCCGCGGAGCAGCACGGGCAGCACCGTGCCGAGGACGACGAGGTCGAACCCGTCGAGCAGGACGGCGGTCCAGGCCAGTGGCACGACCCAGCCGCGGGTGCCAGGGGACATCGAAACCTCCGGAGGTGCGTCGGTGCACGTCTTCCGCACAGGTGTGCGTATTGCGAACAAGTATGCCCGTGGGGTCCGACACAAACCAGCGGGTTTCCGCTGAACGGAAGTCGAGCAGCGCCCCCGGACCTGCGGAAAGATCGGGCGAGTGGAGATTTTGACGCTGATGGGCGTGCTCGCCGGTTCGCTGGCCCTGACCGCGGTCGCCCGGCGCTGGAACCTGTCCGCGCCGCTGCTGGTGGTGGTCGTCGCGCTCGGCGTCGCGCTGATCCCCGGCGTGCCGCGGCTGGAACTCGAGCCGGAGCTGATCCTCACCGTCGTGCTGCCGCCACTGCTCTACTCGACGTCGCTCGAGAGCTCGCTGACGCACTTCAAGACCAACCTGCGGCCGATCATCTCGCTCGGCGTGGTGCTGGTGGCCGTGACCGCGGTGGTCGTCGCCCTCGTCGTGCACCTGCTGCTGCCGGACGTGCCGTTCGCGTCGGCACTGGTCCTCGGCGCGGTCGTGGCGCCCCCGGACGCCGTGACGGCGGTGGCGATCGGGCGCAAGCTCGGCCTGCCCCGGCGGGTGATGGCCGTGCTGACCGGGGAAAGCCTGGTGAACGACGCCGCCGCGCTGACGCTGTACAAGGTCGCGCTCGCCGCGGTCGCGGGCGTGGCGGGGTCGGCCGGGCACGGGTTCGCGGTGTTCGGGGTGGCGACCGTGCTGGGCATCGCGGTGGGCCTGGCGATCGGCGGCATCGTCGTGCTGATCCGGCGGCTGCTCGACGACCCGCTGCTGGAGTCGGCGTTCGGGATCATCGTGCCGTTCGGCGCGTACGTCACCGCCGAGCACCTGCACCCCTTCGGCGACGACTTCAGCGGGTCCGGCGTGCTCGCCGTCGTCGCGGCCGGCCTCTACCTGGGCCACCGCTCGCTGTACGCGTCACCGGCGACCCGCATGCAGGACAGCTCCGTGTGGGCCTCGATCGACGTCCTGCTGGAAGCGCTGGTGTTCGCGCTGATGGGGCTGCAGCTGCCGGTCGTCCTGGACGGCGCCCACCACGCGGCCCGCGACGACGGCACGCTCGCGCTGGTCGCGGCGGCCGTGCTGGCGGTGACGGTGCTGGTCCGGATTCCCGCGGTGTTCGTCTCCGCGTACCTGCCCCGGGCGATGCGGCTGTTCGGGCGCGGCCGAACGGCACCGTCGTGGCGGGTGCTGGCGGTGGTCTCGTGGACCGGCATGCGCGGCGTGGTGACCCTCGCCGCGGCGGCCGGCGTCCCGGCGCAAACCCCGGGACGCGCGGAGATCCAGCTGTTCGCGTTCACCGTGGCCATCGGCACGGTGCTGCTGCAGGGGCTGACGCTGCCGCCGCTGATCCGGGCCCTGAAGGTCGAGGACCCGGCCGAAACCACCCGCGACGAAGCCGAAGAGCTGGCCGCGCGCGAAGTGGCGAAGAAGGCGGCGCACGAACGCCTGCGCGAGATCGGCCACGAGCGGCTGGCGTCCCTGAACCTGCCCCCGGAGCGCGTCGCCGCGCTGAAGGAGCGCCTGGAACGGCTGATCGACATGCGCTACCGGTTCGCCAAGGCGGCGATCACGCTGTCCGGCGAGGAGCAATCCGGCAGCCCTCAGGCGCAGTTCGCGAAGGCCCGGCGCGAACTGCTGATCACCCAGCGCAAGGCGATGATCGAGGAGAACCGCGCGGGCCGCCTCGACGACGACGTGCTGCGAAAGGTGCTGCGCGAGCTGGATCTGGAGGAGCTGTCGGTATCGACGACCCTCACGAACCGCCTGCGCTGAGCGCCGCCCAGGTCCGCAGGCGCTCCTCGGTGGAGCGGATCCCGGTCTGGGTCAGGACGACGTCGGTGGCGCCGGCGTCGTAGTAGCGCTGGATCCCCCGCGCGACGGTCTTTTCGTCACCGATGAGCGCGAGTTCGGCCGCGTGGTCCACGCCTTCCGCGTCGAGGATCCGGCGGTAGGACGGAATCTGCCCGTAGAAGGCCATCTGTTCGGCGGCGAGCGCGCGGACGGCGTCGGGATCGTCGGTGACGACCGCGGGCACGGCGGCGATGATCCGCTTCCCGTCGGGAAGGGCCGGCACGATCCGCTCGGAAAGCGCTCTCGGCCCGGCGAGGTACGGCAGGGTGCCGTCGGCCAGCTCACCGGTGACGGCCAGGGCCTGCGGCCCCATGGCGGCGACGACGATCGGCACGCCGCCGCCACCGGCCACAGTGGACGGACCGGGCGGGTGGGCCCGGACGGTCTCGCCGTCGAAGCCGGCGGTTTCCCCGGCGAAGACCTGCCGCAGGACGGTCAGGTACTCGCGCAGGTGCCGGATCGGCGGCGGGTATTCGACGCCGTAAACGTGGCCGAGAAAGCCCTTTGAGCCGAGTCCGATCCCGAGCGTGAACCGGCCACCGGTGGCCGCCTGGGCGGTCTGCGCCGCGCTCGCGACCAGCAGCGGGTGGCGCGGATAGGTGGGCACCACGGAGGTGCCGACCTCGATCCCGGGCACATCCCGCCCGGCGAGCGCGGCGATCGCGATGGCGTCCTGGCTGAGCGGCAGCTGCGAGAACCAGACGGACTTCATCCCGGCCTCGGCGGCTTGCCGGGTCTGGGCGATGAGCTCGTCGACGAGGTTCGCCGCCCGGTCCGTGTCCCCGGACGGCAGCGCGACTCCGATGGTCATGATCCCAAGCTAGCCACCGGCGCCAGTGGTTTTCCGGCTTCCCAGGAATTGAGAACCCGAGCGGGCCAGCGGGAAATCGCCCACCCTGTGGCGAAATACCGATCACTCCAGGAGAGTCCATGTCGCTGACCGAAGTCATCGAAGGCACCCGCAAGGCCGTCGACGCCGATCCGCACAACGCCGCCGTCTCCTTCAGCGTCGGCCACGTTCTCAAGCCCGGGACCAAGACCGAGGTCGAAGTCAACGTCCGGGACCACACCTTCACCGTCGACGAACCGGCCGCGCTCGGCGGGACCGACCAGGCGGCCAACCCCGTCGAGTACGCGCTGGCCGCCCTCGGGTCCTGCCAGGTCATCACCTACCAGTTCTGGGCGGCGAAGCGCGGGATCCCGCTCGACTCCATCAAGGTCACCGTCGACGGCGACCTCGACCTGCACGGCTTGTTCGGCTTCTCCTTCAACACCCGGCCCGGTTTCGGGGACGTCCGCGTGTCCGTCGAACTCGAAGGGCCGGCGAGCCGGGAGCGCTACGAAGACCTCAAGCGCGAGGTCGACGAGCACTGCCCGGTGCTCGACCTGTTCCGCAACGAGACGCCGGTCAGCACGAAACTGACCTGAGCGAAACCTCAGACGAACTCGTGCCGCACGATCGTCTGTTCGCGGCCCGGACCCACCCCGATCGCGGAAATCCGCGCGCCTGAAAGCTCTTCCAGGCGCTCGACGTACGCGCGGGCGTTCGCCGGGAGCTCCTCGAACGTGCGGCACGCCGAGATGTCCTCGAACCAGCCCGGGTGCTCTTCGTAGATCGGGATCGCGTGGTGCACGTCGGTCTGCGTCATCGGCATGTCCTGCGTGCGGAACCCGTCGACTTCGTAGCCGACGCACACCGGCACCTTCTCCAGGCCGGACAGCACGTCCAGCTTCGTGAGGAAGTAGTCGGTGATGCCGTTGACGCGCACCGCGTACCGCGCGATCACCGCGTCGAACCAGCCGGTGCGACGGGAACGGCCGGTCGTCACGCCGAACTCGCCGCCCTGCTTGCGCAGGTACTCGCCGGACTCGTCGTGCAGCTCCGTCGGGAACGGGCCGGAGCCGACGCGCGTGGTGTAGGCCTTGAGGATGCCGAGCACCGTCGTGATGCGGCCCGGCCCGATGCCCGAACCCGCGCTCGCGCCGCCGGACGTCGGGTTCGACGACGTCACGAACGGGTAGGTGCCGTGGTCGACGTCGAGCAGGGTGCCCTGTGAACCCTCCAGCAGCACGGTTTCGCCGCGCTCGAGGGCCTGGTTGAGCTGCAGCCGCGTGTCGGCGATGCGGTGCGCGAACTTCTCGCCCGCCGCCAGCACCTCGTCGGCGACCTGGTCGGCGTCGAGGGCCTTGCGGTTGTAGACCTTCACCAGCACCTGGTTCTTGAACTCCAGTGCGGCTTCGACCTTCTGGCGGAAGATCTTCTCGTCGAGCAGGTCCTGCACGCGGACGCCGACGCGGGCGATCTTGTCCTGGTAGCACGGCCCGATGCCGCGGCCGGTGGTGCCGATCTTGCGGCTGCCGAGGTACCGCTCGGTGACTTTGTCGATGGCCACGTGGTACGGCATGATCAGGTGCGCGTCGGCCGAAATCAGCAGCTTGGACGTGTCCACGTCCCGCGCTTCGAGGCCGGAGAGCTCTTCCAGCAGCACGCCGGGGTCCACCACCACGCCGTTGCCGATGACGTTGGTCACGCCCGGGGTCAGGATGCCGGACGGGATGAGGTGCAGGGCGAAGTTCTCGCCGTTCGGCAGGACGACCGTGTGACCGGCGTTGTTGCCACCCTGGTAGCGGACGACCCACTGGACGCGGTCACCCATCAGGTCGGTGGCCTTGCCCTTGCCTTCGTCTCCCCATTGGGCCCCGATGAGCACGATGGCCGGCATGTGACACTCCAGGTGTTCGACGACGTGAGGTTTAGTGTCCCGGACGGACACCGGTGGCGCTGCTCAATGCCGGTGCATGAGCGTAACGGAGGACCCGCGGGTGCGCGGAATAGTGGTGGCTTGTGGCGACGATCCGGCCGGCTTCGAAGAGGTCGACGACGTCGAGTCGATCCGCGTGCGGAGCCGTCCCGGCAAGGCGGAAATCGACCCCTTGCTGGGCGAACACGATCACCTGGTCGTTTCCGGCACGGACGCCGACCTCGCCGCCGTCGTGCTGCGCCTGCTCCGGAAGGACGCGCTCTCCGGCGTGTCGGTCGGGTTCGTACCGTCGGCGCCGGACTCGGTCGTCGGCGCGCTCTGGGGGTTGCCGAAGACGCCGCTGCAGGCGCTCGCGCTGGCGTTGCGCGGCGAGGTCGACCCGGTGCCGCTGATCCGCGACGACGTCGGCGGCGTGCTCGTCGGGCGCGGGCAGCTGCGGATGGTCCGCGGTGTGGCCTACGCCGACGAACAGGTGGCCCTGCGGGGACCGGCCGCGTCGATCGAGGTGCTGCCGGACCCGGGCGGCCCCGGCCTCGCCGTCCGCGTCGTGAAGGGCACCATCTTCAAGCGGCCGACGACGCTGTACTCGCGGGCGTTCCAGATCGGCTGCATCCCGACCCGGCCGGTGCTCGACGACGTCGTCCACGAGCGCGCGGTGAACAAGTGGACCTGGTACCGGCACACCGAGGACCTGCGGCTGGTCCGGGGCGCCCTCTGAGCGACACCGCACGGTGCGCCGCGGGTCACGTGGTGTTCATTGACGGGCAGCAACATGTCACCTATACGTGTTGTACCCGCCACTCCCGTGCTTCAGGGTGAGCTGTCCCCACTTCTGACACGGAGGCAGCAAAATGCCAACCAGGCGTGCTGTTCGTCATTCGTTCACTGTGCTGGCCGTCACCGCGGTGCTGTCCGGCACGCTGGCCGGCGTCGCGGACGCGACCCCGCCGGGCATCCCGTCGGCCACCACGGCGAAGTCCGAGCTCACGGCGCTGACCGTCAAGGCCGACGGCTCGCAGACCGGCTACAGCCGCGACAAGTTCCCGCACTGGATCGACCAGGGCAACAGCTGCAACACCCGCGAAGTGGTGCTGAAGCGCGACGGCACGAACGTGGTGACCGACTCCAGTTGCGCCGCGACCTCCGGCAAGTGGTTCAGCCCGTACGACGGCGCAACCTGGACCGCGGCGTCCGATGTGGACATCGACCACGTCGTGCCGCTGGCCGACGCGTGGCGCACCGGCGCGTCGTCGTGGACGACCGCGCAGCGCCAGGCGTATGCGAACGACCTCACCGACCCGCAGCTGATCGCCGTGACGGACAACGTCAACCAGGAGAAGGGCGACAAGTCGCCCGACGCGTGGAAGCCGCCGCTCGTCGGCTACTGGTGCACCTACGCGAAGATGTGGGTCGCGGTGAAGTACAAGTTCAAGCTGACGATCAACTCCGCCGAAAAGACTGCACTGACGGACATGCTCAACCGCTGCTGACGCCGGTACGCTCGGGCGGTGCGGATCCTCTTCACGTGCCGCCCGGCGTACGGCCACCTCTTTCCCCTGCTCCCGCTGGCGAACGCGGCGCGTGCCGCCGGGCACGAAGTCGTCTTCGGCACCGGCGAAGCGTTCGTGCCGAAGGTGCGTGAGCTCGGCTTCGAGGCCCACCGCGCCGGCCTCGGCATCGCCGAGGCGGAAGCCGAAGCCAAGCAGCGGCACGGCGAGGACGCCGGGTTCCTCGACCTCGCCCTCACGACGTTCGGCGAGCTGCTGCCGCGCTCGCTGCTCGACGACCTGACACCGCTGCTCCCGGACCTGCGGCCCGGGCTGGTGGTCTACGAGATGAGCGACGTCGGCGCCGGGGTGGCGGCCCGCCGCGCGGGCATCCCCGTCGTCTCGGTCGCGATCGCGCGGTCGATGCCGCCGGAGGTCCTGGCCGTCGCCGCCGAACGGCTGCGGCCGCTGTGGGGCACGCTGCCCGCGGACGCCCTGTTCGGTGACGCCTGCGTCGACATCTGGCCCGACAGCATCCGCGACCCGGGCACGGCGGCCGTGCCGAAGGTGTTCCGGATGCGCCCGACGCCGTACGACCCCGACGTCCCGCTGCCGCCACTGCCCGAAGACGGCTTCGTGTACCTGACCTTGGGCACGGTGGTCTTCGGCGCGACGCAGGTGCTGCGCCGGGCGATCCACGCGCTGGCCCGCCTGGGCGTGGACGTGCTCGTCGCGCTCGGGCCGGGTGATCCCTCGACGCTGGGCCCGGTGCCGGAAAACGTGCGGGTCGCCGGGTTCGTGCCGCAGGCCGAGGTCCTCGAACACGCGGGCCTGGTGGTGCACCACGGCGGCACGGGGACGGTGCTGGGGTCGCTCGCCGCCGGCCTGCCGCAGCTGATCCTGCCCCAGGGCGCCGACCAGTTCGCCAACGCGGACACCCTCTCCGCGCTGGGTGCCGCGAAGTCCTTGGCGGGCGACGAGATCACGATGCCCGCCATCGAAGCCGCCGCCCGGGAACTCCTGGCGGACCCCACCGCGCGGACCACCGCGCGCGGAATCGCGGCCGAGATCGCCGGGATGCCCACGCCCGCCCGGGTTCTGGACGAACTGGTCAGCTGGAGCCAGGAACGCAGTGAATGACTCATTCCTGACGTCCGACGCCAGGAATGAGTCATTCACTGCACCGGGGCGGCGGCGTCAGCTGGGCGGGCTGACGAGCGCCAGGATCTCCCGCGCCACCGCGTCGTTCTGGCGGAAGGGCAATGCGTTCGTCCGCGGCCGCGTGAAGGCCGCCGTCGAGCGGGCGCTCGTGTGCGGGCCCACCGCGAACCGGTGCGGGTGGGGACGTCCGTTTCCGTCGAGCACCCGGGAGTCCGACACGCGCGTGTGGATGCGGCCCGACGGCAGCAAAGCGCCGGTCACCGGGTCCGCCACCGTCTCTTCCGCCAGCTCGCCCGCGTCGCGCAGCTGCCGGAGCAGGCCGTCGGCCGCGCGGGTGACGCTCGGGCCCGGCAGCCGCGCCTCGATCAGCGTGCGGGCTTCGACCGTCTGCGGGTGGCTCGCCGACGAGGCCACGAAGACCCCGCGCTCCGCCGTCACCCGCATTTCCGCGCCCGCGAAGGAAACGATCCCCGCTTCGTGCAGCGCGAGCAGTTCCTCCAGGCGCCGCGGTGGCGGACCGCTGGCGTAGTAGGAGAAGAACCCGTGGAACCAGCCGTCCATATCGGACACCTGCGACGCCGCCCCCAGCCGTCCTTTTTGGACCAACACGGGCAGCTGGCTGTACACCGAAAGCAGCGCCGTGAACGCACCCAGGTCGGCGCTGAACTCCGGGTCCGCCCGGCGCGCCAGGTCGGCCTCGACGTACTTGCGCAGCTCCTTGCCGAACTCCTCCGCCGTGCCGAAGGTCCGGTCCGCCATCGGCCGGTCCAGCCGGTCGAGGTCGAGGCGGTCGGCCTCGGCGGGCACCGCCCGCACGACGAGCTCCCGCATCGCGGGCGAATCCCAGGCCAGGTCGGCGAAGGCGTCGGCGAACACGGCGAAGTCCATGCGGACGCGGCCGGGGTGCCCGGTGAACAGCTCGCTGTAGTAGCCCCAGGCCAGTTCCTTCGCGACCAGCGGCCAGACGTCCGCGCGGAAGTCGAGAGCGGCCCCGGCCAGCCCGTCCATGGCGTAGGCGTCGAAGAACCGGGGCAGCCGCGCGGGTTTCCCGCGCAGCCGGTAGCCGATCTTCGCGTGGTAGGGCACTCCGCGCCGCGAGCCGACGTGCAGCACCGGTTCGGCGCCGCTCGGGTGGTAGCGCAGGCCGCCGCACGGGAGGTCCTCGAACCGGCCGCCGCGGCCCTCGGTCAGCAGCAGCATCAGGTCGACGAACGCCAGCCCGAACCCGCGCACGAGCACGGTTTCGCCCGGTTCGACGCCCGCGTAGTCGACGTCGGCGGTGTAGCCGGCCGGGTAGTAGGACAGCCCGTGCCGCGCGGCGAACGAGGCCAGCTCGCACTCCCGCTCGTCCGGTTCCGCGTCGAGGTGGCCGACGGTGAAGACGACGGCGTCCGCCACGATCGCCGATCCGTCGGACAGGCTGACGGTGTGGCCGTCGACCCCGGTCGCGCGGGCCGCGTGCTCGAAGACGTCGACCTCTTCGGGCAGGTCCTCGACGACCTTCCGGTAGACCCAGGTGAGGTAGGCGCTCTGCAGGCGCCGGGTCGGGAAGTGGAAGGGGTCGAGCGCCGTCAGCTCGGCGCCGACGTCGGACGGCACGTCGGCGTCGAGCCCGCCGTCACGCACCTTCCGCGCCCACTCCAGCAGCGACGGCCCCGGCCGCACCGGGCCCGCCATCTTCACCGACTCGTCGGTGAACATCGTGACGTCCTCGGGCATGGAGTTCATCCGCAGCAGTGGCGACTGGTCGTAGCGCCAGACCCGGCCGGGCCCCGGTGGGAACGGGTCGATCAGGTGCACCTCGAGCCGCCGGCCGCCGAGCAGTTCGGCGGCGTTCGCGCCGAGCCGTTCGAGGACCCCGACCCCGCGGGGTCCGGCGCCCACGACAGCCAGGGTGAACGGCGGGAGGTCGGCCACGGACCCGAAGCTACGCCCGGGTTCCGGCGCGGGAAGCCCGTCCCAAAGAGCGGAATCCCGGGCCGGACCCATCCGCTCCGGGTGGCGGCTCCGAATTCCACGGGCACACCGGTGAAAGGAGCGAACTTGTCCTTCGTCCACCTCAGGCGCCCGGGCCTCGACAGCTTCCCTTCGGGGGTCCGGGTGGCGAAGCCCCCGGCCCGCGGCGAAGCCGCGGCTGTCACAGCTTCCCTTCGGGGGTCCGGGTGGCGAAGCCCCCGGCCCGCGGCGAAGCCGCGGCTGTCACAGCACCCCCACCTGCGGATACTTGACCGATGAGATCGGTTCGCCGCACCGCGTCCACACCGCGCAGGACGTGGTCGGCACCCTCCTCCGGGGGAACTGGGCGATCTTCGCCCACGAATGGGCCGATCCGGACGGGATCGACCCCGAGCACTGGCGGGACGTCGTCGAGGCCGCCGCGGAGGCGGCCGGGGTGGACGTCGAGTTCGTGATCATCCCGCGTCGGTCCCTGACCGTCGTGTTCAACCGGGCAGCGCCGCCCAGCTTCGAGCAGGTCCGCACGTCGATCGAAGTGATCGAACGCGCACGCCGGACCGGCTGAGCGCTCGGGTTCTTCCCCGTGGCCACCTCGTGAACGCGAGGTGGCTACTTTTGCCCCTGGCGACCGACCAAGGGGTACGGAATGATCCTCCGGTGACTCCTGGGCGACCGGTCAGACACTGCGGGCTATCGTCTGACCCGTTCGGGAAAGCTCCGTGACACCTTGGATACCAGCGAAAGAACCTAGAGATTTACCCACCGTCACGGGACACTGGCTGGGGGAACTCACTTACCGTGACGTCCTGGTGACCAGCCGGTCAAATCGACGACTGGTCCGAAGCAGGGCACGGTCTGCACACGGAGTCGGAGAAACGCATGGCAGCACCGCCGGACCGGGTCACGTTCCGCGAGGTGTTCGGGATCGCCGAGTTCCGGGCGCTCTGGTTCGCGGAACTGTTGTCGATCGCCGGTGACCAGCTGGCGAGAGTCGCGCTCTCGATCCTCGTGTTCACCACCACCGGCTCCGCCGCGCTGACCGGTCTCACCTACGCGCTGACCTTCGCCCCGTCGCTGATCGGCGGCATCTTCCTGACCGGTCTCGCCGACCGGTTCTCCCGGCGCACCGTGATGGTCGCCGTCGACCTGGTCCGGGCCGGGCTGATCCTGCTCGTCGCAGTGCCCCAGCTGCCGTTCTGGGTGGTCTGCGTGCTCGTCGGCGGCGTCTCGCTGCTGAACCCGCCGTTCAAGGCCGCCCAGCTCGCGCTGTTGCCGCAGGTCCTGGAGGGCGACCGGTTCGTCGTCGGCATGGGCGTGCGGACCATGACCGTCCAGTCCGCGCAGCTGCTCGGGTTCGCCGGTGGCGGCGCGCTGCTGCTGGCGCTCGACCCGCACGTGGCCCTGGTGCTCGACGCGGTCACTTTCCTGCTGTCCGCGGCCTTCGTCCGGTTCGGTGTGCGTCCCCGGCCGGCCGCCGCGAAGGCGGAGACGCGGAAGTCGTTCTTCGCCACGATCAGCGCGGGGGGCCGGGTGGCGTTCGCCAACCCGGCGCTGCGAACGCTGGTGCTGTTCACCTGGCTGATGGGCCTGCTGCCGGTCTACGAGGGGATCGCCGCGCCGTACGTGGCGTCGGCGGGTGGCGGCCCCGAACTGGTCGGGCTGCTGCTCGCGGCCGACCCGGTGGGCAGCGTGATCGGCACGTTCGTCTTCACGCGGTGGGTGCCGGCCGACACGCGGCCGAAGCTGATCGCGCCGCTGTCGGCGCTGTGCGGGGTGCCCATGCTGGTGGGCTTCGCGCAGCCCGGCCCGTGGGTGTCGATCGTCCTGTTCGTCCTGTCCGGGGCGTTCGGCGCGGTCGCGCTGCTGCAGGCGACGGCGTCGCTCACGCTGGCGGTCCCGGACGAGAACCGCGCGCAGACGATGGGGCTGTCCAACACCGGGCTGACGACGATGCTCGGCGTGAGCCCGCTCATCGGCGGCGTGCTGACCGACTACTTCGGGGCGCAGACGACCGTCGGAATCTTCGGCGTTGCCGGATTGATACTTACGGCGCCGCTCGCGCTGGCGTGGCGGCGCGCGCGGACTTCAAGGGCCGGCGAAGACGGGCATGACTTCGAAACCCAGCGCGCCGAACACGCCTGAACACGCTCGACACGCTGGCTTCGTCATCGCGACCTTGCGGCGCGGCTCCGGCTCACTGATCTCTGGAACGCATCGCTGGCCACCCTTCGATCCGGCGTCCCGGAAAATGTACACACCTAAGGCCCTTGTGGACAGACGGCAAACGGGCTGAAACTGTCCGTGAGTGGTTCATCACCACCACCGAGCGCAAGGGTTTGGGGGAAAAATGGTCACATTGGGGGAACGGTCTGGACAAGGCGTGATTTCTGGTGTTGCGGGCTGGGCACTGTGGCGGCGGCCGCCCCGCTGGATCGCTGTCACGCTCGCGGCGATCGCAGTACTGGTGGGCTGGACGACCGTCGCCACGGTCACCACCCCGGTCACGTTGAAGCACCTGGGCATCCTGGGCCTGCTGGGGGCCCTCGCACTGGCCCAAACCGAGGTCAGCCGCCGGATCGAGCGCCAGCGCCGCATCCTGAGCGACGGCCCGCACATGAACATGACGTCGGTGTGGCTCCTGCCCGCCGCCCTGCTGCTGCCGACGCAGCTGGTCACCTTGCTCGGGGTGACCCTCTACGTCGGTCTGGCGCTGCGCAGCTGGTCGGGCACCCGTCCGGGCCAGCCGCACCGCGTCGCCGCGAACGCCACCAGCGCGACGCTGTCGGCGTGCTCGGCCGGGCTGGTCACGCTGTACTCACCGGCACTCAGCGTCGTCACCGTCTCGATCGCGGTGCTGGTGTACTTCGTGGTCAACGCCGCCCTCACCGGACTCGGCCTCTACCTCGCCAACCCGGCCGAGGCGACGGTCGAGAGCTGCCTGGGCGGCATGGACGACAACCTCCTCGAGCTGTCCACGCTGTGCGTCGGCGGCCTGCTGGTGATGGTGCTCGGCCACGAGCCGCTGCTGTCGGTGCTGGTCATCCTGCCGCTCTACGTGCTGCAGCGGTCCGTGCTGATCAAGCGGCTGGAAGAGCTGGCCACGACCGACCAGAAGACGCAGCTGCTCAACGCCACCACCTGGCAGGACGGCGCGCAGCGCGAGATCTCGCGGGCGCAGCGGGAGAACGGCAGCTTCGGCGCCATGATGATCGACCTCGACCACTTCAAGCGGATCAACGACACCTACGGGCACCTCGCGGGGGACGACGTGCTCAAGGCGGTCGCCGCCGTGGTCAGGCAGGAGACCAGGGCGCACGACCTGGTCGGCCGGTTCGGCGGCGAAGAGTTCGTCGCGCTGCTGCCTTCGACGTCCAAAGAGGACGCGATCGTCACCGCGGAACGGATCCGGCAACGGGTCAGCGAGCTGATCATCAGCACCACGACCAACGCCGGCGCCGCCGTCGACATCGAACGGCAGACGGCGTCGATCGGCGTCGCCGCCTACCCGCTGGACGGTTCGTCCATCGAGGAGGTGATGGCGTCCGCCGACGCGGCCGTGTACGCGGCCAAACACGGCGGGCGAAACCGGGTGGTGGGGTCGGCCGCGGCGGCCTTGGCCGCGGCTTAGCGCGCCCTACCGCAACCGGTCGATGACGTCGCTCGCCTTGGTCTGCAGGCGGGCGACGCCGCCGACGGTGAATTCGGTGAGCAGGTCGATCAGCGCGTCCTGGTCCGGCGGCTCGCCGTCCCAGGTGGCCTGGACCAGTGACTCGGTCATCGCGAAGAAGAGCGTGACGAGCGCGCGGTCCGCGCGGCCCGAGTCGATGCCGTGCGCGGCCCACCGCTTGCGGCTGGCTTCGGCGTAGACGACGGCCAGCCGCTCCCTCAACCGGGTGAGAGCGGGGTCGCCCGCCCGCTCGGCCGCGCGGAGCACGCCGTAGCCCTCGGGGTGGTCGGCGACGAAGGTGACCATGTTGGCGTAGTTGGCCCGCGCCCAAGCCCGCAGGCCGGGCTGCTCGTCGGCCACCGACGGCCCCGCGATGGCGGTGAAAGCCCTCTCTTCGGTGTCCGCCACGACCTCGGCGAACAGCGTCGCCCGGTCGCCGAACTGCTCGTAGACGGCTTGGCGCGAGACGCCGGCCTCACGCGCGATCTGCTCGATCGTCGCGCCTTGCATCCCGTGCTGCGCGACGACCCGGGCGGTCGCCCGCAGCACGCGGGCGCGCTGCTCCGAAACCGGGAGCTTGCGCGGCCGCCCGCGCGGCGCCGGGCTTGACATGGTGGTCCACCTCACGTGATTCTTTTTCCGACACCTCTGTCTAAAAAGGTGTCCCCCGCGCACTCGACCTGCTCAACGAGGAGCAAGCATGCGTATCTTCCTCCGTCGCGCCCTCTCCGCGGCCGTCGCCACCGTTTCCGTTCTGGCCTTGGCGACGCTTGGCCCGCCGCAGGCCTCCGCCGCGTCCTTCTACGATCCGCCGTCCCCCCTGCCCGCCGGCCGCAACGGCGACGTCATCCGGCACGAGGCGTCGACGTTCTACATCGATCCGATCCAGCTGATCAAGGCCGACGCGAGCGTGCAGCGGATCATGTACCGCAGCACCGACACGCACGGCTCGCCGATCGCCGTCACCGGCACGGTGCTGACCCCGCGGTCGGCGTGGCACGGCGCCGGGGTGCGCCCGCTCGTTTCCTACGCCGTCGGCACCCAGGGCGAGGGCGACGACTGCGCGCCGTCGAAAGCGCTTGCCGCGGGCTTCGAGTACGAAGGGCCGTTCATCGCGGGGCTGCTGACGCGGGGGTACGGCGTCGTCGTCACCGACTACGAAGGGCTCGGCACGCCCGGAGACCACACGTACGTCAACCGCGCGTCGGAGGGCCACGCCGTGCTCGACGCGATCCGCGCGGCCCAGCGGCTGCCGGAGGCGGGGCTCCCGGACGACGGCCCGGTGGCGATCGCGGGCTATTCCCAAGGCGGCGGCGCGTCGGCCGCGGCGGCGGAGCTGCAGCCGAGCTACGCCCCCGAGCTGAAGCTGAAGGGCGCATACGCGGGGGCGGTGCCGGCGGACCTGGCCGAGGTGGCCAAGAACCTCGACGGCCACTACGCGGTCGGCTTCCTCGGCTTCGCGCTGGTGAGCATGAACTACGCCTACCCCGAGCTGAACATCCCGGCGCTGCTCAACGCGCGCGGGAAGCAGCTGTTCGAGCAGGTCCGCACCGAGTGCACGGTGGAAGCGATCGCCGCGCACGCGTTCACGCAGTCCTCGACGCTGACCACCGACGGCCGGTCGCTCGTCGCGTACCTCGGCGAGGAGCCGTACCGGTCGCGGGTGGCCGAGCAGAAGATCGGGGCGCTGACGCCGTCGGCGCCGGTGTTGATCGTCCACAGCGCGCTCGACGACATCGTGCCCTACGCGCAGGACCGCGACCTGGGCCGGACGTGGTGCGGCAAGGGCGTGCAGGTGCAGTTCAGCACGTCACTGGTGCCGACGCACGTGCTCGGCGCGGTGCGCGCCTACCCGGAGGCGTTCGCCTGGCTCGAGGGCCGCTTCGCCGGCCTCCCGGCGCCGGTGAACTGCGGCTGGTTCTGACCGGCGGCGGGCCCGGGACCGCGCGGTCCCGGGCCCGCGGCGTCACTTCAGGCCGGTGGCTTCCGCGGCCGCGGGGTCGGAGTCGGCGAGGAACGTCCGGCAGCGCTCGAACTCCTCGGTCTCGCCGATCTTCCCGGCGGCCTTGCCCAGGACGGCGAGGGCGCGGAGGAACCCCTGGTTGGGGCGGTGCGCCCAGGGCACCGGGCCGAAGCCCTTCCAGCCCGCGCGGCGCAGCTGGTCGAGACCCCGGTGGTAGCCGGTGCGGGCGTACGCGTAGGCGGCGACGGTCTCGCCCGCGTCGAAGGCCTTCTCGGCCAGCGAAGCCCAGGCCTCGCTGTAGTCGGGGTGTTCGGCGGCGACGGTGGCCGGGTCGGTCCCGGCGTCGAGCGCGGCCTGGGCGGCGGTGTGCTCGGGCAGCAGCGTCGGCTCGGGGCCGAGCAGGTTGTGCGTCATGCCACCCATTCTGCCTCTAGAGGAACAGGCTCCCCAGCACCCCGGCTCCGGCCAGCACCAGGGCGGCGACCAGCACCGCCGCGACAACTCGTTTCGGCATCATGGCGCGACACCATGCCAAGCCGAGGCGGCCGGGAGCAAGTGATCCACCCGTAGGGGTGAACCCGGGCGCGAAGCGCCTCCGTTGCGGGTGGCGGCGGGGAAGAAGGTCGGGGGAACCCCGATTTTGGCGTCCTTTGCCACTGTCCTGACCCACTCGTGACCATGACCGGCCATGATGTCCGGCATGGCCAAGGCAGTCGACGTCCCGGTGGACGTGATCCCGCGCAGTCCCGTCGGCAAGACGCGGCTGTTCTTCACGCGGCACTGGCACCGCGGCGCCCCCGGGCAGCCGACCCCGGACTGGGTGCTCCGGTTCTGCTACGGGATGTGGCTGGCGGCGTTCGCGTTCAAGCTGCTCGGCTCGTCGTGGGACATGTCGTGGCACTTCAGGTGGCTGCGCGACGACCTGGCGCCCCCGCACCTGATCAACACCGTCGGCACGGTGATCATCGTGGTGCTGGTGGCGATCCACAGCTACACGGGTCTCGGCGCCGACAAGACGTCGCTGCGGCTGATGCAGATCGGCCTGCTGACGTTCCTGGTCGCGGCCCCGCTGGACGTCATCAACCACCGCGTCAACGGCCTCGACCTGACCGCGTGGAGCCCGTCGCACATGATGCTCTACCTCGGCACGGGCATCATGCAGGCCGGTGTCCTGCTCGGCTGGCTCCGGCTGTCCCCGCCCGGGCGGTTCCGGACGGGCGTGCTGCTCGCGCTGTGGGCGTTCCTCCTGGAGAACACGTTCTTCCCGAACGGCCAGCAGGAGTACGGCATCCTCGGCCTGCGCGCCTGGGAGCGCGGGGAGCCGGAGGCGGAGAAGTCCCTGCTGGACTTCGCGGCCAACCAGATCGGGCACCCGGTCGACCGGACGGCGGTGCTGCACTTCACGATGCCGATCCCGGAGTGGGTGTACCCGCTGTGGGGCATCGGCGTGATGGCGCTGATACTGGCTCTGGCCAGGAAGACTTTGGGTTTCCGCTGGTCGGCTTCGCTGGTGGCGCTGGCGTACGTCGCTTATCGCTCGGTGATGTGGCCGCTGCTGCTCGGGCTGGGCTTCCCGGTGTCGACGGTGCCGTTCTACCTGCTGGCGGTGGGGCTTGCGGTGGACCTGGCGTTCGCGATGAGCCACGGCGTCGTCCGCGCGGCCGCGGGGGCGCTGCTGGTGACGGCGTTCGGGTACGGCGCGTTCTGGCTGCAGTCGCAGTTCCGGCCCTGGGTGCTCGGTGACGCGCACACGGAGTCGGCCCCACCGGCGGCCTACTGGACGGCCCTGGTGGTGCTGGGCGGGGTGTTCGCCCTCTGGGCGGCAGCGGGCCCGGTGAGCCGCCGCTGGACGGCTCGGCGTTCGGTCGCCGAAACGGTCTGAACACGGCGAAGGGCCGCCACGACCGTGGCGGCCCTTCGCGCGAAAAGACTTACTTGAGCTTCGTGCCCGCCGAGCCGAGGGCCTGGCAGGCCTCGACGACGCGCTGGGCCATGCCGGCCTCCGCGGCCTTCAGGTACGACCGCGGGTCGTAGACCTTCTTGTTGCCGACCTCGCCGTCGATCTTCAGGACGCCGTCGTAGTTCTTGAAGAAGTGGTCGACGATCGGGCGGGTGAACGCGTACTGCGTGTCCGTGTCGACGTTCATCTTCACCACGCCGTAGGACACCGCCTCGCGGATCTCCTCCGGGAGCGAGCCCGAGCCGCCGTGGAAGACCAGCTCGAACGGCTTCGAACCCGCGTCCAGGCCGAGCTTCTTCGACGCCGCCTCCTGGCCGCCCTTCAGCACGTCCGGGCGCAGCTTCACGTTGCCCGGCTTGTACACGCCGTGGACGTTGCCGAACGTGGCCGCCAGCAGGTAGCGGCCCTTCTCGCCGGCGCCGAGCGCGTCGATCGTCTTCAGGAAGTCGCCTTCGGCGGTGTACAGCTTCTCGTTGATCTCCGCCTCGACGCCGTCCTCCTCGCCGCCGACGACGCCGATCTCGACCTCGAGGATGATGTGCGCGGCCGCCGTCTTGGCCAGCAGCTCCGCGGCGATCTCGAGGTTCTCGTCGAGGTCGATCGCCGAGCCGTCCCACATGTGGGACTGGAACAGCGGGTTCTGGCCGTTCTTGACGCGCTCGGCCGAGATCTCGATCAGCGGACGGACGAAGCCGTCCAGCTTGTCCTTCGGGCAGTGGTCGGTGTGCAGCGCCACGTTCACGTCGTACTTCGCCGCGACGACCTGGGCGAACTCCGCGAGCGCGGTCGCGCCGGTCACCATGTCCTTGACCTTCTGGCCCGACGCGAACTCCGCACCGCCCGTGGAGAACTGGATGATGCCGTCGCTCTCCGCCTCGGCGAAGCCGCGGATGGCGGCGTTCACGGTTTCGGACGAGGTCACGTTGATGGCCGGGTAGGCGAACTCGTTCGCCTTGGCCCGGTCGAGCATCTCCGCGTAGACCTCGGGGGTGGCGATGGGCATCGTTACTCCTCCTTGGCACAGGGTGGTCCCGACCGCATCGTACGAGGTGTACCGCCGACGCACACCGGTCACCGTGCAGAAACTTTCCCGCACGTCGGATCGGTTCAGAAAGCGGTCCGTCCGGTCACCGCGGTGAGCGGCGACCGGACGGAGATCACACTCAGCGCAGCGCGGCCGCCACCTCGCTGTAAGCCGGCCAGGGATCCTCGTTGAGCACCTGGATGTTCACGTGGTCGGCACCCGCTTCGAGGTGGGCGCGGAGGCCCGTCGCGATCGTGTCCGCGTCGCCGTGCAGGGCCAGTGCGTCGACCAGGCGGTCGCTGCCCTCGCCTTCGACGTCCTCGTCCGTGAAGCCGAGTTTGCGCAGGTTGGCGACGTAGTTCGACAGCCCGAGGTAGAACTTCACGGTGTTGCGGCCGATCGCGCGGGCCTCGGCGGCGTCGGTGCCGAGGACCACCTTCTGCTCCGGGGCCAGCAGCTTGCCCGCGCCCAGGATCTCGCGAGCTCCCCGCGTGTGCTCCGGCGTCGTCAGGTACGGGTGCGCCCCCGCCGTCCGGTCGCGGGCCAGCTCGATGACCTTCGGGCCGAGCGCCGCCAAGGCGCGGCCGGCCACCGGGACCCCCGCCGCGTCCAGGCCGTCGAGGTAGTCGACCAGGGCCGTGTACGGCTTCTTGTACTCCTTGGACGCCTCGGGGTGGCCCGCGCCGACGCCGAGCAGGAAGCGGTCCGGGTACTTGGCGACAATCCGTTCGTACGCGCGGGCGATGTCCGCGGGCTCGTCCTGCCAGATGTTCACGATGCCGGTCGCGATGACCAGGTGGTCCGTCGCCGCGAGGAGATCGTCCACGTAGGCGAGGTCCCCACCCGGGGACGCCCCCAGCCAGATCGTGCCGTAGCCGAGCTTCTCCGCCTCCGCCGCGAACTGCGCGTCGACGCCCGAGTAGTGCCGCCAGATACCGAGCTTGCCGAGTTCGATTGCCATGGAACACCTCAACGCACGAGACGGCGATTTTCCTCCCGGGTTTCCCGGATCGCGGGAAGTATTAACGTCGGGGGCATGACCAAGCTGGGTAACACCGACCTCGACGTGTACGGGCTCAACCTCGGGTGCAACGTCTTCGGCTGGACGGCCGACGAGCCGCAGTCCTTCGCCGTGCTGGACGCCTACACCGCGGCGGGCGGCAACTTCCTGGACAGCGCGGACCTCTACGGCGGCGGTGGGGGCTCCGAGACGATCATCGGCAACTGGCTGGCCGCCCGCGGCCGGCGTGACGACGTCGTCGTGGCGACCAAGGTCGGGATGTGGGACGGCCGGCCGGGCCTGTCGGCGAAGAACATCCAGGCCGCGGCCGAGGACTCGCTGCGGCGCCTGCAGACCGACCACATCGACCTCTACTACGCCCACCGCGACGACCCGGACACCCCGCTCGAAGAAACCCTGGAGGCGTTCGACGCGCTGGTCCGCGCGGGCAAGGTCCGGTACGTCGGCGCGTCGAACTACACCGCCGGACGGCTCGCCGATGCACTGTCCATTTCGGACAAGAACGGCTTCGCGCGGTTCGCCGTGCTGCAGCCGCACTACAACCTCGTCGAGCGGGACTACGAACGCGACCTCGCACCGCTCGTCGAGCGCGAAGGCCTCGCGACCCTGCCGTACTTCGCCCTCGCCATGGGCTTCCTCACCGGCAAGTACCGCACGAAGGACGAGACCGGCGACAGCCCGCGCGCCGCGCGCGCTTTGTCCTATTTGGACAAGGGCGGCGACCGCGTCCTCGCCGCACTGGACGAAGTCGCCCAGGCGCACGGCGTTTCGGTGGCCACGGTGTCGCTCGCGTGGCTGCGGCAGCAGCCGACGGTCGCCGCCCCCATCGCGAGCGCGCGGACACCCGAGCAGCTCACCGACCTGATCGCGTCGGTCTCGCTGGAGCTGACCGACGCCGAAGTCACCGCCTTGAACGAGGCCTAGAACCTACTTTCGGGTAGCTTACCGCCAGTAAGGTGAGGTACGGTGCCCTCCGAGAGCGACGTTCGACGTCCAGGAGGGCACCGTGGCCAACCCGTTTTCGCTGCTGAGCGGCACCAAGAAGGTCGACGGCAAGGTCGTGCTGATCACCGGCGCGGCCCGCGGCATCGGCGCCGGCCTCGCCGAACGGCTGGCCGCCCGCGGCGCCAAGGTCGCCCTCGTCGGCCTCGAAGCCGAGGAGCAGCGGAAGGTCGCCGACCGGATCGGCCCAAATGCGAAATCCTGGGAAGCCGACGTCACCAGCTGGGCCGCGCTCGAGCGCGCGACGGCCGGCGTCGTGGCGCACTTCGGCGGGATCGACGTCGTCATCGCGAACGCCGGCATCGCGACCGCGGGCTTCGTCCGCTCGGTCGACCGGGCCGCGTTCGAGAAGGTCATCGAGGTCGACCTGCTCGGCGTCTGGCGGACGTTCCGCGTCACGCTCCCGCACGTCATCGAGCGCAAGGGCTACCTGCTGGCGATTTCGTCGCTCGCCGCGATCACGCACGCGCCGGGCATGGCGAACTACGCCGCCGCCAAGGCCGGCGTCGAAGCCTTCTCGAACAGCCTGCGCGCCGAGGTCGCCCACCTGGGCGTCAAGGTCGGCGTCGCGCACCCGACGTGGATCCGCACCGACCTCGTCGAGAGCGCCGACGCGCACCCGGTGTTCGGCAAGCTCCGCGCGTCGATGCCCGGCCTGATCGGCAAGACCTACCCGCTGGACGTCGCCTTGGACGACCTCGAAGCCGGCATCCTCAAGCGCGCCCGGACCATCCACGTGCCGCGCTGGGTCGGCGGGCTCAAGCTGCTGCGCGCGTTCCTGCCGCCGATCATCGAAATCGGCTCCCGCAGCCGGGTACCTTCGGCGGACAAAGCCGCGCTGGCCGACATCGAGGCCCGCGGCGCGTTCGAGTCGGCGGTCACCGGCCACGGCGGGCGGGCCGCCACCAAGGGGTGAAGATGTCCCGTCGCGACCAGATCAGGATGACCGAGGACGGGACCCCGTGCTTTTCGGGGGCCGGGGTGGCGAAGCCCCCGGCCCGGGGCGAAGCCCCGGTTGTCACAGCGAGTACCTCGCCGGGCAGAAGGTCATCAACGTCGCCGGCATCGGCCCGAACGGCCGCCCGCACCTCGCGCCGCTCTGGTACTTCCCGCACGAAGACGGCGTCGCGACCGCGGTACTCGGGGGCCAAGCCCGAGGACCCCGCGTCGACCGAAATGAACGCCTTCATCACAGGTCAGGCCGCCAAACGCGTCGGGCTGGTCTTCCGGCCGACCAAGGTCGTCAGCTGGAACCACGGCAAGCTCGGCGGGACGTACTGATCAGTAGCCGGTACTTCCAAGTAACTGTTACTTGAGGTAACGTCATCTGCGCAGGATCCCCGACGCAGCGGAGGCCCACAGATGGTCGAGCGGTTCAAGGTCGTGATCGTCGGCACCGGGTTTTCCGGGCTCGGCCAGGCGATCCAGCTCGAGAAGGCCGGCATCCGGGACTACGTGATCCTGGAGAAGGCCACCGAGGTGGGCGGTACCTGGCGCGACAACTCCTACCCCGGGTGCGCGTGTGACGTGCAGTCGCACATGTACTCGTTCTCGTACGAGCAGAACCCGGGCTGGTCACGGTCGTTCTCGCCGCAGCCGGAGATCTTCGGCTACCTCAAGCGTGTCGCGGACAAGTACCGGCTGCGCGAGAAGATCCGCTTCGGCGTGGAGCTGACCGGCGCCCACTGGGACGAGCGCGAGCGCCGCTGGACGGCGACCACCAGGGACGGCCGCGAGTTCGTCGCGCAGTTCCTCGTCTCCGGCGTCGGCGGCCTGCACATCCCGCAGATCCCGGAGCTGCCCGGGATCGCCGGCTTCAAGGGGCAGACCTGGCACTCCGCGCGCTGGAACCACGAGTACGACCTGCGCGGCAAGAATGTTGCTGTCGTGGGCACCGGCGCCAGCGCCGTCCAGTTCGTCCCGAAGATCGCACCCGACGTCGCCGAGCTGACGCTGTTCCAGCGGACGCCGCCGTGGATCATGCCCAAGCCCGACCACGCCATGCCGTCGTGGGCGCAGACGCTGTTCAAGCGCGTCCCGGGCACCCAGCGGGCCTACCGCAACGCGCTGTACTGGCTGCTCGAAGCGCGGGCGATCGGCTTCAACGGCCACCCGGCGATCATGAAGGCCGGCGAGCTGATCGCGAAGCGGAACATCGCGAAGGGCATCAAGGACCGCGCGCTGCGCAAGAAGGTCACGCCGGACTACACGATGGGCTGCAAGCGCGTCCTGATCTCCAACGACTACTACCCGGCGCTGGCCCGGCCGAACGTCGAGGTGAACACGTCCGGGATCAAGGAGGTCAAGGCGCACTCGATCGTCGACTCCGCCGGCGTCGAGCACGAGGTCGACGCGATCATCTACGGCACCGGCTTCAAGGTGACCGACGCGCTGGAGTACCTCGACATCACCGGCGTCGACGGCCGCAACCTCGCCAAGGAGTGGGCGAGCGAGGGCATGCGCACGCACAAGGGCATCACCGTGTCCGGCTACCCGAACCTGTTCTTCCTGCTCGGCCCGAACACCGCGCTGGGCCACAGCTCCGTGGTGTTCATGATCGAGTCGCAGGCGCGGTACGTCGTCGACGCCATCAAGCTCGCCGATTCGCGCGGGGCCGCCGCGCTCGACGTCCGGCCGGGCGTGCAGGACGAGTTCCAGCGGGAGATCCAGGACAAGCTGGTCAAGGGCGTCTGGACGCAGGGCGGCTGCAAGAGCTGGTACCTCGACGCCCAGGGCGTGAACCGGACGATCTGGCCGGGCTTCACCTGGCGCTACTGGCTGGAGACGCGCAAGGTCGACCCGGCCGACTACGAACTGTCCGGCCGGGCGTCGTGACGTCCGGGGACGAGCAGCTCGTCCTGCGCGCCCGGAACGTGAAGTTCGGGTGGCTGGGGATCATCGCCGCGATCGAGCACTACACCGCGTTCCTCGGCCAGTGGGTGCTCGACGCGCCCCTGGAGCACGCGGGCGCCGATCCGGTGATGCTGGACCTGCTGCGCTGGCACGGCGCCGAAGAGGTCGAGCACCGGTCGGTGGCGTTCGACCTGTTCGCCCACCTCGACGGGCGGTACGGGCGGCGGGTCCGCAGCATGGCGGCGGTGATACCGGTGCTGGCCTGGGTCTTCGCCCGCGGTACGCGATACCTGATGCGCACCGACCCGACCGCGCCCGGCCGGGCGTCGCTGCGCGGATACCGCCGGGCGGCGAAGCGGGGGCTGCTGCCGACCGGGCGTCAACTGCTGCGCGAGATCCGGCCGTACTTCCGCCGCGGCTACCACCCGTCCGAGACCGGGGACACCGAGCAGGCGGTGGCCTATCTGGCGAGTTCGCCCGCGGCCCGGGCGGCGGGGTGACCCTCGGCCGGCCCACCCGGCTCGACGGCAGCGCGCGCACCGACCACCTGATGTCCACTTTGGTCGGCGTGGTGGCTGTTTACCGGCGTTTGTCGCAATTCAGCGGGAAGCGGCGGCCGCCCGTGCGCACAGTGGACCGGAACCTTTCGCTGGTCGTCGAAACAATCCGGCCCGAGGCCGACGGCGTCGTGAGCCTGCGGCTCGCCAACGGCACCCCGCTGCCGGCCTGGCGACCGGGTGCGCACCTCGACCTGGTGCTGTCGTCCGGCCTGACCAGGCAGTACTCGCTTTGCGGCGACCCCGCCGACCGCGCGTGCTACCGGATCGCCGTCCGGCGGATCGGCGCCGCGTCGGGCGAAATCCACGCGCTCGCCGCCGGCACCCGCGTCACCGCCCGGGGCCCGCGGACCGCGTTCCCGCTCGTCGGCGCCGGGCCGTTCCTCTTCGTCGCCGGCGGCATCGGGATCACCCCGATCCTGCCGATGGTCCGCCACTGCGTGGCCACGGGCGCGGACTGGCGGCTGGTCTACACCGGCCGCAGCCGCGCGTCGATGCCGTTCCTCGGCGAGCTGCCCGACGACGAGCGCGTGTGGATCCGCCCGACACCGAGTACGGCATCCCGGCGTCGGGCGCCGAGCTCCTCGACGGTCTCCCGGACGGCGCGTCGGTCTACTGCTGCGGCCCGGTGGCGATGATCACCGGTGTCCGCGCCGACCTGGCGCTGACCACGGCCAAGGCCGTCCACTTCGAACGGTTCGCGCCGCCGCCGATGGTCGCCGGAGCGCCGTTCCAGCTGACTTTGCGCAGGTCAGGCCGGGTCCTCAAGGTGCCGGGCGACCGGACGGCGCTCGACGTCCTCCTGGCGGCCCGGCCCGGCACGCCGTACTCGTGCCGCCAGGGTTTCTGCGGGACCTGCGCGGTGCCGACGGCCGGTGGCGGAGCCATGCGGCTCTGCGTCGACCGCGGCACCACCGTGCTCGACCTATGACGGCAGCCAGGCGCCGATCACCGGCTTGAACTCGCGGACCGACCGCTGCGCGATGACCCCCTCCAGGAAGTACGGGTCCTGATCGAGCGTCTCCTTCAGGTGCGCCTCGTCGTCGGCCTGGTACAGCGTGATGCCGGCGGTGCCGTCGGCGAGCGGCCCGGCGACCGCGACGCGGCCCTCTCCGGCCAGCTTGGCCAGGAACTCGCGGTGGCGCGGCCGGACGTCCTGCAGCTTCTCCTGGACGTAGGTGATTTCGACGAGGAACCAGGCCATGTGGATCTCCGGGGTCGGCGCGGGCGGGACCCTGCCGACGCTACCCGTGTCACGGTTCTGTACCAGCATCCGATCTGTGGCACCGGCATCTGAACCCGATAGGCTGGGCGTGCGTCAGTACCTGTGTGAGCGCTGTGAATACCGTGAACCTGCTGACGCGGCACACCGTGCAAACCGGGGTCGAGAACAGGCAGGGGTTCATGCTCGAGGGCAATGCGGAACGCAGCGTCGAGGCGACCCTCGGCCACCTGCGGGTCATGGACGGTCCGGCCCCGGCGCAGGCGCCGACACCGCTGACCCTCGAAGACCTCTACCGCCAGCACCGCATGCGGCTGGTCCGGCTGGCGATTCTGCTGGTGGACGAGCCCGCGACGGCGGAAGACGTGGTCCAGGAGGCCTTCACCGGCCTGCACCGCAACTGGAGCAGGCTCCGGGACGCCGCGGCCGCGGTCGGCTACCTGCGCACCGCGGTGGTCAACGGGTCGCGCAGCGTGCTGCGCCGCCGCAAGACGGCGCGTGAGTACGTGCCGCCGCACGCGGTGAACGCGCGCTCCGCGGAGAGCCTCGCGATGCTCTCCAGCGAGCACCAGGCCGTGGTCAGCGCGCTGTCGAAGCTGCCGCCCCGCCAGCGCGAAGTGCTGGTGCTGCGGTACTACGGCGGGCTGAGCGAGGCCGAGATCTCTGAGGCCGCAGGTATCTCCAAGGGTACCGTTAAATCGACCGCCAGCCGGGCGCTCGAGGCACTCCAGAAGGCCATGCAAGCCCCACAGTGACCCGGGTGGACCATTCCGATCACTGAGTCGTATCACCATGCTTGGTCCAGACCAATATATGCTGGGGTGCGTGAGAGGCGCCGGAGATTTCGTGATCATGGGCGGCCGGGTCGCCGCCCCGGACCGTTTACTCGACGACGGCTGGGTGGCCGTGTCCGACGGGCGGATCGCCGGCGTGGGTTCCGGGACCCCGCCGTCGGGCGAGCACGTCGACGTCGGTGGGGCACTGGTCGTGCCCGGGTTCGTCGACACCCACTGCCACGGCGGGGGAGGTGGCTCGTTCACCTCCCTCGATCCCGGGGAACTTCTGACGGCGGTGCGAGCGCACCGCCGTCACGGCACCACGACCATGCTCGCCAGCCTGGTCTCGGACCCGGTGGACATCCTGCGTGAACAGGTCGCGGCGCTGCGTGAGCTCGTCCAGGACGGCGAGGTCGCGGGCATTCACCTGGAGGGGCCGTTCATCTCGAAGGCCCGGTGCGGCGCGCACGACCCGGAGACGCTGCTCGAACCGGACACCGGCACGGTGGAGAAGCTCCTGCGCGCGGGCCAGGGCGCGATCCGGATGGTCACCATCGCCCCCGAGCTGCACGGCGGCGTGAAGGCCGTCCGCCAGCTGGCCGAGTCCGGCGTGATCGCCGCCATCGGGCACACCGACGGCGTCGAGGAGCAGCTGCTCCCGGCGATCGACGCGGGCGCGACGGTGGCGACCCACCTGTTCAACGGCATGCGGCCGCTGCACCACCGCGAGCCCGGCCCGATCGGCGCGCTGCTGGACGACGAGCGCATCACGATCGAGCTGATCTGCGACCTGGTCCACCTGCACCCGACGGTGGTCCGCCTCGCGGCGAAGCACGCGGGCCGCAATCGGACGGTCCTGATCACGGACGCGATGTCGGCCACCGACGCCGCGGACGGCCGCTACACGCTGGGCCGCCTCGAGGTCGACGTCCACGACGGCGTCGCCACCCTCGCCGACAACGGTTCGCTGGCCGGCAGCACCCTGACGATGGACACCGCCTTCCGCAATCTGGTCCGGGGTGCGAAACTCGGCATCCTCGACGCGGTGCACGCGACGTCGCAGCGGCCCGCGGAGCTGCTCGGCATCGCGGACCGGACCGGGATGCTGTGCTCCGGTTACCAGGCCGACATCGTGGTCCTCGACCAGGACCTGCGGCCGGCGAAGGTGTTGCGCCGGGGAGAATGGGTCGCCGAGGTGGGTACGGCTACCTTGAGTACGTAGGTGTTGCGAGCGGACGGGCGGAGATGAGCGAGCCGAAGGACCCCGAGCAGCTGCTGGCGGACGCCCTTCGCGCGCAAGCCGTCTTCGCACCGCAGGTGTCGCCGCCGCCACCCAAGGCGTCCGACACGTCTTCGTCGTCACCCGCCGCTCCGGCTTCTTCGACGTCTTCGGGTTCGTCGGCTGCCTTGCCGGCTGGGGCTCGCGGGGCCGAGCCGGCCACCGACGCGGTCCCGACCAGCGCGATCAACGAGCTGCCCTCGGCGTACGGGCTGCTCTCCGGGGCGAGCGCGGACTCGCTGGAGCGCGAGCGCGCGGCCCTGGAGGCGGAGGCACCGACGACGTTCACCCCGCGTCCGCCGGAGCCGGAACCGGCGCGGACGTCGGCGCAGCTGCCCGCGTACTGGATCTTGTTGCTGGCGGTGCTGCTGGGACTCGCCGCGGGGTCCGTGGTCGGCCTGCTCACGCTGGTCTGACGGGTCTCAGTCACGACTCAGGGTGACCCTGTACCGTTTTCCAGGTGATTCTCGCCCAGAGCACGGTCAACACGATGTCGCTGCTGCCGTCATGGCTGGACCCGCAGCACCTGCTGAGCGGTCTGACGACACCGGTCATCGCGGTGCTGTGCCTGATCATCTTCATCGAGAGCAGCATCTTCCCGGTCCTGCCGGGCGATTCGCTGCTGTTCACGGCGGGCCTGTTCATCGCGAACGGAACGCTGAACGCCCCGTTGTGGCTGGTCTGCGTCCTGGTGACGGCGGCGGCCCTGCTCGGCAACGTGGCCGGCTACTACCTCGGCTACTTCGCCGGCCCGAAGCTGTTCAACCGCCCGGATTCGAAGTTCTTCAAGCGCGAGTACGTGGACAAGACGCACGAGTTCCTCGACAAGCACGGCCCGAAGGCGGTCGTGCTGGCCCGGTTCGTCCCGTTCGTCCGCACGTTCATCACGTGGATCGCGGGCATCGGCCGCATGGACCCGAAGCGCTACTTCACGTACACGGTCCTCGGCGGCATCCTGTGGGCCGCGGGCATCACGATCCTCGGATCGTTGCTGGGCAACATCGGGTTCATCCGGGACAACGTCGACGCGATCTTCGTGCTGATCGTGCTCGTGTCGGTGGTGCCGATCGCGCTGGAGTACCTGAAGTCGCGCCGCGAGAAGAAGGCGGTCGCGGAGGCGGATCCCGAGGTCACGCAGCGGATCCCGCGCATCAAGGAGTAGCCGGCCCGGCCGCACCCGGGCTGTCGGTCGGCAGCCCCAGCGCTTCGGCCACGGCCAGGAGGCGTTTGTCGTAGGTGACGAAGGACGTCAGCTGCCTGCCGAACACGGCATGTGCGGTGGCGAGGTGGATGGCGTCCAGCGAGCGAAGGTCCGGCGAGGGGTAAGCGGCGGCGGTCCGGCGCACCACGTCGTCGATTTCGTACTTGGCGACCCGGGCCATCACCGCGGGAACGTCGGTGAGCAATCCTGGGTCGCTCCGCAGGAGAGCCCGCGAAACTTCGACCTCGGCCAGCGTCGACGTGACGAGCACGGTGCCCTGCCGTTCGTCCAACCAGTCGACGAGCGCCGCACTTTCGGCCTCGTGCCGGATCAGCTTCACCAGGGCGGCCGTGTCCAGGTAGATCATCAGTACCGTTCGTCGTCGCGCAGTTCGCGAACCAGTTCCCCGGCCTCGAGGTCGGTCCGGACGGGTCCGTGCGGGCGCGGCATCGGCCCGTTCACCGAGGCGGGGTGCAGCTTTCCCGAAGCGATCAAAGCCGAGACCGGACTGGGCTGCGCCGGGACGATACGGGCGATCACCGTGCCGCGTTCGGTGATCTCGACGTCCTCGCCGGCCTTCACCCTGGCGAGCACCCCGGCGGTGTCCTGGTTCAGCTCACGCACACCTACCTGATTCACGGGAACCAGTGTAGTACATGGGCGTAGTACCGCTACGTCATCGAGAACATCGAGCCCGGGTTGAACAGGTTCTCCGGGTCCAGCGCCCGCTTGATCTGCTGGTGCACCCGCAGCCCCACCGGTCCGATCTCCCGCGCCAGCCACTCGCGCTTGATCTTCCCCACCCCGTGCTCCCCGGTCACCGTGCCGCCCAGGGACAGCCCCACCTCGAGGATCTCGTCGAACGCGCGCTGGGCCCGCTCGAACTCGTCCGGGTCGTCCGGCTGGTACACGATCGTCGGGTGCATGTTGCCGTCGCCGGCGTGGCCGACCACGGCGATGCGCAGGCCCACCTCGGAACTGATCTTCTCGCACCCGCGGATCAGCTCGGCGATCCGCGTCCGCGGCACGCAGACGTCGTCGGTCAGCCACAGCCCGTACGTCTCCAGCGCCGTGAGCACCACGCGGCGGGCGTGCAGGAGCATCCGGCCCTCTTCCAGGTCCTCGGTCGTGTACGCCAGGTCCGCGCCGCAGTCCAGGCAGATCTGCTCCAGCGCCGCCAGCTCGCGGCGGGCCACCTCGCCGCCGGCGTCCGACTGGCCGATCAACAGCGCCTGGCAGTCCGACCCCGCGCCCAGGTCCGTCTTCAGGTACGCCTCCGACGCCTTGATCGAGGACGCGTCCATGATCTCCAGCAACGACGGCACGAGACCTTCGCGCACCACCCTGGCGACGGCCTCCCCCGCGGCTTCGGTGGTGCCGAAGCCCGCGACCAGCGTCGCCGGGGCCTGGGGCAGCGGCTTGAGCTGGACCGTGGCCTGCGTGATCACGCCGAGCGTGCCCTCGCTGCCCACGAACAGCCGCGCCAGGTCGTAGCCCGCGACGCCCTTCACCGTGCGGCGGCCGGTCTTCAGCAGCGATCCGTCGGCCAGGACGACCTCCAGGCCGAGCACCGAGTCCGTCGTCACGCCGTACTTCACGCAGCAGAGACCGCCGGCGTTGGTCGACAGGTTGCCGCCGATCGTGCACCAGTCGTAGCTGGACGGATCCGGCGGGTAGAACAGCCCGTGCTTCTCCACCGCGTTGCGGAAGTCCAGGTTGACCACGCCCGGCTGCACGACCGCCAGCCGGTTGCCCGCGTCGATCTCGACGATCTCGTTCAGCTTGGTCAGCGACAGCGTGACGCAGCCGTCGATCGCGTTCGCCGCACCGGACAGGCCGCTGCCCGCCCCGCGCGGCACGATCGGCACCTTGGCCTCGGTGCAGGCCTTGACGACGGCCTGCACCTCCGCGGCGTTCGCGGGCAGGACGACGGCGAGCGGTGTGCCCGAGGGCGCCAGCGGCATCATGTCGCGCGCGTAGGAGGCGGTGACGTCGGAGTCGGTGAGCACGGCGCCCTTGCCGAGCAGGTCCCGGAGCCGGGTGACCAAAGCTTCGTTGCTCATGGCCTCATCGTAAGCCCGGACAGTCCGCACTGCGGAAATCTTCTTTCGAAACCAGCCGAATCGGAGCAGTGGGTCAGCGGACCAGCCCCAGCAGCTTCTCGACGTGGACGGTCAGCAGCACCCGCTGGTCGGTGACCATGGCCGCGCGGTACTCGGCCCAGTCCGGGTGCTCGCCCGCCGCGCACCGGTAGTAGTCGACCAGCGCCTCCACCGTGTCGTCGTCCGGCGCGGCCGCCGGCGCCGTGAGCGAAGCTCGCCCCTCGGCGACGACGTAGCTCCAGCCGTCCTCGCTGCCCACGTGGAACGTCACCCGCGGGTCCCGGCGCATGTTCTTCGTCTTGGCCCGGGTCTCGGTGATCGACGCGATCAGCGTCGCCGGTTCCGGGTCGTATCGGTAGGTGATCGTGGACAGCTGCGGCCGGCCGTCGCGGCGGATCGTGGCGAGGACGCCGTGGCGGCGGGCGGCGAGGAAGTCCTTCAGCGCTGTGTCGTCGGTCATACCCTTCTCAACCCGCCGCGGGCGCCGTTGTTCCGACGGCAACCCCGGAGAAATGTGCTTGCATACGACAACTAAAGTGTGTTCTGCCACATCACGAGGTACCCCGCTTGCATAACCGCTCATGAAGGCACATCCTTGCCTGAGGCAACTAGTTGCAGTCGCCAACCAAAGCCTTGAAGGATCACCATGGCACCGAACAACTCCGCCACCCGGCCGAAGGCCGAACTGGACCTCGCCGACCAGCTCGGGCACGAACTCGTGCGCCTGGTCCGGCTGATCAACAAGGCGAAGTCGCAGGTCTCCAAGCTGGGTCCGGACGGCATCGAGCGGGCGGCGTACGCGATCCTCTTCACCCTCATCCACGAGGGCCCGCAGCGCACCAGCAAGCTGGCCGAGTCGCTCCACTCCGAGATCTCCACGATCAGCAGGCAGTCGAGCTCGCTCGTGCAGCACGGCCTGGTCGAGCGCCAGGCCGACCCGGAAGACGGGCGCGCCTGCCTGCTCGCGCCGACGACCGAGGGCATGCGGGTGTTCGAACAGAACCGCAAGCAGCGCAACCAGTGGCTGGCCGAGGTGCTCGGGGACTGGACCGACGGGGACATCCAGACCCTGAACCGCCTCTTCAGCCGGCTCAACACAGGTATCGAGAACCACTCTCCACAGCTGGCCGACGCGCACGCGTCCGCCGGTGCACCGGCCAAGGGGGCCAACGCATGAGCACCACCGTCGAACAACCGATCGTGGCGAAGGAACCACCACGGCTGAGCCACCGCCAGATCGTCACGATCCTGAGCGGCCTGATGTGCGGCATGTTCCTCGCCGCGCTCGACCAGACGATCGTCGGCACGTCGATCGTCAAGATCGCCAACGACTTGCACGGCTTCGACCTGCAGGCCTGGGCGACCACGGCGTACCTGATCACCTCGACGATCGTCACGCCGATCTACGGCAAGCTGTCGGACATCTACGGCCGCAAGCCGTTCTACCTGGCCGCGATCACGATCTTCGTCGCCGGTTCGCTGGCCTCGGCCTTCGCGCAGTCGATGTACCAGCTGGCCGCGTTCCGCGCGGTGCAGGGCCTCGGCGCCGGCGGCCTGATGTCGCTGGCCATGACCATCCTCGGCGACATCGTGCCGCCACGGGAACGGGCCAAGTACCAGGGCTACATCCTCGCTGTGTTCGGCCTGTCCACCGTGCTGGGCCCGGTGCTGGGCGGCTTCTTCGCCGGCATCGAGCACGCCGGCAGCATCTTCGGCTACGACATCCACGGCTGGCGCTGGGTCTTCCTGATCAACGTCCCGATCGGCATCCTCGCGCTGTTCGTCGTCGCCCGGGTGCTGAACGTGCCGCACATCCCGCAGAAGCACAAGATCGACTGGTGGGGCGCCCTCGCTCTGGTCGTCGCGGTCGTGCCGTTCCTGATCGTCGCCGAGCAGGGCCAGAAGTGGGGCTGGGGCGACGGCAAGTCGATCCTCTGCTACGTCGTCGGCGGCGTCGGCGTGATCGCGTTCATCGCGGTCGAACGGTGGATGCAGGACGCCGCGCTGATCCCGCTGCGGCTGTTCAAGAACTCGACGTTCACCGTGGCGATCATCGGCGGTGTCATCGTCGGTGTCGCGATGTTCGGTGCGATCACCATGATCCCGCAGTTCCTGCAGGTCGTGCAGGGCAAGACGCCGACCGAGTCCGGGCTGCTGATGCTGCCGCTGATGGCGGGCATCATGACCAGCTCGATCGTCTCCGGGCGGATCACCGGCAAGACCGGTCGCTACAAGGTCTTCCCGATCGTGGGCACCCTCATGATCGCCGCCGGTGCGTTCTTCTTCGCGCAGGTCGACTACGACTCGCCACTGTGGCACCCGCTGGTCGCGGCCGCCATCATCGGCCTCGGCCTCGGCCAGTGCATGCAGACGCTGATCATCGCGGTGCAGAACGCGGGCCCGCGCAGTGACATGGGTGTCTCGACCGCGGCGGCGACGTTCTTCCGCCAGATCGGTGGTACCGCCGGTGTCGCGATCTTCCTGACCGTCCTGTTCAACACCCTGCGGCCCAACATCACCAAGGCGTTCGGCGGGCAGCTGCCGCCCGGCGCCGGCGCGAGCGTCGGCAACCTGTCCGAGAACACCAGCGTGATCCAGTCCCTGCCGGAGGCGATCAAGACGCCGATCCTGATCGGCTTCACCGACTCGATCACCACGGTGTTCTACATCGCCGGTGCGGTCGCCCTGCTGGCCACGGTGGTCCTCCTGTTCATGAAGGAGATCCCGCTGACCAACGCGGCCCCGGCCGCGGCGGCCATGGAGGGCGGCGAGGCGCTGCTCGAGGCGGACGACCACGCCGACGAGCCCACCGAGATCGTCGAGCCGGTCCGCCCGGCCGACCGCGAGCCGGCGCTCGTCGGCAGCGGTGGCAAGCACGCGCTGAGCACCAACGGGCACGGTGACTACCAGGCCGTGTCGGGTGCGCTGCCGATCACGAACTCCCTCGCGGACGCCGAGATCGACGTCCCCGTCGGCGCCGGCGGCCTGCCGGTGACCGGCCACGTCCGGCGCCAGGACGGCAGCCACGTGCCGGGTGCCGCGCTGACCCTGATCGACCAGCGCGGCCGCCAGGTCGCGCGGGCCACCGGTGCCGCGGACGGCAGCTACTCGGTGCCCAGCCAGGGCCCGGGCGCGTACGTCCTCATCGTGTCGGCCCACGGCCACCAGCCGCAGGCCTCCAGCGTCGTGATCAGCAACGGGCCGGCGACGGTCGACGTGACGCTCACCGGGTCCGGCGAGCTGACCGGCACCGTGCGGGCGGCCGCGACCGGCCAGCCGCTGCCGAACGTGACGGTGACGCTGACCGACGGCCGCGGCGAGGTGAACGGCGCGTTCATCACGACCACCGACGGCACCTACGCCTTCGTCGGGGTCGGCGCCGGGGCGTACACCCTGGTCGCCAGCGGCGCGGGCTACCGGCCCTTCGCGGTGACGCTGACCGTGCCCGACAGCGGCGTCCTGCGGCACGACGTCGAGCTCGCCAGCTCGGTGCTGCTCGCCGGCACCGCGCGGACCGAGGGCGACCGGGTGGTCCCGGACGCGCGGATCACCGTGCTCGACGCCGAAGGCAACGTGGCCGCGGTCGCGCGGACCGACGGCGAAGGCCGGTACCTGGTCAGCGACCTGCCCGCGGGCGCGTACACCGTGGTCGCGAGCGGCTACCCGCCGGCGACCAGCCAGGTGGAGCTGACCGGCGGCGAGGCGGCCCACGACGTCCGGCTGAGCTACGACCAGGCCCTCGACGAGCTGGTCGACCGGTCATGACCGGTCTGCGCGCGACCCTCCGCACGGCCGAGGGCTGGGCGGTGGAGCACGCGGTGCTCACCGTCACCGACCCGGCCGGGCGGCAGGTCGCCCGCCAGCCGGCGGACGTCCGCGGGGAAGTCGTCACCGACGCGCTCGCGCCGGGTGTCTACACCGCTGTCGTCACCGCGGCCGGGTACACCCCGGTCGCGCGGACGGCCCAGATCGCCTCGGACGGCAGCGGCTCGCTCGGCGACGTCGTGCTGGCTCCGGTCGCCGAGGCGATCGAGCTGCCGCCCGCCGGGCCGTGGGTGATCGACCCGATCCACTCGTCGGTCATGGCGACCGCGCGGCACCTGGGCATCGCGAGCATCAAGGCGCGGTTCCCGGACGTCTCGGGCCGGATCGAGATCGGCCGCCCGGCCGAGCGGTCGTCGGTGCACGCCGAAATCAAGGCGGCGAGCATCGAAACCGGCATCAAGATGCGCGACGACCACCTGCGCTCGCCGGACTTCCTCGACGTCGACGTGCACCCGGTGATCACCTTCACCAGCACGGGAATGCGGCAGCTCGGGGTGGACTCGTGGACGCTGCTGGGAGACCTCACGCTGCACGGCGAACACCGGCAGATCGAGCTGGCGCTCACCTACGGCGGCTGGGGCCCGGACCCGTGGGGTGGCGTGCGCGCCGCGTTCCACGCCGAGACGACGCTGCACCGCAACGACTTCGCGATCAACTACGGCGCGCTGGCCCGCGCCGGCGTCGCGGTGGTCGGTACGACGGTGAAGATCGAGCTGGACATCGAAGCGGTGCAAGGCGAGTCGCTGCCGCAGTTCTGAGTCTCGACGGTCGGAGGCCCTCTCACCGCTGATGAGGGGGCCTTCACCGTTGGTGAGAGCTGAATCTTCGGGCGAGCTCGATTTGCCCGTTCGCCGTGGCCCGTTCACCCGGGCCACGTAGGCTCGCGGTGTGAACGTCGTGAGCATCGAGGCCGCGGGCGTCGGCGTGAGCTGGCTGGACACCGCCGGACCGCTGCTCGTCTGGGTGATCGTGCTGAGCTTCGTGCTGGTCGAGTGCGCGCTGATCGTCGGGCTGTTCCTGCCCGGCGATTCGCTCCTGTTCGGGGCGGGTGTGGTGCTCGCGCAGCACGGTTCGGACGCCAACGCGTGGTTCCTGTCGGGCGCCGCGCTGATCGTCGCCGTCCTCGGCAACCAGATCGGCTACTTCATCGGCCGCAAGAGCGGGACGAAGCTGATCGCCCGCCGCGACGGCAAGGTGCTGAACCGCCACAACCTCGAGCGCGCGCAACGGTTCCTGGACCGCCGGGGCTTCTTCGCGATCGTGGCGGCCCGCTGGATCCCGTGGATCCGCACGCTGGCCCCGCTGATCGCGGGCGCCGCAAGGATGGACCAGCGCCGGTTCCTGGTGGCGACGACGCTCGGCGGGCTGCTCTGGGTGCCGACGCTGGTGCTGCTCGGCTACTACGGCGCCGGCCTGCTGAACGTGCTGCCGTGGCTGAAGACGGCGGCGCTGTGGCTCAGCATCGCGTTCTTCGTGTTCGGCACCGGGTACGGCGTGCTGCGCTACCGCCAGGAGATGCGCCGCCCGGTGGACGCGCCGGACGACAGCAACGCCCGCGCCTGAGCAGTCTGGCGGGGGTCCGGGTGGCGGAGCCCCCGGCCCGAGGCGAAGCCCCGGATGTCACAGCAGTCTGGCGGGGGTCCGGGTGGCGGAGCCCCCGGCCCGGGGCGAAGCCCCGGAATGTCACAGTCCTCAGAGCTGCGGGTCGGTCCAGATTTCGAGCTGGATGCCGTCGGGATCGCGGAACACGATCACGCGCGAGCCTTCGAAGGTCCGCGACGGCGCGACCGGCGTGTACGAGACGCCGAACTCCTGCAGCCGGCTCTCCCATTCGGCCAGCTCGGCGGCCGAGTGCACCCGGAAGGCGACGTGGTCCAGGCCGGTCCGGCGTTCGTCGAACCCGCGGCGCCCGGTGTCCGCGTGCTGGACGAGGACCACGGAGAACTCGTCACCGGCGGACCGCAGCACGACCTTGCGCAGTCCCGTGTCCGGCTCTTCGCGCCGGGTGACCTCCTCGAGGTCGAGGACACGCACGTACCACGGCACGCTGCGGTCCACGTCGGTCACGGTGAGCGCGAGATGGTGCACGGACATGAGTTTGGCCATGGCTTCCGAAGCCGTCCTTTCCGGTGGCGGCTCCCCAGAGTTGCACAGCGTTCGACCACCGAAACCGAGGTGACCAATTCCCCGGCCAATCGTGATCTCGCCGTCTCCGGCCGTCCCAGCAGGCGGACGGGACGTACCGGCGGTCACACCCGTCTTACGGATGGTGACCGCCGGTGACACTCACTGGCTGAGCAGCCGCATCCGGCCCTCCTCGTGGATGCGCTTGGTCGTCACCCGGTCCGGGTAGCACCGGGTGAACATGTTCGTGAAGTGCGTGCCGTAGTGGATGCTTTCGTCCCCACCGGCCAGCGGGCGGACGGTGACGCCGAACGCCGGCTCGTGGAAGTACGCCAGCGTGTACCGCTCCCGGTCCCCGAGCCGGACCTTGTGCGGCGTCGACAGGAGCCGGCCGCCGGTCAGGAACTGGAGGATGTCGCCGGGAAACACGGTGAACACCGCCGGTTCGGGTTCGACGAAGTGCCAGGGCGGTTCGTCCTGGTACATCCCGGCCGTGCTTTCTTCCGGCAGCCAGTTGCGGAGCCGCGGTTCACCGGGCACCGGCGGCCGGATGAAGAGGCCGCCGACGTCGTCCTGCGCGGCGATCACGAGCAGGCCGTAGTCGGTGTGCGCGCCGATCCCGCGTTCGGTGGTCGCGGACCGGGCCGGGAACCGCAGCACGCGCATGTGGTGCCAGCCGTCCCGGGTGAGCCGCGTCAGCCGGTCGATCTCCACGCCCAGCCCGAGGGCGACGAGTTTCAGGAGTTTCTCGCCGATTTCGCCGACTTCCCGGAGATGGGCCTCCATCGCCGTCCGGTAGCCGTCGTCCGGCCACGGGACCGGTCCGTGGCACGGCCAGCCCTCGGTGACGCGGGTGTCGGTGAGCGGGATGTCCGGGCACACCGTGAAGATCTCGGAATAGTCGGCTTCGCCCGCGGTCACTTCTTCGCCGGAAGCGATGTAGCCGCTGTAGGTCAGATCGCTGACGAGTTTCGCTTTTTCCGGCAGGGAGCCGGCGAAGAACCGCCGGCTTTCGGCGAGTGCTTCACCGGTGATGCGGGCCTGCTCGGCAGTGGCGGCGACCTGGAAGATCCCGTCGTCCTCCCAGGTCCGGACCAGCTGTTTGCCCAATATCCGATCGATTGTCGTCCCACCCACCGAAACGGGCAGCTCGAACGTTCGCATTGTTGTTCACCTTTCGCGCGGTTCCGGGAACGCTCACCACACGAAAGCCGGGAAATGCCGGTTCACAAGGATCAACGGCCGCCGCCGACCTCCAAAACCGCACCTGTCGTGAACGAAGACGCCTCCGACAGCAGGAACCACACCGCTTCGGCGATTTCCGCAGGCTGACCGGGCCGGCCCAGCGGAATCTGCGGCGCGTACTTCGCCATCCGGTCCGGCAGGCCCGCGGCCGCGTGCAGGCCGGTGTCGATCATGCCCGGCCGGACCGCGTTGACCCGGATCCCGTCCGCCGCGACTTCCTGTGCGAGCCCGAACGTCAGCGTGTCCACCGCCGCCTTCGACGCCGCGTAGTGCACCCACTCGCCGGCCGAGCCGGTGCGTGCCGCCGTCGAGGAGATGTTGACGATCGCGCCGCCGTCGCCGCCGTGGCGGGTCGACATCCGGCGGACCGCCTCCCGGCAGCACAGGAACACCCCGGTCACGTTGACGTCGAGGGTGCGCCGGACGACGCCGACCTCGTAGTCCTCGAGCCGGCCCGGGGTGTTGCCGGTGATCGCCGCGTTGTTGACCAGGCCGGTCACCGGGCCCAGCTCCGCCGCCGCGGCGAACAGCGCGCGGACGTCGTCCTCGGCGGAGACGTCCGCGCGGAACGCCAGCGCCTGCCGTCCCGCGGCACGCACCTGCTCGGCGACGGCCTCGGCGGGCGCGGGGTCACCGGAGTAGTTCACGACGACGTCGTCGCCCCGCGCGGCGGCCAGCACGCAGATCGCCGCGCCGATCCCGCGGCTGCCGCCGGTGACGACGAGGGTCAAATCGCGAAGTTCGCCAGCGGCAGGTTCTCCAGCACCAGGTCGGCGCGGTCGCGCGTCTGCGAGATGAGGTCGGCGTTGCGCTGGTCGGAACCGAGCGCGCGCTGCCGGGCCTCGACCAGCGAACGGCCGTAGCGGCGGTGGCGCGACACGAGCCGTTCGATGCGCTCGGGCTCGTCCGGCGCGAGGAACCAGGCCTCGGTGAGCAGCGGCCGGATCGCGCTCCACGGGTCGTCCGGCAGCAGCAGGTAGTTGCCCTCGGTGATGACGAGCTGGACCTCCGGCGGCACCGCGACGGCCCCGGCGATGGGTTCCTCGATCTCGCGGCGGAACTCCGGCGCATACACCGTTTCGCGGCCTTCGGCCAGGCGGCGGATCAGGTGGTAGTAGCCCGCGGCGTCGAACGTGTCCGGGGCGCCCTTGCGCTCGGTGCGGCCGAGCCGGCGCAGCTCGACCTGCGCGAGGTGGAAGCCGTCCATGCCGACCACCGCCGCGCGAGAACCGAGCGCGTTGGCCAGCGCCCAGGCGAGCGTGGTCTTGCCGGACGCGGGCGAGCCGATGATGCCGAGCACGTTGCGCTGCCCGCGCACGGTCAGCCCCTCGGCCCTGGCCAGCAGGTCGTCGAACGCCGTCATGTCCTGTTCCTTCCTGCGATCGCGGTCGTCCACGACCGCGGTCCCACATGCCGCACCCGTTCGGCGGCCACCTCGTTGGCGAAGCGGATCCGGTCCGTCACCGTCCGTTCGCGGGTCACGGCCACGGCGAGCGCGCCGTGCCAGACGTCGCCCGCCCCTAGTGTGTCCCGCGCTTCGACTTCCGCGACAGGCACCTCACCCGAGCCGCCGTCCGCTGTGGACCAGCGCACCGGGTGCGGCCCCGCGGTGGTGATGACGGTCGGGACGCCGCGTTCGTGCAGGCCGGGCTCCGGCGCGGTGAAGTGCGCCGAGCACGCGGCCACGTCCACCAGCGGGAGGAGCTCGTCGAGGACGGGTTTCCAGCTGCCGGTGTCGAGCACGACCGGGACGTCCCCGGCCGCCCGGGCGACGGACAGCGCGAGGCCGGGGTGGTGGCCGTCGACGAGCACCACGTCCGCGTCGACCGTGCCGTCCCAAGTCGCTTCGGAGCCCGCAGCGTTGCGCGAGACGACCGTGCGCTCGCCGTCGCGGTCGCGGACCGCCACCGCGCTGACCGGCGGCGGCTCGGTCCGGCCGGGGTCGAGGTCGACGACCCGGACGCCGTGGGTTTCCAGGTCGGCGCGGGCGAGCGCCGCCAGCGGGTGTGCACCGAGGACGGTCAGCAGGGTCGCTTCGGCGCCGAGCGCGGCCGCCGTCACCGCGGCGTTCGTCGCGGGCCCACCCGCGGCGACGTCCACCTGCAGCGACTGCACCTTCTCGCCCGGCGCCGGAAGTTCCTCGACCCGCTGGACCAGGTCCACCGTGCACAAACCCGCCAGCAGCACTCTCACTTCAAGCCGGCCACGTGCGTCGCCGCGGCGGCCTCTTCCACTTCGCCGTTTTCGTTGAGCCGCAAGGCACCCGTGAGCAGGCCGACGACCTGGTTCATCGAGTGCGTCTTCGGCGAGACGACCGCGACGCGCTTGCCGAGGCGGTGCACGTGGATGCGGTCGGCGATGTCGAACACGTGCGGCATGTTGTGGCTGATCAGCACCACCGGCAGGCCACGGTCGCGAATCCGGCCGATCAGGTCGAGCACCTTGCCGGACTCGGCGACGCCGAGGGCGGCGGTGGGCTCGTCCATGATCACGGCCTTGGTGCCGAACGCGGCCGCGCGGGCCACGGCGACGCCCTGGCGCTGGCCACCGGAGAGCGTCTCGACGGGCTGGCTGATCGACTTGATGTTGATGCCCAGCTCGTCGAGGATCCGCTGCGCCTCCGACCGCATGGTCGCGGTGTCGAGCTTGCGGAACAGCCCGAGCGGGCCCTTGAGCCGCTTTTCCCGGCCCAGGAACATGTTCGACGCGATGTCGAGCGCGGGCGCGACGGCGAGGTCCTGGTACACCGTCTCGATCCCGTAGTGCCGAGCGTCCAAAGGGGACTTGAAGTGGACGGTCTTGCCGTCCACTTTGATCTCGCCCTCGTCGGGGATCACCGCCCCGGACAGGGTCTTGATGAGCGAGGACTTCCCGGCGCCGTTGTCGCCGACGACGGCGAGCACCTCGCCGGGCAGCAGGTCGAAGTCGGCCCCGTCGATGGCGGTCACCCGGCCGTAGCGCTTGACCAGCCCACGGGCTTGCAGGATGGGTTCGGTCATGACTGCTGCTGCCTCCTCGCGATGCGGTCCACCACGACGGCGGCGATGAGCAGGGCGCCGGTGGCGAGGTCCTGGTAGTTGCCGTCCACGTTCATCTGCGTCAGCCCGGACCGCAGCACCGCCACGACCAGCGCGCCCATCAGCGTGCCGAGCACCGAGCCGCGGCCGCCGAAGAGGCTCGTGCCGCCGAGGACGACGGCGGTGATCGAGTCGAGGTTGCCGAGCTGGAACTGGTTCGGGTCGGCGTTCGGCGTCCGGCCGAGCGCCTGCCAGGCGGCGATGCCGAAGGTCAGCCCAGCTACGATGTACACCGAAAGCACCGTGCGGTTGACCTTGATGCCGGACAGCCGCGCGGACTCCGGCGCGTTGCCGACCGCGTAGACGTGCTTGCCCCAAGCCGTTTTCGTGAGCGCGTACCAGACGCCGAGGTACATCAGCAGCGCCAGCGTCATGCCGTAGGTGATCGGGATGCCGCCGAAGAGGTAGCGCTTGGTGCCGAGCCACTGCAGCACCCCGTCGGTCACCGGCACGGCCTGGCCGCCGGCGATCAGCTTCGACACCGCGGTCAGCATGGTGAACGTGCCGAGCGTGATGATGAAGGCCGGCAGCTTGATCCGCGTCGCGAGGCCGCCGATGAAGATGCCGACGATGATCGTCAGCACCACCCCGGCCAGCAGCGCGACGAAGCCGTTCGTGCCGGCCGCGGCGAGCTTCGCCATGATCAGCGTCGCGACGACCATCGAGGCCGCGTTGGACAGGTCGATGCCCGCGATGAGGATGACGAGCGTCTGGCCCAGCGCGAGTGTTCCGACGACGAGCGACTGCTGGACCACCGTGGACAGGTTGTCGAGGTCGAAGAACGTGTCCGTGGCCAGCGAGAAGACCACGATCGCGACGACCAGCGCGAGCGCCGGGCCGACCGCGGGCGCGCGGAGCAGGAAGTCGCCGAGGGACTCACGGTCCTTTGGAGACACTGCGGTCGCTGTTGTCGCGTTTGCCGATGTCACTTCGTGCCTCCCCAGCAGTTCTGCAGGCCCCAGGCCGAGTCGTGGCTCTCGATGCCGGGCAGGGGCTTGTCGGTGATCACGGCGGACCCGGTGTTCACGAAACCGGACGGCTTCTTCCCGGTCCTGGCGTACGCGACGGCGGCGAGCACACCCTGCTCGGCCATCTTCTTCGGGAACTGCATGACGGTGGCGGCGATCTGGCCGTCCTTGACGTTCTGGACGCCTTCGCAGCCGCCGTCGATGGAGCCCATCACGATCTGCCCGGTGAGCCCACGCGCCTTGAGCGCCGCGTACGCGCCGCGGCCCATCGGCTCGTTCATCGAGTAGACGGCGTTGATGTCGGTGCTGCGCTGCAGCAGGTTCTCCATGCCCTGCTGGGCGAGGCTCTGGTCGCCGTTGGCCGCGGTGTGGCCCTTGATCTCCGGCGAGCCGTCGGTCAGCCCGATGCCCTTGAGGAAGCCGGTGTGCCGCTGGGTGTCGACCGAGCTGCCGGCGGTGCCGTCGACCATCAGCAGCTTGGCCGGGACGCCCTTGAGCGCGGCCTTGACGTAGGCGCCCTGCTGCTCGCCTGCCGCGAAGTTGTCGGTGGCGAAGGTGGCGTCGACGGCGTCCGGCGGTTCGGTGGCGGTGTCGAGGGCGATGACCAGGACCCCGGCGTCGCGGGCGTCCTTGATCGCCTTGAGCACGCCGGTGGACGAGCTGGGCGTGATCAGGATGGTGTTCGCGCCCTGCTGGCGGAGGTTCTCGATGGCGCGGACCTGGCCGTCGTTGTCGCCGTCGAACTGGCCGGCGAGCGCGCTGAAGTCGGCGCCGTTGGCCTGCGCGGCCGCTCTGGCGGAGTTGCGGAGTTCCACGAAGTAGGGGTTGGTGTCGGTCTTGGTGACCAGGCCGACCTTCGCCTTGCCGCTCCCGCCCGTGTTGGTGTTGCCACCCCAGTGGCGCTCGACCGTGCACCCGGTCGTCGCGGCGAGGACGGCGGCCAGCGTGAGCGCGGCGAGACTTCGCTGTCTCATGGGATTCCCAGCCTTTGTTCGTGTCGAGGCTTGCCGATGGTCGGGAAGGTAGACAGACTGCTCCCTGCGCGCAAGCGTTTGCGCAAACGCTTGCCGGAAAGGATGGGCATGCCCCAGTCGAAGTCTTCGCGGCCGACCCAGCGGGACATCGCCGAGCTCGCGGGCGTGTCGATCACGACCGTTTCGCACGTGGTGAACGGGACGCGGGCGGTCGCCGAGGACACCAAGGCGGCGGTGCTGCGGGCGATCGAGACGACCGGCTACACCGGCGACGCCATCGCGCGCTCGCTGGTCACCGGCGGCACGCGGTCGATCGGGATGGCGATCTCCCTGGTGGCCAACCCGTACTTCGCCACGCTGATGCAGGCGATCGAGCGGGAGGCGTCGGCGCACGGGTACACCGTCCTGCTGGCCGACACCCATGACGCGGCGGACACGGAACGTGACACCGTGCGGGCGCTGCGCTCCCGTCGCGTCGACGGCCTGCTCATCACCCCGGCACCCGGCGACGGGCCGGTGATCGGCGAGCTGGTGTCCCTGGACGTGCCCACCGTGCTCATCGACCGGCTGGCCACCCGCACCGACGTCGACCAGGTGGGTTCGGAGAACATCCAGGCGACGTCGGCGCTGACCGCACACCTGGCCACGCTCGGGCACCGGCGGATCGGGATGATCAGCGGCGTGCCCGGGCTGTCGACGAGCGAGGAGCGGGTGCTCGGCTACCGGCTGGGGCTCGGCCGGTCCGGGCTCACCTGGTCGTCCGACCTCGTGGCCTGCGGAAACTCCTCGCGCGAGGGTGGCGCGCTGGCGCTGAGCACGTTGCTGGCGCTGCCCGAGCCGCCGACGGCGCTGGTGGTCGGGAACGACAGCATGATGGTCGGGGTGCTGCACGAGGCCCGGCGGCGTGGGCTGCGGATCGGGCGCGACCTGCCGGTGGTGGTCTACGACGACGTCGAGTGGGCGGACCTGGTCGACCCGCCGCTGACGACGATGGCGCAGCCGATCGAGGAGATCGGCCGGCAGGCGGTGCGGCTGCTGCTGGCCCGGATCAACGACCCGGCGCGCAAGGCCGAGACGGTCCGGCTGGCACCCACTCTGCGTCATCGTGAGTCGTGCGGCTGCCCACCGGTTCACTCACTTCAGTGAATCTGGGTTCCTGATATCCCCGCGCCGCCGTTCACCGGATACCTTTCCGCTGAGCGTCTGCGAGGGCTTATGACCGCACTTTCGCCGGACCTCCGGTTGTGGGACCCCCCGGTCACCTACCGGATCGGCGTCGCGATGGGTGTGCACGCGCACCCGTACACCGGCGAGCTGCTGCGCGCCATCCGGGCGGCCGCGGCGCAGGCGGGCTGTGACGTCGTACTGGCGGACACCGAGGACACCCTGGGCGAAGAAGCCGCGGTCGTGCGCGCGCTGCGCGCGGACCTCGTGGACGGCGTGCTGCTGGTCCCCTCGGCCGGCGACGAAGCGGTGATCAACGGCCTGGTGCGGATGGGCGTGCCGACGGTCCTGGTGGATCGGGTGGCCGCCCGCAACGACGTCGACCAGGTGGGCACGGAGAACGTGCACGCGGTGGCGTCGCTGGTCCGTCACCTGACCGAACGCCGCCACCGGAAGATCGGCTTGATCTCGGGTGACGAGAGCCAGGAGGTCAGCCGCGAGCGCGTCCGCGGCTACCGGCTGGGGCTGGAGCAGGCGGGCCTGCGCTTCAACCGCGAGCTGGTGGAGTGCGGGCTGTCGACCTCGGGCGGCGCCACCCGCGCGACGGCCAAGCTCCTCGACGGCTGGCCGTCACCGACGGCCCTGGTGGTGGCGGACGAGGCGATGCTGGTGGGCGTCCAGTACGAGGCCCACCGCCGCGGGATCCGCATCGGCTCGGAGCTGGCGGTGGTGGGTTACGGCGACATGGACTGGGCCCGCCGCGTCACCCCGGCGGTGACCACACTGGTCCAGCCGGTCGCGGACCTGGGCCGCCGGGCGGTGCAGCTGCTGATGTCCCGCATGGCCGACCCGGACCGGCCACCCGAATCGGTCTGGCTGACCCCGAAATTCCTCCACGGCGCCTCCTGCGGCTGCTGACCTACTCCGGATCGAGCGTCGCCGCCGCCTCCAGGAGCATCCAGCCGCCCACCTGGACCGACATGTCCCGCTCCGGGGCGTCCTCCGGCAACGGCCACGGCGCCGGGCGGTCCCAGTACGCGCTGAACAGCGGGCCCTCCGGCGTTTCCGCGGCCCCCGCCCAGCAGGCCTCCGCCGACGTCCGCACCAGTGACCGGGCCACCGAAGCTTCCGGGCCGGGCAAGGAACGAGCCGCCAAGGCCAGGTACCGGACCAGGATCGCCGCGAACAACCCGCCGTCGCCGCCGCCTTGGCCGCGGATCACTCCGCCCGGCGCGAGGTGCTCCGCCACCGCGCGAACGGTTCGCGCCGCATTGTCCACTTCGGACAACTCCAGGCACGCACCGAGGTAGACCCCTTGGCAGTACGTGTAAATGTGCTTCACCAGCTCGCCCGTGCCCGCGCGGATCCCGTCCCAGACCAGCCCCGGCTCCGGATCGACCAAAGTGGACGAAAGCCAGTCCGTCATCGCGCGGGCGCGGGCGAGGTTTCCCGTCCGGGCGTGGAAGATCGCCGCCGGGCCGTTGGCGGGGGCGTTCTTGAAGTCGTCGCCGCGGCGCCACCAGATGCCGCCGCCCGCCGCCGACGTCCAGCCCGACAGCAGTTGCCCGTCGATCGCCGCCACGGCCGGGCCGACGTCGATGCCCAGTGACGAAACCCGTTGCAGCGCCAGGCCGAGCCACGCGATGTCGTCGTAGTAGTCGTTCGTCCACTTGCCGAAGTTGCGCAGCCGCACCGAACGCACGAACGCGCGGATCACGGCGAGCCGCGCGGAAGAAGGTGCGCGCAGCTGGGCGTCGACCAGCGTGTCCAGCAGGTGCGCCTGCCACCAGTAGTTCCAGTGCCAGTGCAGCCGCTGGTCAACGGAAGCCGGCCAGCGGCTGCGGCCCAGGACCGTGCCGGGCAGCGCCCACACCCGGCGCAGGTGCCGCGAAGTCACCGCGTGTTCCGCGGCCGAGACGTCCATGACGCAATCGTGCCTTGCCCATCGACATACCGCTCGGTATGTTCGGTGGTCATGACGACCGCCCACCTCACCTGCCCGCTGTGCGAAGCCACCTGCGGCCTGGAGGTGACGCTCGACGCGAACCAGCAGGTCACGCGCGTCCAAGGGGACGACGAAGACGTCTTCTCGCGCGGATACATCTGCCCCAAGGGTGCGTCGCTCGGCGCGCTGCACCACGACCCCGACCGGCTGACCGCCCCGCTGCTCAAGCGCGACGGCGAGTTCGTCGAGGTCAGCTGGCAGGAGGCCTACGACGAGATCGCCCGCCGGCTCCCGCCGATCATCGAGCAGCACGGCCGGGACGCCGTCGCGGTGTACGCGGGCAACCCCGGCGTGCACAACATCGCGCTGACGCTCTACGGCCGAGTGCTCTACAAAGCCTTGGGCACCAAGAACTTCTACAGCGCGACGTCGGTCGACCAGCTGCCGAAGCACTACTCCGCCGGCACGATGTTCGGCGACCCCCTCGCCATTCCGGTGCCCGATCTCGACCGGACGCGGCACCTGCTGATCCTCGGCGCCAACCCGCTCGTCTCCAACGGCAGCCTGATGACCGCGCCGGACATTCGCACGCGGCTGCGCGCCATCCGCGAGCGCGGCGGCAAGATCGTCGTCGTCGACCCGCGCCGCACGCGCACCGCCCAGTTCGCCGACGAACACCACGCCATCCGCCCCGGCACCGACGCGCTGCTGCTGTTCGCGCTGGTCAACGTCCTGTTCGCGGAAAACCTCGTCGCACCAGGACGGCTCGCCGAACACCTCAACGGCCTCGACGACGTCCGGGAACTGGCTCAGCCGTTCACGCCGGAGGCCGTCGCCCCGCGCACCGGCATCGACGCGGCCGAGATCCGCCGGCTCGCGCGAGAGCTGGCGGAGGCCGGGAACGCCGTGGTCTACGGCCGGATCGGCACCACGACGCAGGCGTTCGGCACCCTCGCGAGCTGGCTGGTCGACGTCCTCAACGTGCTCACCGGCCACCTCGACGCCCCGGGCGGCGCGATGTTCCCGCTGGCCGCGTGCCAGCCGACCGGGAACCGGCGGCCGTTCGCCGTCGGGCGCTGGCACAGCCGCGTGCGCGGCCTCCCGGAGGTCGTCGGCGAACTGCCGGTCGCGACGCTCGCCGACGAGATCGAGACCCCGGGCGAGGGCCAGGTCCGCGCGCTGATCACGGTCAGCGGCAACCCCTGCCTCAGCACGCCGAACGCCGGGCGGCTGGCCGCGGCCCTCGAAAACCTCGACTTCATGATCTCCGTCGACGTCTACCTCAACGAGACGTCGCGGCAGGCCGACGTCATCCTGCCCGGTCCGTCACCGCTCGAACGCCCGCACTTCGACCTGGCCTTCTACCAGCTGTCCATCCGCAACGTCGCCAACTGGACGCCCGCGACGCTGCCGTCGGCGCTCCCGCAGGAGTGGGAGACGATGCTGCGGCTCACCGGCATCGTCGCCGGTCAGGGCCCCGAGGCCGACGTCGCGGCGCTCGACGACTTCGTCGCCGCCGAAACCGCCCGCCGCAACGGGCTCGACGTCGCCGTCGCCGGGGAGCGCACCGGGCCCGCGCGCCTGGTCGACCTGCTGCTGCGCGCCGGCCCCTACGACGTCACCCTGGCCGACCTCGAAGCCGCGCCGCACGGGATGGACTTCGGGCCGCTTCAGCCGCGGATCCCCGAGATCCTGTGCACGGCGTCCGGCCGGATCGAACTCGCGCCCGAGCCGGTCGTCGCCGACGTTCCGCGATTGCGGGACGAACTCGCGAAAACCGCGGAAGCCGGCCTGGTGCTGATCGGGCGGCGGCACCTCAGCTCGAACAACTCGTGGATGCACAACCTGGCCCCGCTGGTCCGCGGCGGCAACCGGTGCACCATCCAGGTCCACCCCGCCGACGCGACGCGCCTGGGCCTCACCGACGGCGGCCTCGCGTCGGTCACGTCCCGCGCCGGAAAACTGCAGGTCCCGGTCGAGGTGACCGACGAGATCCGGCCCGGCGTCGTCAGCATCCCGCACGGCTGGGGCCACGACGTCGACGGCTCGCGGACGCGGGTGGCGCGCGCGAACCCCGGCGTCAACTCGAACCTGGTCGCCGACGAGACCCTGCTGGACGTTCCGTCCGGAACGTCGGTGTTGAACGGAATTCCGGTCGAGGTCACCCCCGTCTGACGCTGTGTTGTCCGGGGCTCCGCCCCGAGCCGGGGGCTTCGCCACCCGGGCCCCCGAAGGAACGCTTGACACCGGCGTGGGCGCTGCCGCATCCTCGGCTCGGATGTTGACGTAAACATCGATCTTCTCCTGCGCGCCCCTCGGACATCGGAGTTCGTATGAAGCGCTTTGGCACCCGTATCTGGCTACGCGCCGCGCTGGCCGCGGCACTCACCGTCCCCCTGCTCGCCGTCCCGCAGAGCGCCACCGCCGCCACCAACGCGTTCCGCGGCGTCAACTGGGCGGACGCCCGGGACAACTACGTCGACGGCTGGGTGATCCCGACCGGCCTCACCGCCGGGGACAGCTACGCGAGCGTCCGCAGCAAGGCGGACGGCATCATCACCGGCTTCCAGCAGAAGCTGGGCGCGAACACCGTGCGGCTGCCGATCAACCCGCAGAGCGTCAGTTCGGACTGGTGGGGGCGGTACAAGGGCGCCGCGGACTCGGCCCTCGCCCACGGCATGAAGGTCGTCTTCGGCTACTGGGAAGCGAACAAGGACGGCTTCGTCGACGACACGAACGCGTGGAACACCATGTGGGACAAGGTCACCGCGGACTACGGCGGCAACGGCAACGTGTACTTCGAGCCGATGAACGAGCCGTTCGGCTACAGCCTGAGCGCCTGGGTGTCGCTCTGCTCGACGTGGCTGTCCCGGCATGCGAACATCCCGCGCGGCCGGGTGCTGATCAGCGGCACCGGCTACAACGACAACGTGACGGGCGTCGGCGCGGCGAGCGCGTTGGACGGCACGCTGCTGTCGCTGCACTTCTACGGCTTCTGGGCCTCGGACACGACCCGGTCGGCGTGGACCGCGAACCTCAGCAACCGGCTCGGCTCGTACTCGTCCCGCACGATCATCGACGAGGCCGGCGCCCCGATGACCACGGGCCTGGACTACTCCGCCGGCCACCAGGACGGCAACAACTTCACCGCGTACTTCGCCGCCACCACGGACCTGGCGCGGTCCCGGCAGATGGGCGTCGTCTACTGGCCCGGCCTGCGGTCCGGGGACACGTACTCGATCACGCGGCAGAGCGGCAGCGGCCTGGAGACCAACAACGCGACGGGCGTTGCGCAGCTGCGCTGGGGGTGGGGCCTGTAGGCACCACGGACCTAGCCGAGGTGGACGGGACGCACGTGAGTTTCCCCGGCGTCGTCGTGGCGGTGGCGCCAGCGGTGGTAGACGCCCACGTAGGAGTAGGCCACCACCGCGATCGCGCCGATGCCGATCGCCGGCAGCCACGACTGCGGGAACACCGTGCCGTACAGGTAGTAGGCGTTGAACCCGCCGGGCAGGTCGCCGAGGCCCTGCTGGTGCCGGAAGTAGTTCTCCAGCGCGGTGAACGGGCACGGCACGGGCGCCACGTTGACCAGGATGCCCCAGGCCAGCCCGAGCACGTGGACGAAGATCAGTTTCGGCCAGCGCCACGCCACGAATCCGCCGAAACCGATGAGCAGCAGCGCCAAAATGTGCACCGCGACGGTCACGTCGGCCAGGAACTTCGCCATCGCACCCCCTCCACCGATCCCCCTACCAGCGACTTTACTCCGCCGATCAAGGTCGTCCGTCCTGAAGAATGCCCAGCCGGGTGATGTTTAACCCAGCGGAGCAACTCGTTCACCTGCGCGGTGACGGAGGGGTTACACCCGGTGGAAATTCCGGCGGCCGCTTCGCCGGGTACTGCGTCGGCTCCTCGCGCGGGTACTGGTCCGGCGCGCCGTCCGGTTTCTTCCGGTTCGGGTCGGCTGGGCGCTGCGGTTCCGGCGGCTCCTCGTCCATGCTCCGAAGGTACGCCCGGCCCGCGGCCCCGGCAGCCGGATTTCACCGAAGGCGATCGTGCGGCACTCCGGGAGCAAGCCCTTGCTGTGACGGGAGTCTCGCGAACGCCGCACCGTCGAGGTCGGTGACCACCAGGCGCAGCCGCGCGTTCTCCCACGCCGTGCCCGCCAGTACCGAGCGCACGGCTTGCGCCGCCCGGTCCAGCAGCGGCGGGATCGGCAGCCGGGTCGCGATCAGCCGGACCTGGACCACTCCCGGGCTCAGGTCCACCGCCGTCCCCTCCCGGCCCACCGGCAACGCCGGGGTCGCCGGGTGCAAGCCGTCCACCTCCGCGAGCGCGCCGACGATCCGCTCGACGGCATCGCCGGTGGTCACCGGGCTTCCGGTTCGATGTCCAGAATGGACACTGTCACCTCGGCGACGACCAGGCCGGTCTGCTCGGCCACGAACCGCGTCACCGCGCGCTGCACCGCCCGGCCCACCGCCGCCGCCTGATCGGCCGCCGCCGTGACGAGGTCGATCTGGATCGTGACCCGGCCGTCGGTGGTGCGGACCCGGACGCCGTCCGCGGGCGCCGGGTCGAGGCCCTTCCAGCGCTGACGAGCCGCGCGCGTCCACGCCGTCACCAGGCCGCGCAGCCCCGGTTCGAGGCGCACCACCCCCGGCGTGGTGATCGCCGCCCACGCCGCCACGCCGGCGATCACCGGATCGGCGATGACGTAGTGGGCGCTCTCGGTGCTCATTGCCCTGGCTCCCCGACCGCGTCTTCCTCGACAGCGTCTTCCTCAAAAAGGTCGGCCACGAGCAGGTCGAGCTTCGCCAGCGTCAGGCCCACGCGGGCCGCGGCCGCCGCGGTCACCCGCTCCCGCACCGCTGCCAGCGCCGCCCCACCGGTGGCGTTCCGCAGGCTCACCGCGAGGGTGAGTTCCACCTCGACGCCGCCGGGGACGGGCCGCACGCGGCACCGGCGCGCCCGGACGCCGCCGACGGTGTCCGCCGCGTACCGCAGCACCGACGCCACCGCCTGCTCGCTGACCTCGACGAACCCGGGTTCCGGGGTCGGCAGGCGCACCATCGAGCCGCGCCGCACCTCGGCGCGCACCGCCGACATGATCCGCCCGAACAGGTCCGGCGACGGCGCGTCCTCCGCGGCCGCCAGCTCGGAAGTGGCCTCGCGCAGGGCCAGCAGGCTCTCGCGCGCGGCCCGGCAGTGCGGGCAGGTCAGCTCGTGCTCGTCGGCCAGCCCGGCGCCGACCGCGTCGAGCCGCTCCCACACCTGCTCGACGTCGCGCGCGCAGGGCAGCTCGTAGTCCGTCATCGCCACGGCTTCATCACCTCCGCCAGCTGGGCCCGGGCGCGCGCGATCCGGCCGCGGACCGCGGTCGCGTTCACGCCGACGATTTCGCCGATCTCGTCGTAGGACCGGCCGTGCACTTCCCGCAGCAGCCAGCACGCTCGCTGCTCGGGCGTCAGCAGATCCAGCGCCGCGGTCAACGCCGCGAGCTGGCCGCTGACCTGGGCGGCCCGCTCCGGCTGGAGGTCGGCCCGCGGCGACTCGGCGGTGTCGAGGTCGACGTCGGCCCGGGGGCGCCGCGCGCGGATCACGTTGAGACAGCGGTTCGTGGTGGCCCGGTAGAGCCAGCCGACGAACGCGGCGTCCTCGCCGAGCTGGCCGAGCTTGCGCCAGGCGTTGAGGAACACCTCCTGCACGACGTCCTCGGCGTCACCGCGGTGGGCGAGCATCTTGACGGCGAGCCGGAACATCGGACCCTGGTAGCGCAGCACGAGCTGTTCGTAGGCCCGGACGTCACCGTCCCGCGCCCGGCCGACGAGCGTCACGTCGTCGAGCGGCGTAGTCGTCGTCACGGCACCCTCCTCGCGGGGAGGACACCGGCGGGCGGAAAACGTCACGCCTTGATTCTGGGTGACGGTGGTCACCGGGGCGAATCCACCGATCCGCCCCGGTGACGCTCAGTCCAGGCCGAGGTCGTCCTTGCCGAGGACGTACCGGTACTCCAGGCCTTCCTTCTCGATGGCCTCGCGCGCGCCGGTGTCGCGGTCGACGACCGTCACGACGCCGACGACGTTCGCGCCCGCTTCGCGCAGGGCCTCGACCGCCGTCAGCACGCTGCCGCCCGTCGTGGACGTGTCCTCGACCGCCAGCACGCGCTGCCCGCGGACCTCCATGCCCTCGATGCGCCGCTGCATGCCGTGTTCCTTGACCGCCTTGCGGACGACGAACGCGTCCAGCACGACCCCGTCGGACGCCGCCGAGTGCAGCATCGCCAGCGCGACCGGGTCGGCGCCGAGCGTCAGGCCGCCGGCCGCCACGTAGTCCCAGTCGGCCGTGAGCTGACGCAGGAGCTTGCCGATCAGCGGCGCGGCCGCGTGGTGCAGCGTCGCCCGCCGGAGGTCGATGTAGTAATCGGCTTCCTTGCCGGACGCCAGGGTCACTTTTCCGTGCACCACGGAAAGATCGGTGACCAGCCTGGCCAGTTCGAGTTTCGCCGCTTGATCCAACCCGGGGTTCGCCACGGCCGTGAGTCTTACACACAGCCGGGTTCACTCACCGACGGATGTGGCGTCGACCGCACGCCCGCGCGTCGCCGCCCAGGCCGGGACCAGGATCGCCGCGAGCGAGAGCACCACCGCGATCGCGAGCACGGCCAGGTAGATCGTCACCGGACCCGACGGCAGCAGCGACCCGGTCACCACCAGGCAGAAGGGCACGATCGCGCCCGCCGCGACGAGGGTGCCGAGCAGCACCGCGATGGTCGCGATCAGGCCGCCTTCGACGCCGGCCATGCGCAGCACCTGGCCGCGGGTGAAGCCGCTCAGCCGCTGCACCCCGAACTCCCGGCGCCGCCGCGCGGTGGCCGTCACCAGCGTGTTCACCACGGAGATCACCGTGTACGCGAGGATCATCCCGACGAGCAGGTAGTTGACCCAGGCGCCGACCTCGTTGCCCTTGGCGTGCGCCGCGATCAGCGCGCCGCGATCGCCCACCGACACCGGCAGCCCGGCGGTCGCCTCGCGAAGGCGGGCAGTCAGGGTCGCCGGGTCGACGCCGGGAGCGGCGCGGACCAGCAGCTGCGGGGCGAGCCCGAGCGTCGTGTGCGGGGCCAGCAGTTCCGCGGGCAGGACGAGCCGTTCGAACCCGGGGCGCTGGTCGACGACGGCGGTGACCCGCACGTCCACCGGCGTGCCGTCGCCGAGCCGCAGCGACAGCGTGTCGCCGACGTGGTGCCCGGTCGTCGAAGCCACCTCGACGACGTTGCCGGTCAGCTCGCTGACGCCCAGCGCGGGCCGGCCGTCGTCGTGCTGGCCCGAGTCGAACGGCTTCTCGACGAACACCGTGCTGGTGACGTACTCCGAAGCCCCGGCAACGCCCGGCACCGCGCGCACCCGGCCCGCCACCGCGGGATCGAGCCCGCTCGGGCCGGCCACGACGGCGTCCGCGCGCAGGTCCTCGGTGTAGGCCTGGTTCGAGACGGCTTCCTGGGTGGTCTGCAGGTAGATGTTGGCGGTCGCGATGCCGACCGCGAGCATGATCGGGGTGACCGCACCGGCCGCCCGCACCGCGCCGACACGGGTGTTGCGCAGCGCGACCCGGCCGTTGACGCCGGTGAGCGCCTCCACCGGCCAGCGCAGCAGCGTGGCCATCAGTTTCGTCACGCCGGGGCTGATCGCCGCGAGCCCGAACGCCCACAGCATCACCGCCGGGCCGGCCGTGCTGGCCGCGACCGGGCCGGTCATCACCGCGACCGTGACGATGCCGAGCGCCGTCCCGCCCGCGAAGCACAGGATCGCGACGACCAGCCGGATCGGCGTCAGCCAGCGCCGCTCCACGGCGGCTTCGGCGAGCGCCTCGGTCGGGCGGATCCGCGACGCACGCCGTCCCGCCACGAAGGACGCACCCACGACCGCCAGCAGCGACGCGCCCGCGGCGACCAGCGCCGGGACCCAGCCCTGCTCGTACCGCAGCACGTCCGGGACGACGTGGTGGCCGGCGAGCTGGTCGAACAGCCACTCCCCGAGCACCGGGCCGAGCACCACCGCGAGGCCGACCGCGAGCAGCCCGACCACGAGCGCCTCGCCGAGCACCATCCGGCGCAGCTGGCGCGGGGTCGTGCCGACCGCCCGCAGCAGCGCGAGTTCGCGCTGGCGCTGCTGCGTCGACAGCGTCAGCGTGCCCGCCACGACGAACACCATGACCAGCGCCGAGAGGCCGCCCGAGACCGCGGCCAGCACGATCAGGTTCTCGCCGCTCTTGCCCGTCTCGGGGAACTCGAAGGCGCCGCGGTCGACGCCGGTCGCCACCACACCGGCGTCCCCGACGGCCGCGGTCACGGCGGCGACGTCGCCACCGAAGACGCCGATGGTGTCGAAGCGGCCCGGGTACCCGGAGAGCCGTTCGGCGTCCGAAGCGGCGAAGAAGACCGCCGCGTCCTGCATGGCCTGCGGCGCGTGGGCGATCCCGGAGATCCGGTACCGGCCGGCGCTGCCGTGCGCGGCCACCGGCAGCGTATCCCCGACGGCGAGCCCGAGCCCGGCGTCGACGACGACTTCGCCCGGCTTCGGCGCCTGGCCGCTGAGCGCGTACGGCGTCAGCACGGCGGAATCCCAGGCGTGGCCGAGCACGCTCGCGGCGCCGATCTGCGCCGGGAAACTGATCTCGCCGACGACGTTCGTGACGCCGGGGACCGCGCGCAGGCGGCCGGCCAGGCCTGCGTCGAGCCGGACGCGCTCGGGCAGGGTCGCGTTCTCGAACTTGTGCTTGTCGCCGGGCTCGAGGGTCGCCGGGTCCTCCTCCGGCAGCTTGAGCGTCTGCTGCCCGCCGACGACGATCGGCGCCGCGGCCAGCCGCTGCACCGGCGTCTCGGACCGGATGCCGGTCTCCATCAGGCCACCGCACGCCGAGACGACCAGCGCGCCGAAGAACACGGCGACGAACGTCGCCAGGAAGCCGCCCTTGCGCAGGCGAAGGGTCCTCAGTGCGAGCTTGAACATCAGGCCCGCACCGCCAGCCGCTCCCAGGCCCCCAGGTGGGTCATCCGCTCGGCGACGGCTTCGGCGGTCGGCCGGGCCAGCCGCCCGGCGATCCGGCCGTCGGCCAGGAACACGACGTCGTCGGCGTAGGACGCGGCGACCGGGTCGTGCGTCACCATGATCACCGTCTGGCCCGACGACCGGACGGAGTCGCGCAGCAGGCCGAGCACCTCGGACGCCGTCCGGGTGTCGAGCGCGCCGGTCGGCTCGTCGGCGAAGAGCACCGCGGGGCTCGTGACCAGGGCGCGGGCGATCGCGACGCGCTGCTGCTGGCCGCCGGAGAGCTGCCCGGGCAGATGCTTGCGGCGTCCGTCGAGCCCGACGTGCGCGAGGATCCGTTCCACCAGCCGCTTGTCCGCGCGCTTGCCGGCCAGCTGCAGCGGCAGCACGACGTTCTGCTCGACCGTCAGCGCCGGGAGCAGGTTGAACGCCTGGAAGACGAAGCCGACGCGGTCGCGCCGCAGCTTCGTCAGGTAGGTCTCGTTCTTGCCGTCGAGGTCCTGGCCGTCGAGCACGACCCGGCCGGACGTGGGCCGGTCGAGGCCGGCCGCGCAGTGCAGGAACGTGCTCTTGCCCGAGCCCGACGGGCCCATCACCGCGGTGAACCCGCCGCGCGGGAACGCGATCGAGACCCCGTCCAGCGCGACCACACCGTCGCCGTATTCCTTGCGCACAGCCTCCAGCCGAACCGCGTCGGCTGCCTCGTGCCACCCAGTTGTCATGGGGAAAACGCTATTGAGCCGGCCCCCGCACCACCCTGGTGCAGACGCGCGTCTCGGAGGTGGGGACAGCCCTACTCAGGTGCGGCCCTTGCCGCCGAAGCCGCCGCTGATCCGGCGCAGCACCGCGCGCGGCAGCAGGCCGCCGATCGCGACGACGGCCTTGTACTGCAGGCTCGGCACGGAGATCACCTTGCCGCGGCGCAGGTCCGCGAGCGCCTCTCCGACCACCTGTTCGACACCCAGCCAGGCGATTTTCGGGCCCGGTTTGCCGATTCCGGCCCGTTCGTGGAACTCGGTGGCCGTGAAGCCGGGGCACAGGGCCATCATCCGGACGCCCTTCGGCAGCGACGCGGCGATGCCTTCGGTGAACGACGTGACCCAGTTCTTGCTGGCCGTGTACGTCGAACCGCGGCCGCTGAAGAAGCCCGCAACGCTGCTGACCTGGATGATCTCGCCGTGCCCGCGCTCGATCATGCCGGGCAGCGCGGCCCGGGTGAGCCGCAGGACGGCGGTGACGTTGACGTCGAGCTGGCGCTGCAGCGCGTCCGGCGGGATGGTCCAGAAGTCGCCGTTCAGCCCGAAGCCGGCGTTGTTCACCAGAAGGTCGACGGGCTCGGCGGCGAGCCGCTCCTCGACCGCCGTCCGGCCGTCTGCTTCGGACAGATCGGCGGGCAGCACCTCCACCGCGACACCGTACTTTTCCCGCAGCTCAGCGGCGTAGGACTCCAGCCGCGCGGCATCGCGGGCCACGAGCACCAAGTCGTATTTCTCCGCGGCGAGGGTGCGCGCGAACTGCGCGCCGATGCCCGCCGTGGCGCCGGTTATGAGAGAGGTGGTGGTCATGTGGGTGAACATACTCGCTGGTCACGGGTGGACGTGCGTTCGATTCGGCGGGGAAGTATCGTCCGCCGCATGGGTAAGCACAGCAGGCGCAAAAGCGGCTATCTGCCCAAGGTCGCCGCGGGCGCGGCGCCTGTCGCGCTGCTTTTCGCGGCTCCGGCCACGGCACTCGCCACCCAGACCGACGTCACGCTGCCGCTCGACCGGATCTCCCTCCCGGTCGACCACCGCCACGGCGGCACGCTCGACCGCGACATCTCGACCGCGACCGAGAACGAGACGTCGTCCGCTCGCGAGGCCATCACGGCGACCCGCCACGACTTCGTCGCCAAGGAAGTCGCGGGCGCCCTGCTGATCAACAACCTCTCGGAATCGGCGGCCATCCGCCGCGAGGGCTGGCAGAACACGACGGACTCTTCGGAGCGCGAGAGCGAATCGCTGGTCCGCACCAGCCAGCACGCCCTGCGGCTGGGCCGGATCTCGGCGACCACGGCGAACAGCCAGCGGCTCGGTCAGGGTGCTTCGCGAGACCTGGCGCTCTCACCGGGCCAGGCGGGCTCGACCGAGCGCCGCCTCGGCATCGGCGAGGGCACCAGCCACGGAATCTGGCTCCCGGAGGGCATCGACGTCCTGAGCCAGAACGCGGAGCAGTTCGACACGGGCCTGCACGGCACCTTCGCCGGCGACCTCCAGGGAGCGCTGTCGGCCAGGAGGTCATCGGGCCAGGCGGTCGACCTGGGCCGGCTGGGCGGGGTGGGCGCAACGTCCGAGCAGTACGCGGCCGGCCAGATCGCGGGTGTCCTGGACGTGGGCCAGAAGCACGAGGCAGGCGGCCAGCTGGGCCCGGCGTGGGGCCTGGCGAAGACGAGCCAGTCCGTCGACGCGGCGGGGCCGGCCGGCTCGATCCGCGGCGACCTCGGCGTGGACCACGTGATCCACGCCGAAGGCGGCACGACATCGGTGCGCGGGACCCTCGACCGGTCGGCGTCGCTCAGCGCGCTCGACCGGCCGGTGCTGGGCTTCTAGCCCTCGCTCGGCTTCGGTTCCGCGTCCGCGGGCGCCTGCTGGACCGGCGTCCCCGCCGCCGGAGTGCCCGGGGCCGGGGTGCCCGGGGCCGGAGCGCTCGACGCCGGAGCGCTCGAAGCGGCCGCTGGGGTGCTCGAGGCGGCCGCCGGAGCCGTCGCCTCGGACGGGACCGGGGCGCTCGCCTGGTGCCGGCCCGCGTCGTAGTCCTCGTCGAACGGGTCGACGATGTCCGCGATCTCGCCCAGGTCGCGCAGCAGGCGCTCGAGGCGGGACGGGCCCGCCGTCGGGGCCACGCTGGCCAGCACCCACTCGTTCTCCAGCCAGGCCACGCCGACGTCGCCGCCCAGCTGGTCCGCCGCGTCGACCAGCTCCTGGGTGATCACCACGCGCGCGCCGTCCGCGTCGTCCGCGAAGGCGTACCGCGCTCCGATCGGGCCGAGCATCTCGGGCATGTCCGCGCGCTGGAACGGGACGCTGGACAGCCACATCTCGATCGGGATGCGGTGCTTCTTGTTGCAGCGCACCGCGACCACCACCGCGGGGATCTGGCCTTCGGTTTCGATGTCGAAGATGAACACCGGGCGGCGGCCGTCGGAGGTGAAGGTCGAACCCGCGACCACGTTCACGGCCGCGTCCGCGCCGAAGTAGCCGATCGCGCCGTTGGACCACTGCTGCGGCAGCCGCTCGTCCTCCTCGACGAACTGCCAGCCGCGCAACTGTGCCCAGCGCATTCGCTCGCGGTTGCGCGAGCCCTCCTTCGCCCGGTCGGCCGCGAGCAGCCCCAGCCCCGCCACCAGGGCGACGGCCGCGATGACGAACCAGATCCACGCCGGAATACCCACGACCGCCAGGGTATCGCCTGTTACACCGGAGGGATGATCGCCGGTACCCGTGTCGCCGGGCCCATTCGGAGCATTTTCCGCCCCTGGCGGGTCGACAAATCGGCATGAACCACTGTGGACAGCCGTGAAGGCCACCTCGGGCGAGGTGGCCTTCACGAACCGTCAGACCCGGGTGACGGTCAGCGCGTCACCGGCCTCCAGCTCCGGGCCGTCGACACGCACGGTGTCGCCGTCCCGGATCTCGCCCGACAGCAGCTCCTTCGCCAGCTTGTCGCCGATCGCCGACTGGACCAGCCGCCGCAGCGGGCGGGCGCCGTAGATCGGGTCGAAGCCGTTGAGCGCGAGCCACTCGCGGGCGCTGTCGGTGACGTCCAGGTTCAGCCGCCGCTGGGCCAGCCGCTTGGCGAGCCGGGCGATCTGGATGTCCACAATGGACGTCAGCTGCTCGGTGCCGAGCGAGTGGAACACGACGATGTCGTCGAGCCGGTTCAGGAACTCCGGCTTGAACTGCCGCTGCACCACCTCGAGCACCGCGTCCCGCCGCTGCCGCTCGTCGAGCGACGGGTCGGCGATGGCCTGCGAACCGAGGTTCGAGGTGAGGATCAGGATGGTGTTGCGGAAGTCCACCGTCCGGCCCTGGCCGTCGGTCAGCCGCCCGTCGTCGAGGACCTGCAGCAGCACGTCGAAGACGTCCGGGTGGGCCTTCTCCACCTCGTCGAGCAGGACCACCGAGTACGGGCGGCGCCGCACGGCCTCGGTCAGCTGGCCGCCCTGGTCGTAGCCGACGTACCCCGGCGGGGCACCGACCAGGCGCGCCACCGAATGCTTCTCGGCGTACTCGCTCATGTCGATCCGCTGGATCGCCCGCTCGTCGTCGAACAGGAACTCGGCCAGCGCCTTGGCCAGCTCGGTCTTGCCGACGCCGGTGGGGCCGAGGAACAGGAACGAACCGGTCGGCCGGTCCGGGTCGGCGACGCCGGCACGGGCGCGGCGCACCGCGTCCGCCACCACCTGCACGGCTTCGGCCTGCCCGATGACGCGCCGGGTCAGCTCCTCCTCCATCCGGAGCAGCTTGCCGGTCTCGCCCTCCAGCAGCCGGCCCGCCGGGATGCCGGTCCACGCGCTGACCACGTCCGCGACGTCGTCCGCGCCGACCTCCTCCTTGAGCATGACGTTCTGCTGGCTGGCCTCGCTCGCCGCGGTGGCCGCTTCGAACTCCTTCTCCAGCGCGGGGATCCGGCCGTAGCGCAGCTCGGCGGCCTTGCCGAGGTCGCCGTCGCGCTCGGCGCGCTCCGACTCGCCGCGCAGCTGCTCGAGCTGCTCCTTGAGCTCGCGGACGCGCTCGATGGAGCCCTTCTCGTTCTGCCAGCGCGCGGTCAGCGCCGTCAGCGTCTCGCGCTTCTCGGCCAGCTCGGCACGCAGGTTGGCGAGCCGCTCCTTCGAAGCGGCGTCGCTCTCCTTGGCGAGCGCCATCTCCTCGATCTCGAGCCGGCGCACGGCCCGCTCGACCTCGTCGATCTCCACCGGCCGCGAGTCGATCTCCATGCGCAGCTTCGACGCGGCCTCGTCGACCAGGTCGATCGCCTTGTCCGGGAGGAAGCGCGCGGTGATGTAGCGGTCGGACAGCGTCGCGGCGGCGACCAGCGCGGCATCCGTGATCCGGACACCGTGGTGCACCTCGTAGCGCTCCTTCAGCCCGCGCAGGATCGCGATCGTGTCCTCCGGCGACGGCTCGCCGACGAGCACCTGCTGGAAGCGCCGCTCCAGGGCGGCGTCCTTCTCGATGTGCTGGCGGTACTCGTCGAGCGTGGTCGCGCCGACCATCCGCAGCTCACCGCGGGCGAGCATCGGTTTGATCATGTTGCCCGCGTCCATCGCGCCGCCCTCGCCGGTCGCGCCGGCGCCGACGATGGTGTGCAGCTCGTCGATGAAGGTGACGACCTCGCCCGCGGAGTCGGTGATCTCCTTGAGCACGGCCTTCAGCCGCTCTTCGAACTCGCCGCGGTACTTCGCGCCGGCCACCATCGACCCGAGGTCGAGGGCGACGACGCGCTTGCCGCGCAGCGACTCGGGCACGTCCCCGGCGATGATGCGCTGGGCCAGCCCTTCGACGATGGCCGTCTTGCCGACGCCCGGCTCGCCGATCAGGACCGGGTTGTTCTTCGTGCGCCGCGACAGCACCTGCACGACGCGGCGGATCTCGGTGTCCCGGCCGATGACCGGGTCGAGCTCGCCGGCGCGGGCGCGCGCGGTGAGGTCGACGCCGTACTTTTCGAGCGCCTTGAACGTGCTCTCGGGGTCCGCGCTGGTGATCCGGGCCGAGCCGCGGACCTTGGCGAACGCCTCCTGCAACGCGTCCGGCGTCGCACCGTGGCGCTTGAGCAGGTCGGCGACCTGGCCGCCCTCGGTGGCGAGCCCGACGAGCAGGTGCTCGGTCGAGACGTACTCGTCGCCCAGCTCGGTGGCGAGCTTCTGGGCGCGCGTCAGCGACTTGACCGCGTGGGTGTCGAACTGCGGGCTCGACACGGTGGCGCCGGTCGCGGACGGCAGCGCCGCGATGAGCGGCTCGAGCTCCTTGTGCACCACTTCCGGGTCGGCCCCGACCGCGGTCAGCAGCGGTGCGGTCAGCCCCTCACCCTGCGCCAGCAGGGCGCCCAGCAGATGGGGAGCCGACACGTGCGGGTTGCCGGCCATGGTGGCCGCCTGCGCCGCGGACGAGATCGCCTGCTGGGTCTTCGTGGTCGGGTTGAAAGCGTCCATCCCTCACCTCATGCTCGGTACTGCGAGAAAGTCGTGGTGACAGGCCTGACCGTGACCCGTCTCTATCCCTAACGCAGGAAAACTTGAGTCTGTTCCGCTCAACTCTGGCCAGGTGCGACGGCGCTGGCCGGCAACCGGGAGCCGAGGGTGCCGAGCCCGGCCACGGCGAGACCGGCGCACGCCCCCACCAGCACCCAGGGTAACCAGTCGGCGACCGAGAACAAGGCCACCACGGCGGGCGCGATCACCTGCGCCACGGTGAACGCGTACTGGTACGCAGCGAGATAACGTCCGCGGGCGACCGGAGGTGCCGCGGCCTCGGCGAGTGCCCCCGATCGCGGCCCGAAGACGAGGTCACCCGCGGCGAACACCAGCGTCGACACCAGCAGGTACACCACCCGCCAGGCGTCGGGCACGAGCAGCACGCCCAGGCTGACCAGGCACCACGCGGAGAACAACGCCGAGCCGGCGCGCATCGCCGCGATCCGCGTCAGCCGGGCGGTGAGCCGCAGCGCGAGCGTGCCGCCGACGCTGGTCAGCACGGTCAGCAGGGCGAGGATCGTGCCCGGCAGCCAGACCGGGCCGTGCAGCCGGTCGAGGACGAACACCGGCGTGCCGATCAGGAAGAAGTCCAGCGAGAGCCCGAAGAGGCCGCTGAAGACGATGAGGGCCAGGTACGGCCGGTCACGCAGCACGCGGACCGACCGTTCGCAGACCGGCCGGTGCGGCCGCGCCAGCCGGACGAAGAAGACGAGGATCAGCGCGGCCAGGAAGAACGTCAGTGCGTCCGCGGTGAGCGCGATGCGGTAACCGGCCTTACCGAGCCACGTCAGCATCGCTCCCGCCACCAGCCCGCCCAGGCCGAAGGAGGCGGCCCGCACCATCCCCACTTCGGCGAACGGCCGGTCCTTCGGGCCGTCGCCCGCGACGTCGGCGATGAGCACGAACAGGGAGCTGTAGAAGAGCTGCTGCCCGGCGGACAGCAGGACGGCCGCGACCACCACCGGGCCCGCACTGCCGGCGATCAGGTACGCCCCGACGCCCGCGGCCTGCAGCAGCTGGGCGCAGATCACCACGGCGCGCGGCCCGACGCGATCGACGAGCCGGCCGGCGAGCGGCGGCACGACGAGCCCGCCCACGGCACCCAGGGTGACGGCGGTGCCGGCCACGGCCAGCGGCACGCCGACCACCTGCGTCACGTAGACCAGTGCCAACGGGAGGAACAGACCTGAGCCGAAGTTGTCGATCCCCAGCGCGCACAGCAGTGCGACCCGGTCACGCGTCACCCCACCGACGTTAACCCTGCCGAACGCCGCCAAGTCAGGACCGAACGGACAGTTTCGACAGGGGAAAAAGCCACTTCCAGTGGGCCTCTTCCCCGCGGTATCACTTGTTCGTGTCAGCCAGGTAGGCGTTGCTGCCGAGGGCCTGGCGGAGGTCGGCGTTCATCTCCGCCAGCCGGGCGGTGAGGTCGGTGACGCGCTCGTCGTCCCAGCCGCCGAGCGCCTTCTCCATGAACTCGACGTAGCCGGCGCGCCAGCGGGCGAGCTCGGCGCGGCCCTTCTCGGACACGCTCACCAGGGACGCCCGGCCGTCTTCGGGCGCGGGACGGCGGTCGACCAGCCCCGCCGCGGACAGCTGGGTGATCTGCCTGCTGACGACCGAGAGGTCGACGAACCGGCGTTTCGCCAGCTCGGACGGCCGCGTCTCGCCGTTCTTCGCCAGGTCGGACAGCAGCATCGCGGCCGCCGGGTGCAGGCCGGGCTCGCTCTGCCAGGCTTGCATGATCCAGGCGTGCTGGAGCTGGGAAGCGGTCTTCAGCTCGCGCATGAGCTCGACCCGGACGTCGTCGTCGGTGCTGTCGAAGCTCATCGGCGCCTCCCTTAGTTGTGCCATACAAGTATATTGCCGGACGCTTGCTCGGGACAACCATCTCTCCGGTGAGGTCCCCCACGCCTGACCGGGCCGAATACACCCGGTCGGAGCAACAATGCGGGCAAAAGGGCGCCCGGCGGCTACCCTGCGGACGGACCCGCGCGCGGTCCCGGCGAGTGACGAGGTGGAGGCAGTGGCGATGGACCCAGGAGGCGGCCGTGACCGGCGGCATCCGAGCACCCGCAGCCGTCTCCGCGCTCGGGCCGGCGGTGCATGATCGGGTGTCCCCGCTCAACCGTCCCGGACTCGTGAACATTCCATGACAGCCGACTCGGTCAGCCCGCTCCCCAGGTCCTCGGCCCCGCGTGAAGCCCCCGCGGCCGTGACCGCGATGGTCCGGCTCATCCGGGACAGCTGGGCCAGGTCCGAGCCGTACATCGCCGACATCTCGCAGTTCTTCTACGGGATGCTGTTCACCCTCGCCCCGACCACGCGCGACTTCTTCCCGATCAACATGGAGATCCAGCGCGGCCGGCTGGTGCGCGCGCTGGTGCACATCGTGCAGATGGTCGACCGGCCCGACGACCTCGCGCCGTTCCTGCGCCAGCTGGGCCGCGACCACCGCAAGTTCGGCGTGGTGCCCCGGCACTACGAAGCGGTCGGCACCGCGCTGCTGGCCTCGCTCAAGAACCACCTCGGCCCGGCGTGGACGCCCGAGGTCGAACGGGCGTGGGCGGAGGCGTTCACCATCGCCGCCCGGGCCATGCAGGACGCGGCCGCGTCCGACACGAACCCGCCGTCGTGGTCGGCCACCGTGGTCGAGCACCGGCGGCTGACCTGGGACCTCGCCCTGGTGCGGCTGGTGCCCGACCAGCCCGTGCCTTACCACCCGGGGCAGTACGTGAGCGTCGAAGTGCCGCAGCGGCCACGGCTGTGGCGCTACCTCTCGCCGGCGAACGCGCCGCGCGAGGACGGCGGCATCGAGTTCCACGTCCGCGCGATCGACGGCGGCTGGGTCTCCCGCGCGATCGTCAGCCACACCCAGCCCGGCGACGTCTGGCGGCTCGGCCCGCCGCTGGGCCGGATGACGGTCGACCGCGAGTCTTCGCGGGCCGTGCTGATGATCGCCGGCGGCACGGGCGTCGCGCCGCTGCGGTCGATCCTCGACCACCTCGCGCTGTGGGGCGAGAACCCCAAGACCCAGCTGTTCTACGGCGGCCCGGCCCGCGAGGACCTCTACGACCTCGAAGAGCTGCGCGCGCTGGCCGCGACGAACCCCTGGCTGACCATCACGCCGGTCGTCGAACGCGGCGGCGACGTCCCCGGGTTCGAGCAGGGGACGCTGGCCGAAGCCGTCACGCGGTACGGCTCCTGGCCCGGCCACGACATCCTCGTGTCCGGCTCGCCGGCGATGATCCGCGCGACGGTGTCGCGGATGCTGGTCGCGGGCAGCGCGCTGGACCAGATCCAGTACGACCCGTTCACGATCGACTAGCCACCGCCGCCACCGGCAATCCGCCGTCCGGTGAACAATTCGTTATGCATCGGAAATCGGTAACTCGGTAACGGATGAATCCGACGGCGTGATCATTTGTACGCAGCGACAGACGGGGTTTACCGGGCGTACCTGAATTGCTCCGTTCGAGCGGGAACGCGCGGAATCACGCGCATCTGCACGGGAATTCGCCTACAGTCAGGAACCCTCGGGGGCGGCACCGCACGGCGACGCCGCAGGCACGGCGCCAAAAGCCTTTGCACGACTGGAGATTACCGTTCCCGATGAATGCTGAATCCGTGAAGATCTCCACCATGCCCGAGACGCTTCCCGTTTCGGCTGTGGCAGGTCGAGAGATGGCCAGGTTGATTCGTGAAAGTTTTGCGGAGATCGAGTCGGAAGCCGACGAACTCGCGCAGTACTTCTACGGCGCGTTGTTCGTGGTCGCCCCCGATTGCCGTGATCTTTTCCCGGTCACCATGGCGACGCAGCGGAGCCGGTTGCTGCGCGCGCTGGTGTACGTGGTGCAGATGGTCGACCGGCCCGACGAGCTGGTCACCTTCCTCGGGCAGCTGGGCCGCGACCACCGGAAGTTCGCCGTCGTCTCCCGCCACTACGACGCCGTGGGCGTCGCGCTGATCGCGGCGCTGAAGCGGTTCCTCAAGGAGAAGTGGACCGCCGAAGTCGAATCCGCGTGGACCTCGGCCTACGGGCTCATCGCCAAGGCGATGCGCGAGGCCGCCCAGGCGGAGACGGGCCCGGCGGCGTGGTCGGCGACCGTGCTCGAGCACCGGAGGCTCAGCCGCGACGTCGCACTGGTGAAGGTGCGCACCGAAGGGCTGCTGCCCTACCGCGCGGGCGGGTACGTCAGCGTGGAAGTGCCGCAGCGGCCGCGGTTCTGGCGGTACCTCTCGCCGGCGAACGCGCCCCGCGGCGACGGGCAGCTCACCTTCCACGTGCGCGCGGTGCCCGGCGGCTGGGTCAGCGGGAGCATCGTCAACCACACCCGGCCGGGGGACGTGTGGCGCCTCGGGCCGGCGATGGGCGTGCTGAACGTCCGGCCGACGTCCACGAAGGGGCGGCTGCTGATGATCGGCGGCGGCACCGGGATCACGCCGCTGCTGGCGATCCTCGACGACCTTTCGCGCTGGAAGCGGAACCCGCCCGTGCACCTGTTCTTCGGCGGCCGGCGACCGGAAGACCTGTACGCGCTCGAGGAGCTGCGCCGGCTGGCCTCGACGTCGAAGTGGCTGACGGTCACCCCGGTCACCGAGCAGGGCGCGCTGTCCGGCGGCGACCGCGGCACGCTCGCCCACGCCGTCACCCAGCGCGGCACGTGGGAGAATCACGACGTTCTCGTTTCCGGTTCGCCGCCGATGATCCAGGCGACCGTCGCCCAGCTCCTGGCCAGGGGAATCGATCTGGAACGAATATCCTACGACCCGTTCACCCTGGACTGAAGTTTGTCCGGAATGCGCTGAGAAACTCTCAGCATGCGGCGCGGAAGCGACGGCGGCTCGCTATCTTCGCCGATATGGAGATGACTATTCCGGTTGCGGACGGCACCATCGGCGGTTACCTGGCGGAGCCCGCGGGCGCGGGACCGCACCCGGGCGTGGTGCTCATCCACGACGCGTTCGGACTGAGCCAGGACACGAAGAACATCACCGACCGCTTCGCCCGCGAGGGATATCTCGCGCTCAGCCCGGACCTGTATTCGCGCGGCGGCATGTTCCGCTGCGTGCGGCGGGTGTTCTCGGACATGTTCGCCAACCGCGGCCGGGCGTTCGACGACATCGAAGCGTCCCGCGCGCTCCTGGCCGCGCGGCCGGACTGCTCGGGCCGCATCGGCATCGCCGGGTTCTGCATGGGCGGCGGCTTCGCGCTCGTCGCGGCGTCACGCGGCTTCGAAGCGTCCGCGCCGTACTACGGGCAGCTGCCGAAGAACCTGTCGGTGCTCGACGACGCCTGCCCGGTCGTCGCCAGCTTCGGCAAGAAGGACTTCGGGCTGCGCGGCGCCGCGGCGAAGCTCGAGACGGTGCTCACCGAGCGCGGCATCCCGCACGACGTCAAGGAGTACCCGGACGCCAGCCACGGGTTCGCCAACAAGATCGACACCGCGGCCCCGGTGAACCTGCTGCTCAAGGTCGTCGGCTTCACCTACCACCACGAAGCGGCCGAAGACGCGTGGAGCCGAGTGACGTCTTTCTTCGGCGAACACCTGCAGCAGCCGTCCCGACCTTCGCACTGATCCGACCGGAGCAGCGGTTTCGTCGAACGGCGGTAGTTCGTTGACCGTTGTGCCCGAATCGACTTATGGTCTAGACCACGTCTTCCACGGACGTGCTCGTTCGTCCTCCCCTCCGGAACAACGCTGTTCCCCCTCGAGGAGCCGAAATGACCTGGAACAGAAAGCTCTTCGCGGCCGCGGCCGGCGCCCTGCTCGCGCCGGTGCTGGTCGTCGTCCTCCCCGCCACTTCGGCGAGCGCCCACGGTTACGTGTCCGACCCGCCCAGCCGGCAGGCCAACTGCGCGGCCGGGAAGGTCTCCGGCTGCGGCCAGATCGTCTACGAACCGCAGAGCGTCGAAGGCCCGAAGGGGCTGCGCAGCTGCAACGGCGGGTTGTCGCAGTTCGCCGAGCTGACCGACGAGTCGAAGCCGTGGCCGGCCAAGTCGGTGGGCAGCACGGTGACGTTCAACTGGGTGTTCACCGCCCGGCACTCGACGTCGAACTACGAGTACTACGTCGGCGGCACCCGGGTCGCGGTGTTCGACGGCCACAACCAGCAGCCGCCGTCGACGTTGTCGCACACGGTGAACCTGGCCGGCTATTCGGGCCGGATCAAGGTGCTGGCCATCTGGAACATCGCGGACACGGCCAACGCGTTCTACAGCTGCGTCGACCTCCAGGTCGGTGGCGGCGGCACTCCGCCGCCGACGACCACGCCGCCCCCGACCACGACGGCCCCGCCGCCCACCACGACGACCACCACTCCGCCCACGGGTGGCACCTGGGCAGCGGGCACGGCGTACAAGGCGGGCGACGTCGTGACGTACGGCGGCGCGAGCTACCGGTGCCTCCAGCCGCACACGGCGATCGCGGGCTGGGAGCCACCGAACACCCCGGCGCTGTGGCAGCGCCTGTGAGAGTGGTCCTGGCCGTCGTCGCGCTGCTCCTGACAAGCTGCGCGACGACGGCCCCTCCGCAGCACAACGCGGCGGACGTGATGTTCCTGCAGATGCTGATTCCCCAGAACCAGCACGGGATCGAGATCGTCCGGCTGGCTTCGGGCCGCCCGGTCCCGGCGGGTTTGAAGGAGCTGGCGGCGGCGATCGAGGTGACGCAGCAGACCGAGGTCGACGACATGCGGCACTGGCTCCACGACTGGAACCAGCCGGAGACGGTGGCCCCGCAAGCTCACGCCGGCCACGGCGGCATGAAGACGGCGGCGCCGGACCTGGTGGGAGCGCTCCGGTCGGCCCCGGACACCGAATTCACCCGCCGGTTCCTGGATGTCCTGACCGGACAGCAGCAGGGAGCGGTCGAGCTGGCCCAGACGGAGAACGGGCCAGGCGGCGGGGTGAACGCCCAGGCACGGGACTTGGCCCGGCGGGTGATCGAGTCCCGGACGGCCGAGGTGAAGCAGTTGCTGAACGTCAAGACGTGATCCTGCGGCGCGGCCGGGCGCTCCAGCCGCGCAAACCTGCCTGAGCAGCCCCCGTTTTCGACGCTACCGGCAAGCACCGACAGTTTCCCGTCCCGGAGACGCATGAGCCGGAAGCTGCCCACAACCCCCATGTGCGCAAAGGCCTCCCCGGTCGCCCGGGGAGGCCTTCGTCGCTTCGGGGATCAGCGGCGCTTGGGCCGCCAGACCACCAATGCCGTCTGCTGGTTGAGCGGCACCAGATCCCGCCGGTAGGACGCGTGCGCCGCCGCCGTCGCCTGTTCCGCCGCCACGTACGCCGCGGTCAGCTCCTCCGTCAGCTCGGTGATCCGGGCGCGAAGCGCGTCGACCTGGTTCTCCAGCTCGATGATGCGCTTGATGCCCGCCAGGTTGACGCCGTCCTCCTGCGACAGGCGCTGGACTTCGCGCAGCAGCGCGATGTCCCGCATCGAGTAGCGCCGCCCGCCGCCGGGGGTGCGACCGGGTGACACCAGGCCCTGCCGGTCGTACGTGCGCAACGTCTGCGCGTGCATCCCGGCGAGCTGGGCCGCCACCGAGATGACGAACACCGGGGTCTCCTCGTCGCCTTCCTGGGGAATCCCGCCGAACACCACTCTCACCTACCTTGCAGCAGCTCGGTGATCTCGGGCCGGGGGTCGTGCCCGGCCATCGCCTCGGCGTACGCCTGCAGTGCCTCGCGCGCCTTGTCGTCCAGTTTGGCGGGAATCGCCGCCTGGAGGGTGACGAGCAGGTCACCTTGCGAACCGTCGCGCTTGGCGATGCCCTTGCCGCGCACGCGCAGCACCCGTCCGCTCGCGGTGCCCGGCGGCACCTTGAGCGAGACCTTGGCTTCCAGTGTCGGCACCGTGATCGTGGTGCCGAGAGTCAGCTCCGTGAAGTCGACCGGCACGGTGATCGTCAGGTCGAGCCCCTTGCGCCCGAACAGCGGGTGCGGAGCCACGTGCACCCGGACGTACAGGTCGCCCGCCTGCGCACCGCCCCGGCCCGGCTCGCCCTGGGCGGCCAGCCGGATGCGCTGGTCGTCGTCGACGCCCGGCGGGATCCGGACGGTCAGCGTGCGGGTCCGCGTGCTGATGCCTTCGCCGCCGCACTCGGGGCACGGGTCGTCGATGATCGTCCCGCGGCCACGGCAGTCGCGGCACGGCTCCGAGAACGCGAACGCGCCCTGGCTGCGGCTGACCAGCCCCGACCCGGAACAGGTCGGGCAGGTCCGCGGCGTGGTGCCCGGACGGGCCCCGTTGCCGCTGCACGTCGCACAGGTCGCCGGGCTCGACAGCCGCAGCGGCAGGGTCGCGCCCTTGACCGCCTCGGTGAAGTCGATCCGGACGTCCGTCTCGACGTCGGCGCCGCGCTGCGGCCGGTTCGCCGTTGCGCCCGTCGCGGTCCGGCCACGGCCGAAGATCCCGCCGAGGATGTCACCGAGGCCGCCGAAGCCGCCCTGCTGACCCGCGCCGGCGCCGGCCTGGCCGAAGATGTCGCCCATGTCGAAGCTGCCGCCACCGCCGCCACCGGGGAAGTTGAAGCCACCCCCGCCGCCGAACAGGCGCCGCGCCTCGTCGTACTCCTTGCGCTTGCTCGCGTCGGAGAGCACGCCGTAGGCCTCGGAGACCGCCTTGAACTTCTGCTCCGCCTGCGCGTTGCCGGCGTTCGCGTCCGGGTGGTTCTCCTTGGCCAGCTTCCGGTAGGCCTTCTTGATTTCGTCCGCGGTGGCGTCGGAGGAGACGCCCAGTTCACGGTAGAAGTCCTTACCGATCCATTCCCGTGCACTCATCGGGCGTCTCCTCCTCCCACTTGAACCGGATAGTGCTTACTGCTGCTGTTCATCGACCCCGCCGCCGAGTGGCAGCTCGCCACCCACGGACGGGTCCCCCGGGGCCGCACCGGGCTCGTGGTCGGTCACGCCGACCAGCGCCGCCCGCAGTACGCGGTCCCCGAAGCGGTACCCGCGGCGCATGACCACGGTGACCGTCGGGCCCGCCACGTCCGGCGAGGTGCTGTGCTGCACGGCCTCGTGCACGCTCGGGTCGAAGGGCTCGCCCTCGGAACCGAACGATTCGAGGCCCGCGCGCTGCAGGCCGCTGATCAGCTTGTCGCCGACGGCCTTGAACGCGCCGGTGAGGTCACCGTGCTGCTCGGCCCGCTCGAGGTCGTCGAGCAGCGGCAGCAGGTCGTTCACCACCGTCGCCTTCGCGCCGATCACGACCGCCTCGCGGTCACGCTCGACCCGCTTGCGGTAGTTGGCGTATTCGGCCTGCAGGCGCTGGAGGTCGGCGGTGCGCTCGGACAGCTCCTTCTCCACGTCGGAGACGACCGACACCGCGTCGTCCATGATCGTGTCGCCGAGCGAGGGGCCCGCGTGCTCCACGGGCGCTTCCTCCGGCTCCGGCGCGGCGTGGGCCGGACCGGGCGGGCGGACCTGCCCGGTCTGGGGATCCACCCGACGCCGGTCCCGCACGACCACCGGCTCCTCGGGGCCTCGGCCCTGGTTCTCGGATTCGTCGTAGCTGTGGGTCACTTCTTCTCGTCCTCTTCGACGATCTCGGCGTCCACCACGTCATCGGCCTTGGCCTGGCCGCCGGCCGCACCGGCGTCGCCTGCCGCACCCGCACCCGCGCCACCGGCCGCACCGGCCGCCGCGTCGGCGTTCGCGTTGGCGTACAGGGCGGTGCCCAGCTCCTGCGAAGCGGTGTTCAGCTTCTCGATCGCCTCGCGGATCTTGGTCGAGTCCGTGCCCTTCAGCGACTCGTTGGCCTCGTCGATCGCGGACTTGACCTTGCCCTTGAGGTCCTCGGGCAGCTTGTCGTCGTTGTCCTTGACGAACTTCTCGGTCTGGTAGACCAGCGTCTCCGCCTGGTTGCGGGTCTCCGCTTCCTCGCGGCGCTTCTTGTCTTCCTCGGCGTGGGCCTCGGCGTCCTTGACCATGCGCTCGATGTCGTCCTTCGGCAGCGCGGAGCCACCGGTGATCGTCATCGACTGTTCCTTGTTCGTGCCCAGGTCCTTCGCGGTCACGTGCACGATGCCGTTGGCGTCGATGTCGAAGGTGACCTCGATCTGCGGCACGCCACGCGGGGCCGGCGGGAGACCGGTCAGCTCGAACATGCCGAGCTTCTTGTTGTGCGCGGCGATCTCGCGCTCACCCTGGAACACCTGGATCTGCACCGACGGCTGGTTGTCGTCCGCGGTGGAGAAGATCTCCGAGCGCTTGGTCGGGATCGTGGTGTTGCGCTCGATGAGCTTGGTGAAGACGCCACCCTTGGTCTCGATGCCGAGCGACAGCGGCGTGACGTCCAGCAGCAGGACGTCCTTGACCTCGCCCTTCAGCACACCGGCCTGCAGCGCCGCGCCGACCGCGACGACCTCGTCCGGGTTCACGCCCTTGTTCGGCTCGCGGCCGCCGGTCAGCTCCTTGACCAGGTCCGACACGGCCGGCATGCGGGTGGAACCACCGACGAGCACGACGTGGTCGATGTCGCCGACGGCGATGCCCGCGTCGCGGATCACGTTGTTGAACGGGTTCCGGGTGCGCTCGAGCAGGTCCGCGGTGATCTTCTGGAACTCGGCGCGCGAGAGCGTCTCGTCGAGGAACAGCGGGTTCTTGTCCGCGTCCACGGTGATGTACGGCAGGTTGATGCTGGCCGAGTTCGAGCTGGACAGCTCGATCTTCGCCTTCTCCGCCGCCTCGCGGATGCGCTGCAGCGCCATCTTGTCCTTGGTCAGGTCGATGCCGTTCGTGGCCTTGAACTTGTCGACCAGCCACTTGACGATGCGCTCGTCCCAGTCGTCACCACCGAGGTGGTTGTCACCGGAGGTGGCGCGGACCTCGACGACGCCCTCGCCGATCTCCAGCAGCGAGACGTCGAAGGTGCCACCACCGAGGTCGAAGACCAGGATGGTCTGTTCCTTCTCGCCCTTGTCCAGGCCGTACGCCAGCGCGGCGGCGGTCGGCTCGTTGACGATGCGGAGCACGTTCAGGCCGGCGATCTGGCCGGCTTCCTTCGTGGCCTGCCGCTGGGCGTCCTCGAAGTACGCCGGGACGGTGATGACCGCGTCGGTGATCGTCTCGCCCAGGTACGCCTCGGCGTCGCGCTTCAGCTTCATCAGCACGCGCGCGCTGATTTCCTGGGAGGTGTAGTTCTTCCCGTCGATCTCGGTCTTCCAGTCGGTGCCGATGTGCCGCTTCACGGACCGGATCGTCCGGTCGACGTTCGTGACGGCCTGGTTCTTCGCCGGCTGGCCGGTCAGCACTTCGCCGTTCTTGGCGAAGGCGACGATCGAAGGGGTGGTACGGGAGCCTTCCGAGTTGGCGATGACCGTCGGCTCGCCGCCCTCAAGGACGGCGACGACCGAGTTGGTCGTGCCGAGGTCGATGCCGACCGCTCGCGCCATGGTGCTTCCTCCTGTTTACGGCTGCTATGTTCGTGACCTGCACGTTCGTCCTCGCCTTGAGCGAGTCCCTGGCAAGTTTTATCCGGCCTTCGCGCACTCCGTCAACCCGGACTTGAGTCGACTGCGCTCAACCTCTGCACCCAGCCTAACGAGGCGGTCCGGGTTCTTGTTCCCGGGTCCGGCACCCGATCGTGCCGAGATCGGCTGTGACGCCGCTCACCCGTCGGTCCGGCTCACCGGAACCGGCCCGCGACCAGGGCCGAAGCGGACTCACCGGCAGACCGCCCCGCGATCGGGGACGACCCCGCTCACCAGCTACGCCACCTCGGCCACCTGGCGCACGTCCATGATCTGTCCCTCCCCTGCACGCCGGCCTTCGGCGTGCTTCCTTCCTAACAGCGACCCCCGACAGTTCAGGAGCGGCGGCCGGACCAGGAGGAGAATAAGAAATCCGGTTTTCCTTGCTGCACAAGGACTTCTGCCGGAGTACCGACCCAAGAAGTCACTCGATAGTGGGAATCCGCGGAGACCGGCACCCCCTGCGCCGGTGTCTCCGCGGATTCCCCGCGCGCGAAGCCCACGACGCCGAACGTCGCGATGGCTCCCAGCAGCGCGGCCACGAGGACGCGTCGTTCGATCCTGCCCATCGGAAAATGCCCCCGTAGTAAGAAAAGCCAGAGATATGAGAAAGGTCAGGCCGCGCGGACCGAGACGCTGCCGCTTTCGGTCGTCAGATCCAGCACGTGCTGGGCGGACCGGTCGGTCGGGACGCCGAACTCGCGGTGCCCGCTGTCGCTGTTGCCCTCGACGCGGTACGGCCCGCCCGGCACGGCCAGCTCGATGCTGCCGCTGTCGGCCTGCACCTTCACGTCGTTCGCCTGGGCCAGCGTGAAGTCGACGCTGCCGCTGGAGGCCGTCACGTCGACGGGGCCGCGCACGTCGCGGCCGGTGATGCTGCCGGAGTCGCTCCGCAGCTGGACCTCGCCGACGTTCCGCAGCTCGATCGAGCCGCTGTCCAGCCGCAGCTTCACCGCGCCGGAGACGTCCTCGACGCGGGCGTGGCCGGAATCGGCGTTCACGTCCACACTCGACACCCCGGCGATGTCCAGCCCCCCGGAGTCGACGGTCCCCGTGACGGGCACGCCGCGCGGCACGACGACCTCGAAGTCCACCGAGCAGTTCGCGCCGCAGTCGCCGAGCACCAGCTGGTCGCCGTCGACGCGGTAGAAGGGGCCGGTCGGCTTGCTCCGCCAGCGGTAGTTGACCTCTTCGTGCACCGTCGACGGCCCCGAGCCGGTGCGGATCTTCACCGATCCCGCGTCGCCTTCCAGCTTCACGCTGCGGATGGTCTGCGAAACGGTCCCCGTGTTCCCGAAGTCCGAACCCCAGCCCCACCCGAACGCGGTCGCCAGGCCGACGCCGATCAGGACGATGCCTCCCAGAGCCAGAAGCGGGCGCGCCATGGTCGTTGGTCCCCTCAGTGTTTGTTTCCTCTGCGTGAGAAACGTTAGGACGGGGTGCTCGGGCCGTACATGGGGGTAACCCCCCGAAAGACCCTGAGATCCCGCCCTGAGACGCAGGAGCGGCACTCGGGGCCTAACCTGGCGAAGTCTCCAGTTCCATGATCAGGAGGATCCATGCCGCAAGCACCCGGCCCGTACGAATCCCTGCCCGACGTGCCGTCCTTCACCCTCCGCAGCAACGACGTCGCCGACGGCGAAACCCTGGCCACGCCCCACTTGTCCGGCATCTTCGGCGCCGGCGGCGAGGACCGTTCGCCGCACCTGGCGTGGGAAGGCTTCCCGGCGGAGACGAAGAGCTTCGCGATCACCTGCTACGACCCGGACGCCCCGACCGGCAGCGGGTTCTGGCACTGGGCGGTGTTCAACGTCCCGGCTTCGGTGACGGAGCTGGCGTCCGGCGCGGGAGACGGCTCGGGCCTGCCGGAAGGCGCGGTCACGCTGAAGGGCGACGGCGGGGTCAAGCAGTTCCTCGGCGCGGCGCCCCCGCCCGGGCACGGCCCGCACCGCTACTACTTCGCGGTGCACGCCCTCGATCTGGACAAGCTGGACGTCCCGGAGGACGCCACGCCCGCGTTCCTCGGCTTCAACATGTTCGGGCACACGCTGGCCCGCGCGGTGATCACGCCGGTCTACGAGAACAAGGGCTGAGTTTCCCGGGCCCGGCTCTGTTGCGGAGCGGCAACGGTGCCGGGCCCGTTTTTGTCGGACCCCGTTGACACACTGCGGTCATGCCACCACCGATAGCGACACCCCGGTCGAGAGCGCTGGGGTTCGGACTGCGGAAAGCGCGGAAGGCGCGCGGGTACGGGCTGCGCGAGCTGGCCCGCGCCACCGGCGTGCACGCGGCCGAGCTGTCCAACTGGGAGCTCGGCCTGCGGGTGCCCCGGATCGAGGAGGTCGCGCTCCTGCTCGGGCAGCTGCGGGTGCTCGGCGAGGAGCGCGACCGGCTGTTCGAGCTGGCCCGCACCGCACGCGAGCCGAACTGGGCCGAGAAGGAGATGCCGGACGCGCCCGCGATCCTCACGACGCTGGCCGAGTATGAGCGCACCGCGGCGGCGATCTTCAGCTGGCAGCCGATGCTCGTGCACGGCCTGCTGCAGACGCCGGATTACGCGCGGGCGATCCTCTCCTACGGCGGCTCTCCCGCGCAGCTGGTCGAGCAGCGGCTGCGGGTGCGCATGGTCCGGCAGGCGGCCATGCGCGAGCACCGCGCGCCGGAATGCTCGTTCCTGCTCGGCGAAGTCGCGCTCCGGCAGCAGGTCGGTGGGACGGAGATCCTGACCGATCAGCTCCGCTACCTCGCCGGCCTCCCGCGCCGGTTTGCGGTGCGGGTCGTGCCGTCCGGTGGCGATTTCCACCCTGGCCTCAACGGTTCCTTCGCCGTACTCGAGTACTCGGACCTGCCCTCCATCGTCTTCTTGGACCAGCATCGCGGGAGCGCCTACCTCTACGATGAGGATCAGGTGGCGGACTACAAGTCGGCCGCGAAGACCGTGACATCCCTCGCCTTGGACGTGGACGAATCCCGCGCGTTCATCGAGGGGGTGATCGCCGAACTGGAGGCCTGACGTGACCTGGCGGAAGTCGACCTACAGCGGCCAAGAGGCCGATTGCGTCGAAGTGGCGCTCGCTCAGGTGGTGCGGATCCGCGACACGAAGGACCGCCCGGGCGGAACCCTCGAAATCACCACCCGATCGTGGGACGCCCTCCTCACCGACCTGCGTTAGCGACGAAGTTCGCCGAGTTCGGTCCTTCGCGCTCGAGGTAGTGGCCCCGGGTGTGCTCGGCGAAGCCGAACTGCCGGTACAGCCCGTGCGCGTCGGCGGTGTGGAGCATCCAGCGGAACTGCGCGCCGGGACCGTTGTCGATCATCTCCCGCACGATCTCCTTGCCGAGACCGCTGCCGCGCGCGGAGTCGACGACGAAGACGTCGGCGAGGTAAGCGGACGAGACGCCGTCGGAGAAGGCGCGGGCGAACCCGACCTGCCCACTGCCGCGGTAGGCGCCGACCACCCGCCACGAGCCGTCGATCGCGGCTTCGACCTGCTCACGCGTGCGCCAGCGGCCCCAGTACGCCTCGGTGGAGAGGAACTTCCACACCACGTCGAGGTCCAGCCGCGCGCGGTCGTCGTCGAGTTCGTATTCACCGAAGGTCCGCATGATCCGAAACTAGGACAGCCGTCAACGCGGTTTCAGCAGGTAGTCCACCACCGGGCGCAGTTCCTCCGCCGACGGCGGCCCGTCGTCGATCAGGCCCTGGATGAGCAGCCCGTCGATGCCCGCGAGGAAGACCCGGAACGCCACTTCGTCGTCGTGGCGGACCATCGACGTCAGGACGTCCAGCCAGCGCCGCGCGGCCGGCCGCAGCTCCGGCTTCCGCGCGGCCAGCAGGTACAGCTCGTACTCCGCCATCGTGCGTCCACGCCGTGGCCCCAGCGCCTCGGCGAGCAGGACCGCGACCTCCTCGGCACCGCGAGACCCGCGAGACCGCGCCCGGTCGATCATCCAATAGACCTCGGTCGCCATGTCGCGGGCGCACGAGATGAGCGTCGCGATCAGGAGGTCGTCCAGCGACGAGAAGTGGTAGGTGGTGGACGTCGTCGGCACGCCGGCCTCGGCCGCGACCGTCCGGTGGGTGACGCCCGCCACGCCGTCGCGCTCGATGATCCGCAGCGTGGCCGCGATGAGTTCGGTGCGCCGCTTCTCGCCGCGCGCCTTACGGCCGTCGACTTGGAGCTTCACCATGGGGTGAAAACTACCTGAACGATCGTCCCGAAACAAAGAGCGACGTACACCACATCGGTGGGACTTACGGCCACTCAACGGGTTACTCATCAGTAAGGACGGTTAGTCTCCCGGCACCACCACAGTTTTTCCCGGACGAAAGGCACCCGAACGATGGGCGCTCTGCAACTGACGCTCGGCGGAATCTCCGTCGTGCTCGGCCTCGTCGCCTGGGGCATGTTCGCCGCGACCATCGCCCGGTTCGTACGGGTGATCCGCCTCGGCCAGCCCGACTCGACGCGCAACGGGCCGTTCATGCCGCGCATGAAGACGCTGATCAAGGAGTTCGCCGCGCACACGCGGATGAACCGCAAGCGCAGCGTCGGTCCGGCCCACTGGCTGGTGATGTGGGGCTTCCTGCTCGGCTCGCTCGCCCTGTTCGAGGCCTACGGCGAGGTCTTCGTCCCGACGTGGGGCTGGCCGATCCTCGACGACTTCCCGCCGTTCCAGCTGCTCATGGAGCTGCTCGGGCTCGGGACGATCGTCGGCATCCTCGTCCTGATGGCGATCCGGCAACGCAACCACCCGCGCCGCGCCGACCGCCAGTCGCGCTTCGCCGGTTCCAACTTCAAGTGGGCGTACTTCATCGAGGCCGTCGTCCTCATCGAGGGCATCGGCATCATCGGCGTCCGGGCCGCGAAGTCCGCGCTGAACACGCACGAGGGGCCGCTGTGGGCGTCCTTCGTCTCGAACCCGATCGGCCAGCTGCTGCCGGCCAGCCCGAACCTGGTGACGATCTTCGCGTTCGTCAAGCTGATGAGCGCCACGGTCTGGCTGATCGTCGTCGCGCGCACGATGACCATGGGCATCGCCTGGCACCGCTTCAGCGCCTTCTTCAACATCTACTTCAAGCGCGAGGCCGACGGCGGCGTCGCCCTCGGCGCGCTCAAGCCGATGATGAGCGGCGGCAAGGTCCTCGACCTCGAGGAAGCCGACCCCGACGAGGACACCTTCGGCGTCGGCAAGATCGAAGACTTCAGCTGGAAGGGCTGGCTGGACTTCTCGACGTGCACCGAGTGCGGCCGCTGCCAGGAGCAGTGCCCCGCGTGGAACACCGGCAAGCCGCTGTCGCCCAAGCTGGTCATCACGCAGCTGCGTGACCACGCCTACGCGAAGGCGCCGTACCTGCTGGCCGGCGGCAAGCGCGACATGGCGGGCGACGAGGTCGGCCTGTCCGGGGACAACATGTACGCGGGCATCGACGTCCTCGCGATCGCGGAGTCGCAGAAGGCCCTGATCGGCGACGACGGCGGCGTCATCGACCCGGACGTCCTGTGGTCCTGCACCAGCTGCGGCGCCTGCGTCGAGCAGTGCCCGGTCGACATCGAGCACGTCGACCACATCGTCGACATGCGCCGCTACCAGGTGATGATCGAGTCGTCGTTCCCCAGCGAGCTGAACGGCATGTTCAAGAACCTGGAGAACAAGGGCAACCCGTGGGGCCAGAACGCCAAGGACCGGCTGGCCTGGACCGAGGACCTCGACTTCGAGGTGCCGGTGTTCGACGGCGACCTGGGCGACGCCGAGTACCTGTTCTGGGTCGGCTGCGCCGGCGCGTTCGAGGACCGCGCGAAGAAGACGACGCGCGCGGTCGCCGAGCTGCTGCACATGGCCGGCGTCAAGTACACCGTGCTCGGCTCGGAGGAGTCGTGCACCGGTGACCCGGCCCGCCGCGCCGGCAACGAGTTCCTGTTCCAGATGCTCGCCCAGCAGAACGTCGAGGTGCTGAACTCGGTGTTCGAGGGCCGCGAGCGCAAGGCCCGCAAGGTCGTCGTGACCTGCGCGCACTGCTTCAACACCCTCGCCAACGAGTACCCGGAGCTGGGCGGCCAGTTCGACGTCGTGCACCACACGCAGCTGCTGAACCGCCTGGTGCGGGAGAAGCAGCTGGTGCCGGTGGCGCCGGTCGCCGAGGACGTCACCTACCACGACCCGTGCTACCTCGGCCGCCACAACAAGGTGTACGAGGCGCCGCGCGAGCTGGTCGGCGCGACCGGTGCGCAGCTGCGCGAGATGCCGCGGCACGGCGACAAGTCGATGTGCTGCGGTGCGGGCGGCGCGCGGATGTGGATGGAAGAGAAGATCGGCAAGCGGATCAACATCGAGCGCGTCGACGAGGCGCTCGGCACCGCGCCGTCGAAGATCGCCACCGGCTGCCCGTTCTGCAAGGTGATGCTGAACGACGGCCTCACGGCCCGGCAGGCCGACGGCACCGCGAGTGAGAAGGTCGAGATCGTCGACGTCGCGCAGATGCTGCTGGAGTCGGTCAAGCGCAAGCCGGAACCGAAGCCGATCGCGCTCGGAGCGCCGTCACTCGCGGAGGAGTGACACATTTCCCGAGAACGCACGGCCCCGGTCAGCACTCCTGACCGGGGCCGTTTTCGTGATCGGGAAGATTGGTGATCTCGTAGCCATTCCACTACCCGTTGTCACACCTTTGTCCTGTCCTTCAGGCTCGCTAGCTGGGACTTCGTGAAAGTAATCGTTTTCTTGAAAGATGTTCATGATAATCACCGAAATGGCCCATCAGGTTGAGGAGAAACGACGGCCTGAACCCTGGACAAGCGGCGTATCCTGGCCTTTCCTCGCCGCCGCCGTTGCCAGCGAGGGCACTATTGTCGATCACGGAATCAGGGGGCGGCACGGATGGCCGAGGACCGGCGGACCACTACGACCGGCCGACACGCACTCCACCCCATCCCGGACGAAATCCGGCTCGCCCAGGACTACGTACCCACGCAGCGCACCCTCGTGCGGCCGTACGTCCTCACGCGCGGCCGGACGCAGTCCCGGCGGCACCTCGCGATCGAAGCGATGGTCTCGACGCGGGCCGAGGCGCACTGGGACGGCGCCCGGGTGACCGGCGAGATCCGCTCGGTGCGCTCGCTGTGCCTGCACCCGCGTTCGGTGGCCGAGGTCGCGGCCACGCTGAGCGTGCCGCTCGGCGTCGTGCGCGTCCTGCTCGACGACATGGCCGAACAGGGCCTGGTGACCATCCACGACAGCCGGACCAACGCCGACGGCCGGCCGGCGATGGCGCTCATGGAACGCGTTCTGCACGGCCTGCGCCGCCTCTGAGCACTACGCTCACCAGGGTGAGCGAGGAAGAATCCGGGAACTCCGGCGGCGAAAGCACCCTGACCGTCCTGCTCGCCGGCGGGGTGAACCTGGCGATCGCCATCATGAAGCTGATCGCGGGCATCATCACCGGCTCGGGCGCCATGCTGTCCGAAGCGGCGCACTCGGTGGCCGACACGATCACCGAGGTCCTGCTGCTGACCGCGCTGAAGCGCTCCGAGCGCCCGGCCGACCGCGTGCACCCCTTCGGCTACGGCAAGGAGCGGTACTTCTGGTCGCTGCTCGCGGCCGTCTCGATCTTCGCCTCGGGCGCGATGTTCGCGCTCTACGAGGGCGTTTCGACGCTGCTCGGGCACGGCGAGTCGCAGAGCACGTCGGTGCTCAGCTACATCGTCCTGGCCGTGGCGTTCCTGCTCGAGGGCACGTCGTGGCTGCAGGCGGTGCGCCAGGTCCTCCGGGAGTCGAAGGCCGAGGACCGTTCGCTGTTGACCTACCTGCGGCTCATCGACGACCCGACGCCGAAGACCGTGCTGTTCGAGGACTCGGCCGCGCTGATCGGCCTGCTGCTCGCCTTCGGCGGCATCGGCCTGCACCAGCTCACCGGCTCCGAGGTCTGGGACGGCATCGCGTCGATCGCCATCGGCCTGCTGCTCGCCTGCGTCGCCTACCTGCTCGGGCGCACCAACCGCGGTCTGCTGGTCGGGCGCCAGGCCGACCCGACGCTGGTCCGCGGCATCCGCGACCACCTGACCGCCGCGCCGGAGATCGAGGCCGTCGTCGACCTGCAGACCATGCTGATGGGCACCGACCAGGTGCTGGTCTGCACGCGCGTGGACTTCGACGACTCGCTCGGCGCCGCGGACCTCGAACGCGCCTGCGTCCGGCTCGCGTCCGAACTGACGGAGGCGTTCCACGACGTCACCGAGGTGTTCATCGAGCCGGTGCCGCGGTCGGATCCGGACCTGCGGGCGACGGTGCTGGCGCGCTACGGCGACATCGCCGAGCGGTGGAGCAAGCCTTAGCGCCTTGGTGGCCTTGGTGATCCTCAGTACCCGAAGTCCTGGACCCAGTACCAGCCCGCGGTGGTGACGCCGACGCCGATCTTCTTGAGCGAGCAGTTCAGGATGTTCGCGCGGTGGCCTTCGGAGTTCATCCAGGAGTCCATGACCTGCGCGGCAGACGTCTGCCCGCGCGCGATGTTCTCCGCGCCCGGCTTCGGGTAACCGGCCTGCTTGATGCGCTGGTCGAACGTCGTGCCGTCGGGACTGGTGTGGGAGAAGAAGTTCTCGGCCGACATCTGGTCGCTGTAGTCCTGCGCGGCCTTCGTGACGTGCGACTCCTCGGTCAGCGGGTCACAGCCGGCCTTGGCGCGCTCGTCGTTGACCAGCGCGATGACCTGAGCGGCCGTCGAAGGCGCGACGCGGGCGGCGGGCTTGGTGCTCGACGGCGGCGGAGCTTCGGACGTCGAGGGCTGCGGCGGCGGCTGCTGCTCCGGCGACGTTTCGGTCGGCGCGGGTTGCGCGCTGGACGTCGTCGAGGCCGGGGCCGAGGGGGTAGGCGCGGCAGGCTGACCGGGGGTGGTGGTCTGGACCTTGCCGCCGGCGAGGTCGGTTCCACTGCCGCTGCCGGCGCCGGCGGGCGCGTTCGGCAGGACGAGCGCCGCGGCGCCGAGCTCGGCGGTGTTTCCTTCGGCGGTGGCCATCCAGGTGCCGGCCGCGGCGGAAAAAACGCCGAGCAGCACACTGAGTGACACCATCACCACGTGAGCACGTTCACCAATGGGGGACACGGCGCAGGAACGTATCACGGGACAATTACGGCGAGAACCCTACGAACGCACTGGTCACATTTCCCGTCGGCGACAGGCACCGATTTCCCGGGAATCGGCCGCTTCCGCGTTACTCCATTCAGCTCATTCGAACGACGAAGGTCGCTTCGCCGGACGCTGTCACCGGACGACGGGTCGGGTCTTGACCGGTGGCGGCTGCTTTGCTCCGGAAGCCAACTTTGCCCGCGGTCGTTGTGCAGATGTACGAGATTTCGGCGTCCACGGCCAGGTGGTTCTCGGTTCGCGCGCACGCCGGGGTGTGGTCGTCGACGACCCGGATGTCGGTGAGGGGGACGTCACCGGTGTTCTTGACCAGGATCGAAAACGTGACGGTGTCGCCTTCCCGGACTTCGTAGGGAGCCGCGTCTTTCATGACGGCGATCTCGGGGTGGACGACATCGACTTTTGCGTCACCGGCTGATTGCACCGCGCGACCACTCGGGTCAATTCCAGTGATCTCGACGGCTTGCCGGAAGTCGTCGTCGGGCGCTTTGCGGGTGCACGTGTAGGTCTTCGTCGCTCCGGCGGCCACGGTGTCGAACTTGTTCGCGCAGGAGGTTTGTTCGTCCACAACGGACACTGCGGCGAGCGGAACGTCGCCGGCGTTGGTGACGGCGATGGTGAAGGTGACTTCGTCGCCGGCGCGGACCGTCTGGGGCGTCGCGGCGGCCGTGATCTTGACGGCGGGGTGGATGACGTCGAGCTTGTCGGCATCCTCGGCGGCGACCGGCGGCCCGACCGGGGCGGCGGCCGTCGCTTTCGCGGTGGTTTCCGCGTCGTCGGCCGGGGCGGTCGTAGTGCAGTCGAAGTTCCGCTTGTCTTGGGGTTTCAGCTCGTCGAAGGTCTTCGTGCAGGACCCGCTTCGGACGTCGACGGCGGTCAGCGGGACGTCGCCGGTGTTGGTGACGGTGAGGGTGGCGGTGACGGCGTCGCCGGGGCGGAAGGGGCCGCCGTGGATGTCCTGGGTGAGCGCGAGGGCCGGGTGCAGCACGGTGTAAGCCGCGTCGTCGGTCGCGCTGACCTGGCGTTTCACCGGATCGGTGCCTGTTGCGGTGGCGGAGCTCACAAAATTGTCGGTGCCGGCGTCTACTTTGCAGGAGCGGCGCTGCCGGGCGCCGGGAAGGAGGGTGCCGATGGACTGAGCGCACGCCGGAGTCCGACTGTCCATGAGGGACACCTCGGTCAGCGGGACATCACCGGTGTTCGCGACGACGAGGGTGAAGGTGACGGTGTCGCCTTGCCGGACACGCGCGGGTGCGGCGTCATCCGTGACGCTGATCGCGGGGTGGATGACATCGACCCCGGCACTGGCGGCGGCGGTCACCGGCCGGTTCGTGGCATCGGTACCGCTGGCATTCGCAACGGCGGCGAAGTCGGCTTCCCCGGCGGCTTGGGTGCAGGTGTAGGTCTGCTTGGCCTGCGGTTCGAGCCGGCCCAGGGCCTTGCTGCAGTCCGGCGCCAGCTCGTCGGCGACGGCAACGTCCCGGAGCGCGCTGTCACCGGTGTTGGTGACGGTGACGGTCGAGGTCACGGTATCTCCGGCGCGCACGACGGCGGGATCGACGGTCCGGGCGACCGCAACGGCGGGGTGGATGACATCGACCGCGGCACTACCGGAAGCGGTGACCTCCGCGCCGACGGGCGGGGTGGCGACGACCCGGACGCTGCGGGTGACGTCGTCGGCCGGGGCCGTGGTGGTGCAGGCGAAGTCGCGGGAGGTGCCGGGGTCGAGGGTGCCGTCGAGGGTCTGGGTGCAGCCGGTGGCTGGGCTCTGGGTGGCCGAAGGAGCCGCTCGGGCGCCGGTGCCCGATGCGGCGGCGGCTGGGCTGCCACCGGCTCGCGTGCCCGCAGCCTGCGCGCCCCGGGCCTGCGCGCTGGTGGCCAGCGCGTCCGCGACTCGGAGGCTCGCCAGCGGCACGTCACCGGTGTTGCGGACCGTGATCCGGAACGGCACCTTGTCGCCCTCGCGGAACGGGCCGCCCGTCACCTCGGTCGTGATCGCGACCGCCGGGTGCTGGACCGCGAACGCTCCCTCCGCGGCCGCCGTCACCGGGCGGGCCGTCGGGTCCGTGCCGGTCAGCGTCGGCTTGTTCGCAAAGCCGGCCGAGCCCGCGAGCGTCGTGCACGTGTACTCCTGCTGAGCCTGCGGCAGAAGCGCGCCGAACCGCTTCGCGCACGCCGGGACCTGGTCGTCCGCGACCGCGACCTCGGTGAGCGGCACGTCGCCCGTGTTGGCCGCGGTGATCGTCCAGGTCACCGCGTCGCCCTCGCGGACCTGGGCTGGTGTCGCGCGCACGGACAGCTTGACCGCCGGGTGGATCACGTCCACCGCCGCGTCGTCGGTGACCTTCACCGCGCGGCCGAGCTGGTCCTTGCCGGTCGCCGTGGCCGTCGTGGCGAAGTCGTCCGGTGGGGCTGGTGCGGTGCACGTGTAGGCGACCGTCGCGCCCGGGGCCAGTACGCCGATCGCCTTGGCGCACGCCGGGACGTCGTCCGTCACGGCCACCTCGGTCAGCGGTGCGTCGCCGGCGTTGGCGACCGTCATCGCGAACGTGATCGGGTCGCCGGCGCGCGCGACGGCGGGCGTGGCGTCCTTCGTGAGCGTCAGCGCCGGGGTGATCACCGTGACCATCGCCGACGCGGTGGCCGTCACGGGCCGGCCGGAGAGGTCGGTTCCGGTCGCCGTCACCTGGGACGTCGTGGTCCGGGACGGGTTCGCCGCGCACGTGTACGTCTGCGTCGCGCTGGCGGCCAGGCCGGCGAAGGTGCGCGCGCACGCCGACGTCGTGTCGTCGGTGAGCTTCACCGGTGCGAGCGGGCTGTCGCCGGTGTTGCGCACCGCGACCGTCCAGGTGACGGCGTCGCCCGCGTGGATCACCGGCTGGTCCGCGGTCTTGGTGACCTCGACGGCGGGCGCGATCGTCGGCGCGGGCGCGTCGGCCGTCGCCGTGACCTGCTTGCCGAGCTCGTCGGTGCCCACCGCGCTCGCCGTGTTGACGCCGTCGGCGATCGGCGCCTTCGCGGCGCACGTCGTCGTGCGGCTTTCGCCCGGCGCGAGCGCTCCGGTGAGAGTGCACGACGGCGTCTTCGGGTCGGCGACCTGGAGGCCGGACAGCCCGGTGTCGCCGGTGTTCGTGACCTTGATCGTGAAGGTCGCGACGTCGCCGGCGCGGTACGCGGGCCGGTCGGCCGTCTTCGTCATGCCCAGCGCCGGGTGCAGGACGTCGACGCGCGCGCCGGCGACGCCGTTGAGCGCGTCACCGAGCGCGCTCGTGCCCGTCGCCTTCGCGGTGTTCGTGAAGTCGTCGGGTGGCGCGGTTCCGGTGCACGTGTAGCTGACCGTCTGACGCGCGGCGAGCGTGCCGAGCGGTTTGGCGCAGCCCGGCACGGCCGCGTCGGCGACCTCGACACCGGACGCCGCGACGTCGCCTGGGTTGGTCACGACGACGGCGAACGTCACCGGCTCGCCGGCGTGCGCCTTCGACTGGGTGGCGCGCACAGCGACCTGAAGTTCGGGCACCGGCACCGAAAACGCGAGGTTCTGCGCCAGGATGGCGTCGCCGCTGGTGACGAAGCCGAGCTTCGTGCTCGTCGCGCCGGCGGGGATGCTGTCGATGTTGAACGACTTCGCGTCGACGCTGAAGTTGTTCTTCGCGCCCGGCGCCGCGGCGGTGTCGGCGTTGGAGATGAAGAAATTGGACGTGCCGCCGGTCGCGGGCTCGGCGGCCGGGGTGCCGTCGACCAGGAACTGGTCACCGGAGGCGCCCCAGTCGCCGTCGTACGCCGTGACGCCGAGGTGGGCATCGGCGGCCGCGGCGCGGAAGCCGGTGATCGCCGCCTCCGCCGCCGGGGCGCCGGCGGTCTGCCGGACGTGGCCGTCGTCGATGACCACTTTGCGCTTGTTCGGCGCGTAGTCCGCGTTGCGCTCCGGATAGGCGTAGACGAGCGCGATCGACCAGCCACCCGCGCAGCCGAAACCCCGCAAAGCCCAGACGTTCCCGACCGTCACGTCGAAGGCGGCAGGAACCTTCGCGAAGAGGCCGGTCACGTCGGCGCGCGCCGAGTAGTAGCCGCCGTCTTCGGTGTACCCCGAAGGCGCGATGTCCACGGACTCCGCGCTGCCGACGGAAAGCCGGACGTTCTGCTTCGCGGGCGTGCCGGGCGGCGCGACCGCCGAGGGACCGCAGGCGGTGCTGCCGGCCCAGTTAAGCCGGGCGAAGACGACGCGAGCCCCCGGCGGGACGCCCACCGACGCGCTCGCCGAGTCGAACGTGCCCGGGTCGGCGTCGACGTCGGCCCACTGCATGAAGAAGTCGTCGTTGGCGAGCGTGTCCTTGCGGTCGGCGGTGTTCGCGCACGCCGCGGGGGTGGCGACCGTCCCCGAGGCCGGCGCGCCGTCGGCGGCGACCGGGCAGCGCAGGACGCCGTTGCCCGCGTAGACGAAGTCGCCGTAGACCACGTCGTCGTAGCCCACCTCGAACGGCGGCGCGGCGGCCGCGCTCGCCGACGGCACGAAGGCGGAGGCCAGGAAGACCAGTGCCAGCACGAGAATCGGGCGAAGCGGTCTTTCGGGCAACGGCACTCCTCGCCACCTCCGGGGCCGAGCGACCTTGGGAGCGTGGCACGAGACCCGGTTTTACGCCTTCAAACTCACTCGTTCGTGGCCTCTGAGCCCGAGGCGGTCAGCTTCGCCGTCGACTCGTGGGTGAGGGCGGTGGCGGCCTGGGCGAACCCGATGATCGTCCGGAGCTCGTCGTCGGTGTAGCGGTCGCAGAGCTCGTACATGCCCTTGACCAGGTGGTCCCACAGGTGCAGGCCGCTCGCGATGGCGGCCTGGTCCAGCGCGATGAGGACCTTGCGCCGGTCGTCCGGGTGCCGCTCGCGGTTGACGATGCCCTTGCGCTCGAGCCGGTCGATCATCGCCGTCACCGACGCGGGCGCGAGGCCCGACAGCTGCGCGAGGTCCTTCGGCGTCTGGGGGCCGAACCGCGCGAGGTAGTCAAGGACCTTGCTCTCCACCGCCGAGAGCCCCCGGGTCTCGGCGATCGCGGTGTGGAACATGACCGTCGCCGTCGACATCTCCCGCGACTTGAGCAGGACTTCCTCGACGAGTTTCGTTCGCTCGCTTGACACGGCGACCAGCGTAACCCACTCTTTAGTTCGACAAAACGAATTAGTTTCTAAGACATTCGAGGGGACGAACAACATGACACGGGCACTGATCATCGGCGGCGGGGTGGCGGGCACGATCACGGCCATCGCGCTGCACGAGGCCGGGCACGAACCAGTGGTCTTCGAGGCTTACACCCACGACTCCGAGGGCGTCGGCGCGTTCCTGACGCTGGCGGTCAACGGCCTGGACGCACTGCTGCCGCTCGGCCTCAAGGACGTCGTCCGGAGCGCGGGCTTCGACTCGCCGCGGATGTCGATCGGGCTCGGCAACGGCACGCGGCTCGCCGAATTCCCCCTGGGCGGCGCCCTCCCGGACGGCACGGTGAGCCAGACCGTCCTGCGCTCCGACCTCTACGTCGCGTTGCGCGACGAGGCCGCGCGGCGCGGCATCCGCGTCGAATACGGCAAGCGCCTGATCGGCGCGAACCAGACGAACACGCACGTCACAGCGGACTTTTCCGACGGCTCACACGCCGACGGCGACCTCCTGATCGGCGCCGACGGCCTCCGCTCCCGCGTCCGCACGATCATCGACCCGGACGCGCCGTCACCGCGGTACGTCCCCCTGCTGAACACCGGCGGGTTCGCCGAAGGCCTGGACTTGCCCGACAAGCCGGGTGTGCTGAACATGGTCTTCGGCAAGCGCGTGTTCTTCTGCCACGTCGTCAGCACGGACGGTCGCGTCTGGTGGTTCGCGAACCCGGCCCGCAAGACCGAACCGACGGCGGCCGAGCTGATCACGCTCGCCGGCGAGAAGCTGCGCGCCGAACTCCTGCACCTGGTGGCCCGCGACCGGACACCGGCCGCCGAAATCATCCGGGCGACGCGGGAGATCTACCCGGCCTGGCCGACGTACGACTTCCCGACGGTCCCGGTCTGGCACCGCGGCCGCATGGTGATCATCGGCGACGCGGCGCACGCGACGTCACCGGCGGCGGGCCAGGGCGCCTCGATGGCCATCGAAGACGCCGTCACGCTGGGCAAGTGCCTCCGCGACGTGCCGGACATCGAGCGCGCGCTGAGCACGTACGAGAGCTTGCGGCGCGAACGCGTCGAAGCGGTGGTCGCGGCCGGGAAGCGCAACGGCGAGCAGAAGGTGATCGGCCCGGTCGGGCGGGTGGTCCGCGACTTCTTCATCAAGCGGGCGTTCGCGAAGCCGTCCGACGAGGACCCGAACGCCTTCATGTGGAACCACCGCATCGACTGGAACGAGAAGGTGGCGGTTTAGCGCCCGAGGTACTTCTCCCCGCCGAGGGCGAATCCACTACCGCCAAGTGTCGACGCGGTGGAAGTTCTTGTACGCCCGGCTCGGGGTCGGGCCGCGCTGCCCCTGGTAGCGGGACCCGGCTTCGCTGGAACCGTACGGGTGCTCGGCCGAGCTGGACAGCCGGAAGATGCACAGCTGGCCGATCTTCATGCCGGGCCAGAGCGTGATCGGCAGGTTCGCGACGTTCGACAGTTCCAGGGTGATGTGCCCGGAGAAGCCGGGGTCGATGAACCCGGCGGTCGAGTGCGTGAGCAGCCCGAGCCGCCCGAGCGACGACTTGCCCTCGAGGCGGCCGGCCAGGTCGTCGGCCAGGGTGACGAGCTCGAACGTCGAGCCGAGCACGAACTCGCCGGGGTGCAGCACGAAGGGCTCGTCGCCCTCCTTCTCGACCAGCGAGGTCAGCTCGTCCTGCTGCAGCTGCGGGTCGATGTGGGTGTACTTGCTGTTGTCGAAGACGCGGAAGAAGCGGTCGAGCCGGACGTCGATGCTGGACGGCTGGACCATGCCGGCATCGAAGGGGTCGATGCCGAGCCGGCCGGCGTCGAGCTCTTTGCGGAGGTCACGGTCACTGAGCAGCACGGCCCGAAGCCTATCCGGTGGGCTGTGACATCCGGGGCTCCGCCCCGAGCCGGGGGCTCCGCCACCCGGACCCCCGAAAAGCTGGTCAGGCCGCCCGCATGTGCTGCGCGTAGGTGGTGTCGGGCGCGAAGATCTTCTCGAGCCGCTTCACGTACCCGCGGCGCCCGGCCCGCCCGATCCGTTCCTGCAGCGCGGTGGCCCCGGGGATGAACCGCCGCACGGTCTCGGCGGCGAAGTTGACGCCCGCGACGGCGACGATCGCGGCTTGGGCGACGGGGTCGTTCGGCAGGCCGAGGAAGTCGGCGTTGGTCTTCCCGAGCACGAGCCGGCTGATCGACGAGTGCACGGCGACGGAGACGTGCGAGAGCACCTTCCCGACGGCCCCGCGCCCCTCGCCGACGGCGGCGTTGGCCTCGATCAGCGCCTTGGCGAGCCGCTTCGAGTCGTCGTCAGGGATGAACTCGGTGGCGGCGAGCAGCCACAGCAGCCGCCAGGCGTCCTCTTCGCCGGCGGGCAGCAGCTCGTCGTCGACGCCCATGAGCCAGCCGATGTAGCGCCAGAGGTGCAGGATGTCGCCGCGTTCGCGGGCGGAGTAGCGGAGGCCGAGCAGCTGCGTGCCGAAGACGTAGACGAGGGAGAAGAGCAGGAGGGTGCCGGCGGTCTGCACCTGGTTGACGGGCCGGTCCCAGGCCGCGTAGTCCCAGTCCTCCCGCCGGTTCATGGCGGCGCGCACGTGGGCGTGCACGAGCCGGATCCGCAGCGCGGAGGCGTACCCCTTTCGGCCGTGCTCGAGGGCACCGGGGGTGGTGACGTCGATCCACCAGGCGGCGGTTTCGACGAGCCTCCGGATGGCCTTGTATTCGATCTCCCCGGTTCCGACCAGCGATTTCGTGGCGCGCGAGGCGAGGTAGCCGCCCATCAGCGACATGTCCCCGAGCGGGAACAGCCCGAGCAGGCCGGCCCGGGTGATGGCTTTCGCACCTCGCTCGAGCCGCTCGTCGTCGACCCAATAGGGCTTGGCGTCGACCTGGTCGAAGAAGTCCTTCAGCGGCCCGGTCGCTTCGGCTCGGTTCGTCAGGGCTTCCTCGAAGAGAGCGCGCCCTTGCCCCTTGGGCTGCTGCGCCATCCAGGCGACGACGTCGTCCGCGAGCCGGTCCTGCACCTGGGCGAACTCCCGCAGACGCGCGACCTGCCGCTCGTCACCCCGGATGTCACCCTCGATGAACAGCCGCTGCGCCAGCCGGAAGCCGCCTTGCCGGAACAGCTCGGGCTCGTCCACCACGCTCACCTCCGCCAGTCGACAACAAGTGTTGTCACTTGACGCGCGCGAGTCAAGGAGGAGGGCGCTGGACAAGGGGATCACGGTGCCGTGTATGCTGGCGACGCACTGCGGATGTAGTTCAATGGTAGAACATCAGCTTCCCAAGCTGAATACGCGGGTTCGATTCCCGTCATCCGCTCTCATCGAAAGGCCCCGGGCACAAAAGTCCGGGGCCTTTCGCTTTCCCCGATCAGGACCAGAAATTGTCGTCGGTGGTTTCGTCGCTCGAAACGTCCGTCAGTTCCGCGGCCTTGCCGTCGCGCATGCGGAAGACCAGGGCGTGACGGGTGTCCAGTTGTTTCCCGTTGCGCGTGCCGGTCGAGTGGTAGACGGTGACGACTTCCTCGTCGTTCGCGTAAACCTCTTCCAGCTCGATCTTCAGCGTTCCGCCGCTGCGCTCGGCCAGCTGCCCGTACATGGCCAGAATCGCGTCGCGGCCTTTGTGGTCGCCGGAGAACACGTTGTGACCGGGCATGTGCTGCACAGCGTCGGGTGCGAGGAGTTCCGACAGCGTGGCGACGTCGCCCGCGGAAAATGCCTCGTAGCCCCGGCGGATGAGAGTGGCGTTCTGGTGTTCGGCCATGGGTGGCCTCCTCGGATAGGGCGTCCATCCATCGAACGCGCCCGTCCGGACCAGGGTCAAGGTTCCGATTTTCACCGTGAAGGCAAACAGCTACCGTTGTCCCAACCGGTGTTGCAAATGTGCCACATGAGCGGCGGGCAAACCGGTTTCCACCGCGCGGGCCAATGCTTCCACAGCAGCCCGGGAACCCAAGCGGTGCAACAACTCCGCCCGCGATGCGTGCCACCACGGGTAATCGTCCAGTCCCGGCAACGCATCCACCAGCGCCAATGCCGAAGAAGGCCCGTCGCGTTCCGCCACCGCGGCCGCCCGGTTCAAGCGCACCACCGGGGTGTCCTGGACCGACAGCAACACGTCGTACCAGGAAATCACCGCGTCCCAGTTCGTGTCTTCATAAGACGGCGCCAGGTCGTGGCAAGCAGCGACAGCCGCCTGGACCACGTACGCGTTCGGTACCGATGGGGTGCGGCGCAAGCCGCGGCCCACCAGCTCGACACCTTCCTTGATCAGCGATGCGTCCCACGACGAACGGTCCTGCGCGGAAAGCAACACCGGCACGCCCGAAGCGAACCGCGCGGGACGGCGGGCGTCCTGCAGCAGCACCAAAGCCAGCAGCCCCAACGCCGTCGGCTCGTCCGGCATCAGGGAAACGAGCAAGCGCGCCAACCGCACGCCCTCGTCGAGCAGCGAAACACGGCCCGTGTAACCCTCGTTGAAGATCAGGTACACCGTCGACGCCACGCCGGCCAGCCGCGCCGGCAGCTCCTCCGCCGCCGGGACCCGGTACGGGATCCGCGCCTGGGCGATCTTCTGCTTCGCGCGCGTCAGCCGCTTCGCCATCGTCGCTTCGGGGACCAGCAGGCCCCGGGCGACCTCCGCCGTCGACAAACCGCCCAAGGTCCGAAGCGCCAAAGCCACCTGGGCGTCCAGGGACAGCGCCGGGTGGCAGCACGTGAAGACCAGCCGCAGCAGGTCGTCGCGGACCACCACCGGGTCGGGGCACGGGTCGACGTCGGGCATCGCGACGGCCTCCTTCCCCTGCCGCTTCGCCTCGCGGCGGACCACGTCCACCGCCCGGCGGCGGGCCGCGACCAGCAGCCAGCCGCGGGGGTTTCCCGGGACGCCGTCGCGCGGCCACGTCTCCAACGCGCGCACGACGGCGTCCTGGACCGCGTCTTCGGCCAGGTCGACGCTGCCGGTGACGCGGACCAGCGTGGCCAGTACCCGGGTGCCCTCGTCCCGGACCAGCCGCGCGACCGCGTCCCCGGCGCCGGTCACTGGCCGAAGTCGACGACCGGCCGGACTTCGATCGCGCCGTCCCAGGCGCCCGGGATGCGCGCCGCAACCTTGACGGCTTCGTCGAGGTCGGCGCATTCGAGCAGGTAGAAGCCGGTGAGGGCTTCCTTCGTCTCCGCGTACGGGCCGTCGCTGGTGACGAGGTCGCCGCCCTTGCCGCCGGTGACGCGGACCGTCGTCGCGGTCGCCGTCGGGTACAGGGCCGCGCCGCCGCGGATCACCGCGCGGGCGCCCTCCCCGAACTCGTTGTAGTCCTTCATCAAGTCTGCGGCCTCGGGCCTGGTCGGGTCGACGTCGGAGGCGTAGATGATCGCGGCGTACTGGGGCATGAGGTACTCCTCGCAGGTTCTGACCGGCGCCGATCGCCGGTTCTCACTGTAAGGACGAACGGGCGAAGCCGCGCCGGGACACTTGTCGCGAAGAAAGTCCGGCGGGCAGGGTGAACACATGGGAGAGCCCGCGCTGTTCGGTCCGGACTTCGATCGCGACCCCTCACCCGCCTACGCCTGGCTGCGCGAACGACCGCCGCACCGGCTCGCTTTTCCCACCGGCATCTCGGCCTGGTTGATCACGCGGTACGACGACGCCATCAAGGCGCTCAACCATCCCGCGCTGGTCAAGAGCCCCTTCGCCGGCAACGAGGAGTGGCAGCGCTCGGGCATGGGCCTGCCGCTCGGGCATGGGCCTGCCGCTCGACCACCGGCCGTCGCTCGCGTCGAACATGATCAACACCGATCCGCCCGAGCACACCCGGTTGCGGCGCGCCTGCGCCGGCGCGTTCGGCCCGCGCCGGATGCAGCACCTGCGTGAACGCGCCCAGCAGGTGACCGACGAGCTGATCGACGCCGTCGAAGCGCGGGGACACGGCGATCTGGTCACCGCCCTCGCCTACCCGCTGCCGATCGCGATCATCTGTGACCTGCTCGGGGTGCCCGAGTCCTACCGCGAGGACGTACACGAGTGGTCCCTGGTCATCGACTCCGCCGACGACACCGACGGTTCGAAGGTCCGCGAAGCCACCGACGTGCTGGAACGGCTGGTCACCGAGGTCGTCGAGGCCAAGCGGGCGACGCGGGGCACCGACCTGATCAGCGACCTCGTCGCCCAGGAGGCCACCGGCACGCTCTCCGCGGACGAGGTGACGTCGACGGCGTTCCTGATCCTGATCGGCGGCCACGAAACGACCGTCGGGCTGATCGCCACCGGCGCGCTCGCGCTGCTGACCCACCCCGGAGAAGCAGCGAAGGCGCGGCAGGATCCGCAGCACCGCGCCGCCGTCATCGAGGAGGCGCTCCGGCTGCACGCGCCGCTGCAGAACGCGACCTGGCGGTTCCCGACCGAGGACGTCGAGATCGGCGGCCGGCTCATGCGGCCGGGCGAGCCGATCCTCGTCTCCGTGCTGGCGGCCAACCGCGACCCCGCAGTGTTCGAAGACTCCGACGCTTTCCGGCCGGGACAGCGGGCCGCCGAACGACGGCACATCGCCTTCGGCGCCGGGCCGCACCTGTGCATCGGCGCGGCCCTGGCCCGGCTGCAGGCCGACGTCGCCTTCGAGACCCTGCTCCGCCGCCTTCCGACGGCCCGGCTCACCGTGCCCGAAGAGGAACTCATCTGGTGGCCGAGCCCGATCACGCGCGGGCTGTTCCACCTGCCTATCGAGGTCTAACCCTCGACGAGCTCCCACTCGGAGTCCGGCGTCGCACGGTCGTACACCTGGCCCGGCGCGGCCTTCAGCACCGTGCGCACGTCCGGGTACAGGTTCGCCACGTGCTCCAGCTCCAGGCCCTCGACCTCGAAGTCCTCCGCCTCGGGAACCTCGAAGCCGACGAACAGCCACGTGCCGTCCTGCTCGCGGACGACCTGCCGGACCGCCCGCACCGGCTGCTGCGGGCCGGTCGGGATCTCGGTCAGGCCGGTGCTGATCTGGGCTTCGTCGTCCGGCGAGCCCTCGTACTCCCAGGCCGCGCGGCGCTGGGCGAGCAGCCGGACGTCCTCGTCTTCGTCGTCGGAACCGGTCACCGATGAGAGCAGCCACGTGCGGTGCTCCGGGTCCCAGTCGGCGGCCATCCCGGTCGGCAGATCCGCCAGCGCACCCAGCTGCGGCAGCAGTTCGACGGCTTCGCGCAGCGACAGCTTGCCGAAGCTCTCGCGGTTGACCAGCACGTCGTCGGACAGCTCGGTGCCGTCGCTGATGAACCAGTCGTCCTCGTCGTCCAGCACGACGAAGCCGAGCTCGTCGGGGTCGTTCACCAGGGCCAGTGCGATGATCACCGGCGCTTCCGGGTCCTGGCGCAGCGGCCATTCGCTCGACATGCGCCATATCCCACCATCGGCGCGGTACGGGCGGGGAGCCGGGGTCACCCGATCGGTTAATTCATCGATTGTTGATATCATGCCGCGCATGGTGCTGCCCAAAGGACTCGCCCGGTTCAACCGCGTGGTGACCAACCGGATCAACAAGCACGTCGTCGGCTGGGCCCCCGGGTTCGGCCTGCTCGTCCACAAGGGACGGAAGTCGGGCCGGGAGTACCGGACGCCGTTGAACGTCTTCCGCACCGGCGACGGGTTCGTCGTCGCCCTCACCTACGGCCCCGACACGGACTGGGTCAAGAACGTGCTGGCCGCGGAGAGTTGCACCATCATCACCCAGCGGAAAAATTACCGCGTGCACTCGCCCGAGCTCGTGCATGATGAGTCACGCCGCGCGATGCCGACCCCGGTGCGCCAGTTCCTCGGCCTGCTGAACGTCCACGACTTCCTGCTGCTGAAGCGGGACTAGGGGGAGAAATGCTGCTCGACGGGGAGCTCGTCCGGCTGCGCGCGCTCGAACCGGAGGACGCCGAGCGGATCCACCCGTTCGTGACCGACCCCGAGGTCGGCCGCTGGATGGAGAACGGCCACCCGCTGTCGCTGGCCCAGGTGCGCAAACGCTGCGAAGAGCGCGCGATCAACACCTACGAGAAGGTCGTCCTCGGCATCGAGGCCAAAGCCGAGCGGAAGCTCATCGGCGTCATCGACCTGCGTGACGCCGAGCCCGAAATCGGCGAAGCCTACCTGGACGTCTACATCGGCGACGCCGAATACCGCGCCGGTGGCGGCTACGGCACCGAGGCGCTGCGGCTCATGTGCCGGTACGGCTTCGACAACATGCGGCTGCACCAGATCACGCTGTGGGTCGTCGCCGAAAACGAGGTCGCCCGGCACGTCTACCGCAAGATCGGGTTCGTCGAGGAGGGCAGGCACCGCGAGGCGTTCGTCGGCCTCGACGGCAAGCGCCACGACATGATCCTGATGAGCATGCTGAAGGGCGAGCTCACTTGGTGAGCCGCTTGGGCGCCTTCAGCCGCCACGCCTCTTCGAGCAGCTCGCGCAGCTGATCGACGTCCACGCGGTCCAGGTCGACGATGATCGAGCCGTACCCGTCGTAGTGCGGCGTCGTGAAGAAGGCCGCGTCGCCGGATTCCAGCAACGCGGCCTTCTCGTCGTGCCCGCACAGCACGACCAGGCCGCCTTCGGCCTCGGTGCGCAGTCGCGCGAACCCCTTGCCCGCCACCTTCAGCGCGGGTGTGCGGTACCACGTCGACGCCTCCACCTCCGGGAGCCCGGAGGCGAGGCGCACGACGTCTTCCCAGGTCGTCATGGGTCCATTGTCGACCCGGTGTCTTGGAAAAACCGGAACTACGGCAGGCGGGTGATCCGGTCCGCCGCGGGCGGGGCCAGGTTCGGGTGCGCACCCAGGTAGGCGATCAGCGCGTCGAGGTCCACCGGACCACCCGAGAGGTTCGTGCCCTTGGTGAACTCGGTGAAGCCGTCCCCGCCGGCGGCGAGGAAGTTGTTCACCGACACGCGGTACGCCGCCGCCGGGTCGACCGGCGTGCCGTTCACCGTGATGTTCGAAACGCGCGAGCCGATCGGCGCGGCCGCCGAGTACGAGTAGTGCAGCGAGCTCGAGATCTGCAGGATCTTCGTGCCGCTCGCGGTCCACTGCTGTTCCAGCACGTTCTTCAGGTTCGCGCCGGTCAGCGTGATCGTCTGCATGATGTTGGAGAACGGCTGGACGGTGAACGCCTCGCCGTAGGTCACCACGCCGTCACCCTCGCCGTTCGCGGACGACTTGTACGTCAGGTCGGCGCGGATACCGCCCGGGTTGGTCATCGCGACGACCGCGTTGTTCGACTGCGTGCCCGCGAGCTGCGCGTCGGCGATGACGTCGCCGAGCGGCGACTCACCGGCCGTGTTGCCCGCCGCCGGCAGGTCTGCGGTGATGGTGCCGACCTGCTGGTTCGCGATCGGTGCGGACTTGGTCTTGGCGTCGGCAACCAGCGCCGCCACGGCCGGGTCCGGCGTGACCGTGCGGGTGACGATCTCGTTGAACGCCTTGGTCTGCGACCGCACGACGTCCCGCGTCTGGCGGCTGATCTTCAGGTCCACCACCGACAGCAGCCTGCCGAACGACGAGCCCTGGATGACCGGCCGCGGCTGGCCGGCCGGGTCGTTGATCACGCAGTTGTACTGCTGGTGGCTGTGCCCGGTGAAGAACGCGTCGACCTTCGGCGTCACCGCGGCCGCGATCGCCGCGGCCGGGCCGGGGCGCAGCTTGCAGTCGTTCGGGCCTTCGACCTCGGTGCCGTCACCCTGGTGCATCAGCACGATCTGGGCCTTGACGCCGAAGAAGTCGAGCAGGTTCGCGGTCCGGTTGATCGCCTCGACCTCGTCGCCGAACTTCAGGCCCTTGATGGCCTCCGGCGTGACGACGGAGGGCAGGTCCTTCAGCGTGGCGCCGATGACGCCGATCGGCACGCCGCCTTCGAACTTCACGGTGAACGGCAGCAGCGCGGGCAGGCCGTTGGTGAAGTACACATTGGACCCGATGAAGGGGAAGTTCGCACCCTTGAAGGTCTTCTCGAACTGGCAACCATCGGTCGGGTGGCAGCCGCCGAACTGCATGCGCTGCAGTTCCTTGTACCCCTCGTCGAACTCGTGGTTCCCGACGACGGACGCGGAGACGCCCAGCATGTTCATGAAGTCGATGGTCGGCTCGTCGTGGAACAGCGCCGACGTCAGCGGTGACGCGCCGATGTTGTCCCCGGCGGACACGACGAACGAGCTGGCCACCTGCGCCCGCAGCTGCTTCACGTGCGTGGCCAGGTAGGCGGCCCCGCCGGCGTCCACAGTGGTCCCGTCCGACTGCACCACGCGGCCGCCGGAGCCCGACGGCGGCTCCAGGTTGCCGTGCAGGTCGTTGAACCCGATGATCCGGACGTCGGTGGTGGAATCCGGGCGCTGGCCCGCGGACGCGGGTGCGGTGGTCACCGCCGTGGTCGCCAGCGCGGCCGCGGCGAACACCGCGAGCCGGGTCGAAAGCCTCATGAGTGTTCTTCCTCCGATTCGCGCCCTTGGTCCCCGAACGGGCGCACGGCGGAGGATTCTGCCTCGCGAAGCAGTTACCTACCAGGGTCAAAAGACGGACGTAAAGCGAACGTCACCTAACGGCTTCCGTCGAGCAGCACTCCGGCCACGAGTTCCGGGTCGTCGTTCATCGGCACGTGCCCGCAGCCCGGCAGCAGCCGGAAGACCCCGTGCGGTGCGACTTTCCGCAGGTCGGCGAGGCGCGGCCGGGCGAGGATCCGGTCACGCTCGGCCCAGGCGATGGTCACCGGGACACCGGTGACCGGGCCGGTGAAGCGGAAGTCGCCCCGGGACTGCGCGGCCGTGGGCTCGAACCCCGGCGCGGTGGCGAGCGCGTGCGCGTCCTCGACGACGGTCTCGGGCGTCTGCAGCTCGGGCCGTCCGACGATCATCCCGGTCAGGGCGCGCCGCCCGGACGCGCTCGCGGCGATGCGGCGCACGACGTGCGGTGGCGTGCGCTGCGCGAGGGCCCGGTGGGCCTTGAGCGTGGCGATCGCGTACATCTTCTGGGTCCGGTTCCACAACCCGGCCGGCGACAACGCCGTGACGCTGCGGACCAAGCCGGCCTGCCCGAGGGCCAGCGAGAGCAGGCCGCCGAGCGAGTTGCCGGCGACGTGCGGCCGGTCGAGCCCCAGGTCGGTGAAGAGCTGCTTGAACATCACCAGCGCGGGCTCGATGCCGTACCCGCCGGACGGCTCGGGCGACTCGCCGAAGCCGGGCAGGTCGACGGCGATGACGTCACGATGGGCCGTGAGCAGCGGGAACACCGGCGCCCACGCCTGGCGGCGGTGGCCGATGCCGTGGATCAGCACCAGCGGCTCGCCCCGGCCCGCGCGGTCGTAGACAACGTCGTCCATGACCCGAGGGTAGCGGAATCTGCAACCACCGGTAACAGTTACTTTGCGTCCGGTTCGATCCGGGTGCCGCTGTCCGCCGACTGCTGGACGGCGTCGAGCACGCGGTGCACGCGCAGGGCGTGCTCGAAGTCCGGCAGGTCGCCCTTGAGGTGCCGGGCGTACGCGTGCGCCACGTTGTACGAGGGTTCGGCGCTGCGCCCGGCCAGCTGCGGCAGCTCGTACCGCGCGGGCACGGTGAGCTTCTCCAGCGTGCCGGTCCGGCTGCCGCGCAGCGTCAGCTTCGCGATCCAGAACAGCGGGTCCGCGGCCTCGACGAGCAGCGTGCCTTCGGTGCCGTTGATCTCCCAGTGGAAGTCCGTGGCCGGCGACGTCCCGCCACGCAGGTGCAGCGACGCGACGGCACCTCCGGTCAGCACGCCGGTGACGGCGATCTGGTCCGGCGCCGTCATCTCGACGGACTCACCGGTGACCTCGTCGCGCACCCGCGGCCGGACCGTCGCCATCGTTGCCGAGAGCTCGGCGAAGCCGCCGAGCACCATGGCCAGCGCGTCGACCGTGTGCGCGAACGGAATGGTCAGCATCGTCGCCCCACCCGCGGGGTGCAGCTGGTAGTCGCGGCCGGCCCGCACGCTCGGGCCCCAATTCGCGCCTGAAGCGATCAGCGACGTCGAGAGCACGCGGCCGACGTAGCCGTCCTTGATGAGGTCGCGCAGGTAGCGCAACGCCGGCGCGGACCGTCCCTGCAGGCCGACCGCGGTCGTCTTGTCCCGGGCGGCGTCGGCCAGCGCCTCGGTTTCGGCGAGGCTCACGCCCAGCGGCCACTCGCTCAGCACCTGCTTGCCCGCGGCGAGCGCGGGCTCGATGAGCGCCCGGTGCTGCGGCACCTTCACGGCGACCACCACGAGGTCGACCTCCGGGTGCTGGGCGAGTTGCCCGGCGTCGCCGAAGGTCAGCGGCACGCCGTACTTTTCGCCGGCCACTCGCGCCGACTCGGCGCTGCTGCCGGCGAGCGCGCGGAGTTCGTAGCCGTCCACCGCGGCCAGCGCGGGCACGTGCGCGGTCGCGGCCCAGCCGCCGTTCGCGCTGAGCCCGACGATGCCGACCCGGAGCGGTGCCATGAGCGTTCCTTTCGTTGCCTGCATAGAGCCCGACGTGCCGAGCGTCGTGCGCATTCCCGTATCGGCGCAAGCCGCATCCGGTTACGCCGGCATGACTTCGCTCACCCACGGTCCACCGATCGGCGGCGGACGGGTCGGCCGAGTGGCCGATGGCGGCCCCGGACCGTCGGGCTCTTCGACCGAAGCGGCACCGGGGGCAAGATCCATAACGTCGATGGCATGACGAACGCGCAGCTCACAGCCCTGCAGTACGGCTTCATCGCCTTCCTCGCACTGTGGGCCGTGGTGCTGGTGCCGCAGCTGATCACCCAGCTCGCCCGGCACGGCGGCCTGCGGCTGCGCGGCCTCGCCACCACCGCGGCGGTGCTGCTCTACGGCTGCATGACGCTCGCGGTCGTCCTCCTGCCGCTGCCGGGTCCCGGCAGCCGCCGGCTCGGCCAGACCGTGCAGCTGCACCCGTTCCAGTGGATCGCCGACATCCACACGGAGCTGCTCAAGCACGGGGGGCAGTGGTTCATGACGCAGACGTTCCAGCAGGCGTGCCTGAACGTCCTGCTGTTCGTCCCGCTCGGGGTGTTCGCCCGGATCCTCTGGCGCCGCGGCCTGACCGGCACCGCGCTGATCGGCTTCACGGCGTCACTGCTCATCGAGTTCATGCAGCTCACGGCCAACTTCGGCACGGCGCCGTTCGTCTACCGCATCTTCGACGTCGACGACCTCATGAACAACACATTCGGCGCCGTCGCCGGCTGGGTGTTCGGGGCGCTGCTGCTGACGCTCCGGCGTTCACCGGTCGACGTGCAGCCGGCCCGGAGCGAGCGGGTCCACTTCGCCGAGACGCGCTAGCCGGGCTTTCCGCTGCAGCGCGGCCCGCTTGGCGGTCCGCCGGTCTTCCAGGACGACGACGAGCGCGGCCACGGCCAAGACCAGCGCGACCAGCCCGAGGACGATCGGAAGCTGCACGAAATCCTCCTCGGTACGGCGCTGTGCGGGAGATCACACAGGTTACGCAGGTCAGTACCGAATTGGCTACCCCCCGCGACGAAGGCGGCGAACCCGGGCGTGCCGGAAACTGGACGGGTGAGCACCCGACCCACGAAGGACCAGCTGGCCGCGGCGCACAACGCCACCATCCCCGACGTCATCGCCCCCGGCCTCGACGTCCTCTTCTGCGGCATCAACCCCGGCCTGTACTCCGGTGCGCTCGGCCGGCACTTCGCCCGCCCCGGCAACCGCTTCTGGCCCGCCCTCCACAACGGCGGCTTCACGCCGCGGCGCTACTCGCCCGGCGAGCAGGACCGGCTGCTCGAGCTCCGCCTCGGCATCACGAACGTCGTCGCCCGGACCACCGCCCGCGCCGACGAACTGACCGATGACGAGTTGCGCGAGGGCGGGAAGCTGCTCGTCGCGAAGGTGCTCGAGTACCGGCCGCGGTGGCTGGCCGTCGTCGGGATCACCGCCTACCGGACCGCCTTCGGCTTCCCGAAGGCGCGCGTCGGGCGGCAGGACCACCGGATCGGCGACACCCACGTGTGGGTGCTGCCGAACCCGAGCGGGCTCAACGCACACTGGACGCCGGCCGGGCTGGCGGCGGAGTTCGCCGAGCTGCGGACCGCATCCGAAGACTGTCGAAATCGTTGAACGGCTCACGGGCCACCCTCAGTAGCGCCGATGGCCCCATCAGGTCCTTTCCCGCCCACCCGCGCCAACTCTCCATGATCGACTTCTACCGAAAGTTTGCTGTGACCGGCGGATTGGGCCATGAGGGGGATTTGGCGTCATGAGCTGCGCAATCGCGACTCGTACCCAGCAGGAGGAGTCACTTCCGCCCGGTCCAAGCAGGGAACCGGACGGTGCCGGAGACGTCCGGCACCCGGGAGCGACGCGCAGAGACGGAGGCCCACGATGCACGGCATCGAGCCCACCCGCAGGCCCGCGGGGCCGGCCGGACCCGGCGGGCGAAGCCTCGGCGTGGCGGTCGTCGATCCGGTGCCGATCTTCCGCGACGGCCTCGCCGCGCTCGTGCACCGCAACCAGGGATTGCACTGGGCCGGGCAAGCCGCCAGCCACCACGCGGCCCTGCAGCTGTGCGAGCAGGTCAAGCCGGACGTCGTCCTCCTGGACTCGGCGCTCGACCCGAACTGCCACCTGACCAAACTGCTCAACGCCGGCGACCCGGCGCTGATCCTGGTCATCCTGATCCGTGACGCGAATCGCACGCAGCAGTACCTCGCGACCGCGATCGCCGCCGGCGCGCACGCGATCGTGCCGCGGTCGATCGATTCACGGCGGCTGGCCGAAGCGATCCGGCGGGCGCACAGCGAACGCCGTTACATCGACCCGGCGCTGGCCGCCTTGACCGCCCGGCCGAAGCGCACGGCCGCTCCGAAGGGCGACCTCGCGCACGACAGCCCGCCGGCGCCGCGCGGCGCGATGCCGCTGTCCAGGCGCGAGTACCAGGTGCTCCAGCTGGTCGCCGAAGGGCTCGAAAACTCGGCGATCGCGAAGCTGCTGTTCCTGTCCGTCGAGACCGTCCGGACCCACGTGAAGAGCATCCTGCGCAAGCTTTCCGCCCGGGACCGGACACACGCGGTGACGATCGCCTTCCGCAGCGGGATCCTGATCGCCCGTGCCGAAGACGGGCACGTGCCGGTGACGGCGGACACAACGGCGATCCCCGACCACCGCTGACGGCTCTTTCGCAGGCCGAAGGCAACATTCGGGGGGATTTCCGATACTCGGAAGTGCGGATCTGCTTGCTCTGGTTACCCGCAGGTAATATCCTGAAGTTACCGGCGAGTAAGGCGAATATGTGCCCGGCCGGGGAGCCGAACACATTGGAGTGACGACATGGGCCACTACAAGAGCAACGTCCGAGACCTCGAGTTCAACCTCTTCGAGGTACTCGGCGTGCAGGAGCGCCTGGGCAAGGGTGTGCTCGCCGAATCCGACGAAGAGACCGCCCGCGGGGTGCTGTCCGAGCTGAACAAGCTCGCGACCGGCCCGCTCGCCGAGTCCTTCGCCGACGCCGACCGCAACCCGCCCGTGTACGACCCGAAGACGTTCAGCGTCAAGATCCCCGAGTCCTTCAAGAAGAGCTACAAGCAGCTCCTGGACGGCGAGTGGTGGCGCCTCGGCCTGACCAACGACCTCGGTGGCTTCGGTCTCCCCCCGACGGTCCAGTGGGCCGCGTCCGAGCTCATCCTCGGCGCGAACGCCCCGCTGTTCATGTACCTGGCGGGCCCCAACTTCGCCATGATCGTGAACAAGAACGGCACCGAAGAGCAGAAGCACTGGGCCCAGCTCATGATCGACCGGGCCTGGGGCGCCACGATGGTGCTGACCGAGCCGGACGCCGGCTCCGACGTCGGCGCGGGCCGCACGAAGGCCACCAAGCAGGAGGACGGCTCCTGGCACATCGACGGCGTGAAGCGGTTCATCACCTCGGCCGAGCACGACATGAGCGAAAACATCATGCACCTGGTGCTCGCCCGCCCCGAGGGCCCCGGCATCGAGACCAAGCCGGGCACCAAGGGCCTGTCGCTGTTCCTCGTGCCGAAGTTCCACTTCGACTCCAAGACCGGTGAGCTGGGCGAGCGCAACGGCGCCTACGTCACGAACGTCGAGCACAAGATGGGCATCAAGGCCTCGACCACCTGCGAGCTGACCTTCGGCCAGCACGGCACCCCGGCCAAGGGCTGGCTGCTCGGCGAGGTGCACGACGGCATCGCGCAGATGTTCCAGGTCATCGAGTACGCCCGGATGATGGTCGGCACGAAGGCCATCGCGACGCTCTCGACGGGTTACCTCAACGCCCTCGAGTACGCCAAGGAGCGCGTCCAGGGCGCCGACCTGCCGAACATGCTGAACAAGGCCGCCCCGCGCGTCACCATCACGCACCACCCGGACGTCCGCCGCTCGCTGATGCTCCAGAAGGCGTACGCCGAGGGCCTCCGCGCGGTGTACCTCTACACGGCGTCGTTCCAGGACCAGCTGTGGACCGGCGAGGGCGACCAGAAGCTCGCGCACGGCGTCAACGACCTGCTGCTGCCGATCGTCAAGGGCGTCGGCTCCGAGCGCGCCACCGAGCAGCTCGTGCAGTCGCTGCAGACGCTGGGCGGGTCCGGCTTCCTGCAGGACTACCCGATCGAGCAGTACATCCGCGACGCCAAGATCGACTCGCTGTACGAGGGCACCACGGCGATCCAGTCGCTGGACTTCTTCTTCCGCAAGATCGTCCGCGACAAGGGCCAGTCGCTGGCCTTCGTCGCCGGCGAGATCACCAAGTTCATCGAGTCCGAGGCGGGCAACGGCCGGCTCAAGAACGAGCGCGGGCTGCTCAAGCAGGCCCTCGAGGACACCCAGGGCATGCTGGGCTCGCTGATCGGCTACCTGACGGCGTCCCAGGAGGACCCGCAGAGCATCAACAAGGTCGGCCAGCACACGGTCCGCCTGCTGATGTCCGTCGGCGACCTGCTCATCGGCTGGCAGCTGCTCAAGCACGCCGAGGTCGCGATCGGCAAGCTCGACGCGGGTGCGTCCGCCAAGGACGTCCCGTTCTACGAGGGCAAGATCGCCGTGGCCTCGTTCTTCGCGAAGCAGGTGCTGCCGGAGCTGACCGCCCGCCGCGCCATCGTGGAGGCCGCCGACAACGCGCTCATGGAGCTGGACGAAGCCGCGTTCTGATCAACGTGTTCCGCCGAAGGGCCCCTTCCACCCGGAAGGGGCCCTTCCGGCGTTTCGAGGTCATACCGCCGGGGAATTCCGTCTTCGAGTTCGCGGGACCGAGTGGCCGGACCTGCGACCACCGAGAGGAGATAGTGATGACTGTCGCCGGCATCATCAGCGCCATCGTCGTCGGGCTGATCATCGGCGTTCTGGGCCGGCTGCTCGCTCCCGGCAAGCAGAACATCCCGATCTGGCTGACCATCGTGATCGGTATCATCGCCGCCTTCATCGGTACGGCCATCGCGCGTGGCCTCGGCTACGCCGACACGAACGGCATCGACTGGCTGGAGATCCTCACCCAGGTCGTGCTGGCCGCGATCGGTGTCAGCATTGCCGCGGGCGCGTACGGCCGACGTGGTGTAACCCGATAACCCAGGAACCAGCCCGGCCGGTCCACCTTCGTGGTGGACCGGCCGGGCTTTTCCGTGGCTACCGCCGGGCCGACGCGCGGGCGAGCGCGACGGCGAACCCGGCGCCCACCAGCAGCAGGGCCGCGGCCCAGGTCATCGTCGTGGTGATGGCGTGCGCCGACGAACCGCCGGCGAGCGTCAGGAAGAGGCTCCCGAACGTCGCCACCCCGACGACCTGGCCCAGCTGCAACGTCGTCGTGAGCAGGCCGCTGGCGTCCGCCGCGCTTTCGAGCGGGACGTGGGTCAGCGCGTGCGCCATCAGGGACCCGAAGGCCAGGCCCATGGAAAGGCCGAACAGCAGGAGCGCGGCGAAGAACAGCGCGCCGCCGTTTCCGCCGTCCTTCAGGCTGAGCCCCAGCAGCGCGTACGCGACCGCCGACCCCACGTAGCCGCACGGCGTCAGTGCCGCGTGGACGCGGACGGGCAGCTTGTGCCAGAAGAACCCGCACACGCCGAAAACCACGCCACCGGGTGCCATGGTGAGCCCGGCGGCCAACGCCGTCTCCCCGAGGCCCGCCTGCAAGTGCAAGGCCACGCAGAACAGGAAACCGCCGTAGGACGCCACGCCGGTGGCCAGCGCGGCCAGTCCCGGTGCGACACCGCGGACCCGCAGCACGCCGAGGTTGACCAGCGGGTCGCGCACCCGGCGTTCCACGACCACGAACAGCACCGCCAGCAGCATGCCCGCCGCGAGCGAAACGAACGTCCACACCGGCCAGCCGGTTTCGTGCCCGAGGACGAGCGGCAGCACGACGAGCACCACGGCGGGCACGGCGAGCGCGAGGCCGGCGAGGTCGAGCCGGCGGCCCGCTTGCGCCGCGCCGCCGGGCACCAGACGGAGGGCGAGCGCGGCCACGAGCACCCCGATCGGCACGTTCACCAGGAAGATCGGCCGCCAGCCCGTGCCGAAGAGGTCCGCGCCGACGAGCACGCCGCCGAGCACCTGGCCCGCCACGAACGCGACCGAGATGACCGCGGTGTACGCGCTGAGCGCCTTGGCCCGGGCGGGGCCGCTGAACTGCGCCTGGATGACGCTGATGACCTGCGGCATCATCAGCGCGGCGCCGGCGCCCTGGGCGATCCGCGCGATGATCAGGGTCACGGCGTCCGGCGCGAACCCGCAGAGCAGCGAACAGGCGGTGAAGGCGACGACGCCGGTGACGAACAGCCGTCGCCGCCCGAACAGCTCGCCGAGGCGGGCACCGGTGATCAGCAGCATCGCGTAGCCCACGGTGTAGCCGGAAACGACGAGCTGCAGCGCGGCGCCGGACGCGTGCAGATCGGTGCGGATGTCGGTCATGGCGACGTTCACGACGGTGACGTCGAGCAGCGCCATGAACTGGCCGAGCAGCAGGACGGTCAGCATGAACCACGGCCGCCGGTCCGGCCGGGCGGCCCGGTCCGGGGTGGCCGGGGCAGGGGTGGTCAGTGTCATGCCCCTGACCTTGGGGTCCTTCGGCCGTGCGCGGAGAGAGCCTGGCGATGCTGGTACTGGGAGCACCACCATCTTCCGGGGGTCCGGGTGGCGGAGCCCCCGGCTCGGGGCGACGCCCCGGACAGCACTGCTTCGCCGAAAATTGTCGTACCCCTCCGGCACCATGTCGGCATGACGTCAACGCAGGTCCACACGAGCCGCCGGGAGGAACTCGGCCAGTTCCTCAAGGCGTGCCGGGCGCGGATCGGCCCGGAGGAGGTCGGGCTGCCGCCCGGCGTTCGCCGCCGCACGAGCGGGTTGCGGCGCGAGGAGGTCGCGCTGCTCGCCGGCGTCGGCGTCACCTGGTACACGTGGCTGGAGCAGGGGCGGCCGATCAACGCGAGCGCGCAGGTGCTCGACGCGGTGGCGCGCACGCTGCGGATGGAGCACCCCGAGCGGGAACACCTGTACCGGCTGGCGGAGCTGACACCGTCCCGGCTGCCGTCGTCGGTCGAGGTGGTGCCGGACGCGGTGCGCGAGGTGCTGCGCGCGCTCGATCCGCTGCCGGCCACGGTGATCAACGGCCGGTTCGACATCCTCGCGTCGAACGCGGCGCAGGAGGAGCTGTTCTGGGAGTGGCACAGCCTGCCGTGCCTGCACAAGAACCTGCTGTGGTGCTGCGTGACCGAGCCGAACGCGCGGCGGATGCTGCTGAACTACGACGAGGAGGTCCCGCACATGGTGGCGCGGATGCGCGCCGAGTACGGCAGGCACATCGGTGACCCGTCGTGGGAAGAGGACATCCGGCGGCTGGCCGCGCTGAGCCCCGAGTTCGCCGCGCTGTGGGCGCGGCACGAGGTGGCGGAACCGCGGCCGCGGTTGCGGGAGTTCGAGCACCCGCGGGCGGGCCGGATGCACCTGCGGCTGACCGAGCTGGCGGTCTCGGAGGCACCGGGCCTGCGGATCCAGGTGTCCACTCCGGACAACGCGGCAACGTGGGCGTTTCTGCCGTTGACCCGGCGGTCGTCATGACATCGGTGGACCTGAGCGATCAGGGGCTGACGTCGGTGCCTTCGCTGCCACCCGACGTCACCCGGCTCGATCTGTACAAGAACTCGATCTCGGAGGTGCCGGGGTCGCTGTGGTCGTTGACCGGGCTGCGCGTGCTGAACCTCGCGGCGAACCGGATTTCTTCGCTGCCCCCGGGCATCTCGGCGCTGACGTCGCTGCACACGCTCGACCTGGCGCACAACCGGTTCGATTCGCTGCCGGACGAGCTGGGCGAGCTGGCCGGGCTCACCGAGTACCTCTACCTCAGCGACAACCGGCTGACGAAGTTCCCGGATGCCTGGTGCCGGCTGGGAAAGCTGCGGTACCTGGGGTGCACGGACAACCGGCTCACCTCGCTGCCGTCGGACCTCTCGGGCTTCGCGGCGCTGCGCGAACTCCGGCTGTACCGCAACGAGCTGGTCGCCCTGCCCGAGTCGATCGGTGCCCTGGGGGCGTTGCGGGAGCTGCACCTGCGGGGCAACCGGCTCACTTCGCTGCCGTCGTCGATCGGCTTGCTGAGTGAGCTGCGTCAGCTCGACCTGCGGGAGAACTCGTTGACGACGTTGCCGGCGTCGCTCACCCGATTGTCCAAATTGGACAAGCTGGATCTGCGGTGGAACAAGCAGCTCCGGGAGCCGGCGTGGCTGCGCGACTTCGAGGAGGCGGGGTGCATGGTCCTTCGCTGACAACTCAACAGAGAACGGTCGGACGCGGACCGTAGGTCGCCGTGTGCGACGTCCGGCGGAGCTCGGTGCCGCTCGCGAGGTCGTAGAGCACGCGCGTGTCGGTGACGCTGAAGCCGGACGAACCGATCGAGGGCTGGCACGAGCCGGCCGCGCCGGAGCCGAACTGGATCGGCGGCGGGTCGCCGGGCGTCTGTGCTCCGGTCTGGCCCTCGACGCGGAAGTGCCGGGTGCCCCAGATCCGGACGGTCACCGAGTCGCCGGAAACGGTGGCCTGGACGGCGATGCCGGTCGTGGTGTCGTTGGTCAGCTTGAGCTCGACGGGGCTGCCGTCGGCGTTGACGGCCTTGGCGTCGCGGCCGGCGGGGTAGCGGTCGAGGTAGTGGTCGTGCTCCAGGTGACCGGCGTCGGCCAGGCCGGCGAGGTAGGCGGCGTTGTACAAAGTGGACGCCAGCTGGGAGACGCCGCCGCCGACCACGGACGGCCCGGTGCCGTCCTCGTCGACGGGGGCGGGCACGTAGCCGGCGTCCGCGGTGCGCGGGCCGGAGCGGACGCCGAGGCTGAACGTCTCGCCGGGCTTGACGATCGCGCCGGACACGCGGGCGGCGAGCGTCCGGTTGTTCGTCGCGGCCGGGCCGGTCAGGCCGCCGGTGGTGAACTCGCCGATGACCTCTTTGATGCCGAGCGCGCTGGCGGCGTCGGTGGTCACGCCGGGTGCCGCCGTGCTGTAGACGACCGGGAGATCCCGTCCCTCGGTCTTCTTGAGCACGTCGATCAGGGGGAGGAAGGTCTTCTCCCAGTTGATCTTGCGGGCCTCTTCGGAGGGCTCGACCGTCGGCTGGTCGCCGGTGAAGACGATCTGCGCGTCCTTGCCGTCGGTCTCGGTGCTGGCGAGCGGGTCCTTGAGGGCGCCCTGCAGCTTGCCCTGGTCGATGCGGACCTCGACGGCCCCGCCCTCGACCACGGCGAACTGGAACGACGACGCGATCGTCGCGGGCTTCAGCGGAACGTCCTTGCCCTCGCCGTGCACGACGACCGGCTTCGCGACGGCGGGCACGACGATCTGCTGACAAGCGGCCTGCACCCCGGCGGCGGTCGCCCGCACGGGCGTGATCGCCATGGCCAGCTTGACCCCGCCGGGGTCGAGCCAGTGGTCGGTGACGGTGTGCACGGCCCCGGCCAGGTCGGTCAGCTGCTGGCCCTGCCGCGGCAGGACGGGGTGGGCGGTGACCCCGCCGTCGCTGCCCGGGATCGGCGTGAACCCGACCGTGCCTTCGGTGGCGGGGTGGTTCAGCTTGCCCTCGGCGAGCTCCTGCACGGCCTGCCCGATCCGATTCTGGTCGGTGTGCGTGGCCACCCCGACCTCGCGACTGCTGAAGAAGGACATGATCCGCGTGATCGGACTGAGCGGCTGGTGCCCGGCGAGCCCGAGCGTGTTCGGCCAGTCGAGCCCGAGCCCGGACTGCGAAGGCACGAGTTCGGCCTGCACATCCCCACCGTGCACGACAACGGGCCGGATCAGCCGCGGCTCCAGCTCTCTCCGCAGCTTCGCTTCGGCTTCGGCATGGCTGAGCCCCCCGACCTCGATGCCGGCGACGGTCACCCCGCGCGGCACATCCCCGGCGCTGACGGCGAGATCGATGGCGTAGAGGATGACGAAGAGGCCAAGGGCGAGCCCGATGGACATCATGGTCCAGGCCACGCTCTTGCGCAGCCGCCGCGCGGGCGTCTCCGGAGCCGGAGGCGGCGCGGGGGTCTCGAGCAGCTCGCCGAGCAGATCATCGGAGAAGAGATCAGGAGCGGCGGCGGCAGTGTCCGAAGCGGGCGCGGCAACAACGGGCGGCCAAGCAGGCACGACTTCGATCGCGGGCTCGGTCGCAGGTTCGGCGGCCGCCCCGGCAACGCCCACGGCCACCGCAGGCGGCTCGGCCACAGTCGGCGACTCGTCCGCCGAGGGCCACTTAAGCACCGCATCGCCGACCGGCACAGCAGGCGGCTCGGGCGCCTCCGGCACGGGCGGCGCGGCGGCCGCGGTCGGCGAGTCGGCCGGCGCGGGCGTCGCCGCGGTCGGCGGGTCGATCACCGGCTCCGGTGCAGCCGTCGCAGGGGCCTGCTCGACCGCTGGTAGCTCCTGCTGGGCGTCGGGCCACACCTCGGCAGCCGTTGCTTCGACCGTTACGGACTCGGCCGCCGCATGAGCGCGGTCGGCTTCGAGTGTTTCCGCGCCCTCGCGTACCTCTTCGTCTGCCACGCGCCTGCCTTTCGCGGGACCCGACCTACAGGTAGAGCCCCGTCCCGTGCTCGGTGCGCTCGGTCGCCACCGCGTGGATGTCGCGTTCGCGCATCACCAGATGCCCCTCGCCCTGGATCTCGACCTCGAGCTGGTCCTCCGGGTTGAAGAGCACGCGGTCGCCGGTCTTGACGTTCCGCACACTGTTGCCCACGCCCAGTACATCACCCCAGGCGAGCCGGCGCGCGACCTGCGCCGTTGCGGGGATCACGATGCCGCCGCTGCTGCGGCGCTCGCCCTCTTCCGGCGACAGCCGCACGAGGACCCGGTCGTGCAGCATCTGGATTTCGAGTTTCGGCCCGTCAGACACGGCCTGCATGTTACCCGCCGGTCCGGGGTTCTCCGGCCATGACCAAGCTCAATTCGCGCACGCCGTCGTCTTCGATCCGGATCGGGACGCCCCAATCCTGGCGGGTGATCCGGCACGCCGGGTGCTCGCCACCGTCGTCGCAGCTCGCGGCCTGCGCGACGACCTGCAGCACTCCCTCCGTCACACCCGGGGCCAAGCGGATCTTGCGGTTCAGGTCCGTGCCGGTCCCGCCGCCGTCAGCCAGCAACGACGGCGGTGACGCGCTGATCTCGAGCCGCGTCGACGGGCCGAAGCGGTCGTCGAGCTTCTCGCCCGGCGGTGCCGTGAACACCACCGAAAAGTCGATCTCGCCCGGGGCGAGCACCGTCGGCGGGCGGCGCACCGCGTGCGCGTCGCCGGCCACGACCGTCGGCTCGGCTGCCGGGAGCGGGCCGAGCCGGTTGCCCGCGGATTCGACGACGAGCAGTTCGCCGTCGTGCAGCAGCAGGCCCTGCGGCTCGGCGAGCCCGGTGGCGATCGTGGTCACCTGGCGGGTGAAGACGTCGAAGCGGCGAACCGCGCCGTTGTAGGTGTCGGCGATCGCGATCTTGTCGCCGGGCAGCACGGCGAGGCCCAGCGGGTGCTGGAGCAGCGCCTGGTCGGCCGGGCCGTCGGTGTGGCCGAAGGAAAACAGGTCGACGCCGATCGCGGTCTGCACGGTGAACGACTCCCCGGCGGGCTCGATCCAGCGCAGCGCCGACGTCTCCGCGTCGACGAGCCACAGCTTGTCGCCGTCCACGGCCAGGCCGGAGGTCTGCGCGAAGAACGCTTCGCCGACGTCGCCGTCACGAAGGCCTTCGACGGTCGTCCCCGCGAAGCGGCGGATGGTGCCGCCGACCGGGTCGAACACGCTCAGCGTGTGGTTGCCCGCCATGGCGACGACGACCCCGCCGGCCGGCCCCCACCAGGCGACGTCCCACGGGCTCGTGAGATCGACCTCGGCGGCCTTGCCCGAGTCCGGCCCGCTGCGCCACTGCGCGCCGGTGCCGGCGACCGTCGTCACCTCGCCGGTGATCAAGTCGAGGCCGCGCAGCCGGTGGCCGGCCGTGTCGGCGACGACGGCGTGGTAGCCGACGCGCTCGGCGATGTCGTACGGCAGGAGCGCGATGCCCGACGGCTCGGTGAAGGTCGCGATGTCGAACGGACCGTCCTGGCTCCCGCGGGCCCCGCTGCCGAAGCGGCGGATGACGGTCTCACCGTCCGAAGCGAACTCGACGATGGCGTGGTGCCCGGTGTCGGCGACCAGGACGCGGCCCTCGGCGGTGGCGACGGCCTTGCTCGGGAACCGCAGCTCGCCGGGCTGCTCCTCGACCGGCACGTACGGGCTGCCGCCGCGGCGCAGCGTCCCCTTGGCTTCGTGCTTCGTCACGAGGTCCTTGATGACGCGGCGAAGCGCCTCTTCGTGCCCTTCGCCAGCGGCGACGTGCACGACGTACCCCTCGGGGTCGACGACGACCAGCGTCGGCCACGCGCGGACCGCGTACTGCGACCACAGCTCCATCCCGGGGTCGTTGACCACCGGGTGGTGCACCTCGTAGCGGCGAACCGCGGCTTCGATCGAGGCGCGCTCGCCCTCGTGCAGGAACTTCGGCGAGTGGACACCGATGGTGACCAGCACGTCCGCGAACTCGGCTTCCAGCGGACGCAGTTCGTCGAGCACGTGGAGGCAGTTGATGCAGCCGCTGGTCCAGAAGTCCAGCAGCACGACGCGGCCGCGCAGCTCGGCGAGGGTGATCGTGCGGCCGCCGGTGTTCAGCCAGACGTCGCCGCGCAGCTCGGGGGCGCGCACGCGGCTCTGCGGTCGTGGAGAAGTCACGGCATGAGTGAACTACACGCGCTCACGCTCTGTTCCGCAGTGCGCTCTGATGAGAGAACAAACTCACCCGGTCGTGGGTCCCCAGGTCGGCGGGAAAAAGGACGCGCGGGCGGGTGAGCCGCCGCTTAGGCTCGCGTCATGACCCCCGTCCAACCGGCCGGCGCCCTCACTCCGGAGGAGGCGCGGCACCTGCAGGAGAACCTCCGGGAACCCGTGCGTCCCGGGCTGAGCGAAACCGAGCTCGACGACGTCGAGCGCCGGTTCGGCTTCCGCTTCGCCGCGGACCACCGCACGTTCCTGGCGGCCGGCGTCCCGATCGGCGACCGCTGGCCCGATTGGCGCTGCGGCAACCCCGAGCAGCTGCGCAAACGGCTGGCCTGGCCGGTCGACGGCGTGCTGTACGACGTCGAGCACAACGGCTTCTGGCTGCCGGACTGGGGCACGCGCCCGGTCGGCCCCGAGGACGCGGTCCGCGAAGCCCGGCGGCGCCTGGCCGACGTGCCGCAGCTGGTGCCGGTGTGCGGGCACCGGTACCTGCCCGGCCTGGCGGACACGGTCGGTTACCCGGTGCTGTCGGTGTACCAGACGGACATCATCGTCTACGGCAGTGACCTGCGCGATTACCTGCACCGCGAGTTCGCGACGGGCGGGATCAGCACGGCCCCACCGGACGGCCCCCGCTACATACCGTTCTGGTCCCGCTTCATCGACTAGCTTCGGCGGCCCGCTTCAGCCGGGCCAGGGTGGCGGCGATGTTGGCGGTGTTGGCCTGTTCCCGGTCCCAGACCCCGGTGACGGTCGAGGTCGCGACCTCGAACCACGCCGGCCGCCGCTCCCACATGCTTTCGACGACGACACAGCCATCACGGGCGGGTTCGAAGTCGTACTGCCAGCGCGCGACGGGCAATCCGGCAACCGAGGTGACCTCGAACCCGAACCGGCGCCCGGGCTCGGCGTCGGTGATGGTGGACAGGGTGCTCCACCGCCGGAACCCGCGCCGGTTGCGCCCGCGGAACTTGGCGCCGACGGCCGGCTCGCAGGCACCGCCGACCCACCGGTGCCCGGCGTACTCCTCGGCGAGCCCCGCTAGCTGCCCGGGATCGCTGACCAGGGAGTACACGGCCTCCGGAGCCGCATCGATCTCGATCCGGCCGGTGGCGTTCGGAGCGTTCAACAGGACCTCCACACTGAGTGGACATACCGAGGGTATGTCAGAGACCGGCGTTAGGGAACGGCCTGTGGATGCCGGAAGAGTGATGTGGACGGCCAGGCCCGGAAACGCCGTTACGACCGGGGTGACCGGCCCGCGGCGATAGACTGGACCTGGGGACGCCCCCCGGAGAGGGTGGGGGCTGGTGTGGGGTCCCTGGTCGGCCCGGCTCAGTTCTCCCGGCGCAGCATGCGGCTCACGCCGGCCGCCACGGTCGTGGCCAAGATCCAGCCCGAGGCCGTGAAGCCTGCCGCCACCCACTTGTCCGTGTCGTGCATGTACCACCTCGACTTGTTGCCGAAGTCCACGATCGGGACCAGCAGGTCCGCCGTATATATCACCGGGTTCCACTGCAGCCCGGTGTCCTGCTGGTTCACCACGCAGCGGGGGCCGTCGGCCACGTAGCGGCCCGTGCGGTCGTGCACGCAGTCGTCCGAACCCAGGCCGAACCACAGGCTGCCCAGGACCAGCAGGGTGAACAGCCAGCCGAGTGCGCGGACCGGGCGATAGCCGTAGCCGACCATCGAGCGCTGGAGCCAGCTCCACAGCCGGACTCCCGGGCCGAAGAACTTGAAGCCGCGCGCCAGCGCCTCGTACCTGAACTGCTGCTTGCGCAACGCCACCGTCGAGGCGTGCTCTTCGTTTCCCGCCGCGCGGAGCATGTGCGCCAGCTGGTCGTACGGCCCTGGCCGGTACCCGCGCATCGCGCTGCGCAGCAACTCGATGCGCTCGTCCAGGGCCTTGTCGTCGTCGAGGGGGATGCCCTTCTTGAGCGCGTCGTACCGGAAGTCCTCCAGCTCGATGCCGTCGGAGGCCGCCCAGAACTGGTTGTTGTCGCTCAGCGTTCCGCAGTGGGCCCTGCGCAGCACGATCCGGCCCGCCGGCGGGCTGCTCGGGGTCAGGATGAACTCGTCCGAGGCGACGTCGCCCGCGTCGAGGGCCACGCCGAACGGTGGCAGTGAACCGAGCTGGGAACCGCGCAGGTCCACGCGCCGGGCGACCTGGGCGCCGTCGAGGTTGACGCCTCCTTCGGCCACGAACGGGCGGCCGTTGTTGTCACGCAGCGTCAGGTCGCGGCCGACCCGGCCGGTGCGGACGTCGAGGGAATAACTGCTGGTCGCGCGGCGGCCCGGGTCCGTGAGCCGGGTGCCCGCCAGGTTGATGCTGCCGCCGACGTCCACACCCTGCAGGCGCAGCGTGCCGTGGATCGTGGCGTCGGTGAGCTGGAAGTTGCCCGCGATCTTCGACCGGCGGGCCGAAAACACGTCCCGGCCGGGGTGGCGGAACATCGAGTTCCAGGCCAGGAAGTTGCCGCCCACTGTCACGTCGGCCAGGCGCAGCTGGCCCGTCGGCACGCGCAGGCTCGTCGCCTCGATGTCGCCGCCGATCTCGGTGCCGTCGAGGTGCAGCGCGCGGTCGTAGTACGGCACCGTCTTGCCGCGCTCGACCCGGATCTCGGCGCCGGCCAGCCGCAGCGAGCCGCCGATCCGGGCGTTCACCATGCGCAGCGTGCCCAGCGCCTGCAGGCCGTCCGACAGCTCGACGTTGCCGTCGACGCGCATCCGGTCGGCGACCAGCGCCGGCCGGGGGTCGATGTACGGGTCGTTGGACTTCCACGCGTCGACGGCGATCGGCCCGTGCTGGGACACCGTCAGCTTGGCCTCGCGCAGCGAGATGTCGCTGTCCACGGTGGCGCTCGGCAGGTACATGATCCCGGTGGCGGAGAACCGCTTGCGCTGGCTGGCCGGCCCGTAGTTGTCGACCTCGCACAGCAGGCTGCCGCCGATGTGCAGGCCGTTGCCGTTGAGGGCGAAGCCGTCCGGATTGTTGAGCGTGGCGCCCGAAAAATTCACGTTACCGCCGGTCCGCACACCGGGCAGCCGGACTTCGCCGTTCGCGACCATCCGGTAGGCCAGCAGCGCGCCGGTCAGCACGAGCCGGTCGGCCTGGATCGCCTTGCCGTGCGGGTGGGAGATGACGGTGCGGGTAAGCACCATCGAGCCCTCGATCACCGCGTCGGTCAGGTTGACCGCGGCGTTCGGCATGCCGCGTTCACGGTCGTCGCCGCGCTGGACGGTCGTCTCTTCGATCTCCCGCCGGTCCCCGTCGACCTGCACGACGCTGCGGATCAACCGGACGTCGTTGCGGCTGCGCATGTTCCGGGCCTTGAGCCCGGGCAGCCAGCACTTGCGGAACACGAGCCCGAGCAGGTTCGCCTCGCGCACGTCCGGCGGCTGCTCGAACCGGCAGCGCTCGAACCGGAACAGGTACTTCAGGTCCGCGGCGCGGAGGTCCAGCGTCCCGGTGATGTAGGCGTCCTCGACGTAGACGATCGGGGCGTTCGTGGCCTGACGCCGCCAGCGCATGAGGCCCGCGTTACCGGGTTTCAGCAGTTCGGAGGCCTTGACCTCGTAGCGGCGGTCGGGGATGCCCGCGAAGGGGTCCAGCGGCGGCAGCGCACTTTCGGTCGACATGCGGACCTCCCCCTCACCCCACCATCAAGGTAGCGAAGAAACGGCGGAAACGGTGCCGGAACACCGTTTCCGCCGCAAGATCCTCAGGCGTTGGGGTTCAGCACCCGGGCGAGGAACGACTTGGTCCGCTCCTCACGCGGGCTCCCGATGACCTGCTCGGGCGGTCCTTCCTCGACGACGACCCCGCCGTCCATGAACAGGACCTTGTCCGCCACCTCGCGCGCGAACTGCATCTCGTGCGTGACGACGACCATGGTCATGCCGTCCTTGGCGAGCTGCTTCATCACGCCAAGGACGTCGCCGACGAGCTCCGGGTCCAGTGCGGACGTCGGCTCGTCGAACAGCATCAGCTTCGGTTCCATCGCCAGCGCCCGCGCGATGGCGACGCGCTGCTGCTGGCCGCCGGACAGCTGCGCCGGGTAGTTCTTCGCCTTGTCGCCGAGGCCGACGCGGTCCAGCAGTTCCAGCGCGCGCTGACGCACCTTCGCCTTCGGCTCGCGCCGGACCTGGATCGGCGCCTCCATGACGTTCTCCAGCGCCGTCATGTGCGGGAAGAGGTTGAAGCGCTGGAACACCATGCCGATGTCCTTGCGCTGGAACGCGACCTCCTTCTCCCGCAGCTCGTGCAGCTTGTCGCCGCGCTGCCGGTAGCCGACCAGCACGCCGTCGACGTAGAGCCGGCCGGCGTCGATCTTCTCGAGGTGGTTGATGCAGCGCAGCAGCGTCGACTTGCCCGAGCCGGACGGCCCGATCAGGCAGAGCACCTCCCGCTCCTGCACCTCGAGGTCGATGCCCTTGAGGACGTCGACGCTGCCGAAGCTCTTGCAGATCTTCTGCGCGGACACCACGGGGGTCATGTGACGTTCCCTCCACCCCGGCCGAACACCTTCGACCGCCAGCCGGTCCGCTGCACCACGTCCCGCGAGGTGCCGCGCGAGAACCGCTTCTCGATCTGGATCTGGATCACCGTCAGCACCGACGTCATGAAGAGGTACCAGAGCGCGGCGACGATGAGCAGCGGCACCGTCTTCAGGTTCTGCGAATAAATGGTCTGCGCCGCGACCATCAGCTCGAAGTACCCGATCGCCACGACCAGCGACGTCGTCTTGAGCATGGAGATCGTCTCGTTGCCGGTCGGCGGGATGATCACCCGCATCGCCTGCGGCAGGATGATCCGCCGCAGGGTCCGGGTGCGGCTCATGCCCAGCGCGCTCGCCGCCTCCAGCTGGCCGGAGTCGACCGACTGGATGCCGCCGCGCACGATTTCCGCCATGTACGCGGCTTCGTTGAGGCCGAGCCCGAGCAGGGACGCCGTGAACTGCGTGATCAGCAGGTTGGTGTCCCAGCTGACGAACGTCGGCCCGAACGGGATGCCGAGCCCGATCCGCGAGTAGGCCAGGCCGAGGAAGTTCCAGATGATCAGCTGCGTGATCAGCGGCGTGCCGCGGAACAACCAGATGTAGATCGCCGCCGCGCCCGACGTCAGCGGGTTCGGCGACAGCCGCATGACGGCGAGCAGGATGCCGCCGACGATCCCGATCAGCATCGAGATCACCGTCAGGATCAGGGTGTTCTGCAGGCCGCGCAGGATCCGGTCGTCGAAGAGGAAGTCCCCGACGACCGGCCACTGCAGGGCGCTGTTCGTGACCACGCTGCGGACGACGATGAACGCCAGGAACAGGATGATCACCCCGGCCACCCAGCGCCCGTAGTGGCGCACGGGGACGGCCTTGATGGGTGTGGCGTCGACCGACGCAGCGTCGATCTGCGCCTCGGGGGGAGGCGCTTCGGAGGAACTCACGAACTCCAGTCCTTCGCTCAGGAAGCCGGGTTGATCTCCGACTTGGTGACCGAACCGGCCGCGGACAGACCCCACTTGTCGAGGATCTTCTTGTATGCGCCGCTGTCGATCAGCTTCTGGACCGCGCCCTGGACGGCCTTGCCGAAGTCACCGCTGTTCTTCCCGAGCACGATGCCGTAGGGGGCGGTGTCGTAGGGCTCGCCGACGACCTCGAGCGCGCCGTTCGTCTGCTTCACCGCGTAGTCGACGACGGGCGAGTCGGCCAGCTCGGCCTGCACGCGCTTGGCGGTGAGGGCCAGGTTGACGTCGGTCTGGGCCTGCAGCTGCGTGACGTCGATGGCCGGCTTGCCGGCCCCGGTGCAGGCGGCGTTCTTCTTGTCGAGGTCCTCGACCTGCGTGGTGCCCTTCTGCACGGCGACCTTCTTGCCGCAGAGGTCGTCGACCTTGATGCCGTCCGGGTTGCCCTTCACCACGCCCAGCGAGGTGCCCGCCTTGTAGTACGAGATCATGTCGACCGTCTGCAGCCGCTCGCTCGTGATGCTGAACGACGACATCGCCATCTCGTACTTCTTCGAGCCGATGCCGGGGATGATGCCGTCGAACGAAGCGTTCTGGAACTCCATCTGCACGCCGAGCACCTGGCCGATGGCGGTGCCCAGGTCGACGTCGAAGCCGGCCGCCTTGCCGTTGTCCTGGAACTCGTTCGGCGGGTAGCTCTGGTCCTGCCCGACCAGGATCTTGCCGTCGGCCTTGACGTCGGCGGGGACCATGCCGGCGAGCGCGTCGTCCTTGGCCACCGCGCCCACGTCACCCGAGCCGGGTGCGGCGGCGGAGCTGCTCGGTTTGACGTCGCCGGCACCGCTCCCGCCCGCTCCGCAGGCCACGGTCAGGCCGACCAGGGCGAACGCAGGCAGCATTGCGAGCGCCTTGAGTTGGGTTCCTCGGGCCACGTCGTCACTCCTCGTAGTTCTCAGTTCGTGAGAGCACGCATATTGCCACTCATCCATACCAAAGCACAGCACCGTCGAGTTACAGCGACGTTTCGCACCGCGCCCATCGCTCCCGGAGTGTCGCGCACGAAGGGGCACGTAGGTCAGGATGTCGTTCATGAACGCCACCCCGCCGCGGCTGCCCCCGTCCGGTCGACGCGCGCGGAAGGCGGCGACCAGCCGGATCACTCGTCCGGGCGACCGGTTCGAGGGGTACCTCTCGCCGGACCGGCCGCACGCCGGGGCCTACGACGAGATGTTCGCCGCCGACGGCTCGGTCCGCGGCCCGTACCGGGCGCTGTACGAGTCGATCGCGGCGCTCGACGCGCACGACCTGAACTCGCGGACGCTCGCGCTGGACCGGGCGATGGTCGACCAGGGCATCACGTTCTCGCTGTCCGGGCAGGAGCGGCCGTTCCCGCTGGACCTGGTGCCGCGGGTGATCCAAGCCGCCGAGTGGACGAAGATCGAGCGTGGGGTGGCCCAGCGCGTCCGCGCGCTCGAGGCGTTCCTCGCCGACATCTACGGCGACCGCCTGATCCTGCGCGAGGGCGTGCTGCCCCGGCGGCTGATCACCTCGTGCGTGCACTTCCAGCGGGAGGCGTTCGGCATCAACCCGCCCAACGGCGTGCGCATCCACGTGTCCGGTGTGGACCTGGTGCGGGACGAAGAGGGCACGTTCCGGGTGCTGGAGGACAACCTCCGCAACCCGTCCGGGGTGTCGTACGTGATGGAGAACCGGCGCACGATGGCGCGGGTCTTCCCAGATCTGTTCGCCCAGCACCGCGTGCGACCGGTCGGCGACTACGCGTCGCACCTGCTCCGGGCGCTGCGCGCGGCGGCCGCGGCGAACGTCGCCGACCCGACGGTCGTCGTGCTCACCCCCGGCATCCACAACTCGGCGTACTTCGAGCACTCGCTGCTGGCCCGGCTGATGGGCGTCGAGCTGGTCGAGGGCCGCGACATGTTCTGCCGCGACAACGTCGTCTACCTGCGGACCACCGAGGGCGAGCGCCAAGTCGACGTGATCTACCGGCGGATCGACGACGAGTTCCTCGATCCCGTGCACTACCGGCCGGATTCCGTGCTCGGCGTCGCCGGCGTCCAGAACGCGGCCCGTGCGGGCAACGTCGTGATCGCGAACGCGATCGGCAACGGCGTCGGCGATGACAAGCTCGTCTACACCTACGTGCCGGAGATGGTGAAGTACTACCTGAACGAAAAGCCGCTGCTGCCCAATGTGGACACGTTCCGGTGCTGGCTGCCGGACGAGTTCGACCACGTGATGGCGCACCTCGACGAGCTGGTCGTGAAGCCGGTCGACGGCTCCGGCGGCTACGGGATCGTGTTCGGGCCCGAAGCGACGAAGAAGGACCTGGACACGCTGCGGCGCAAGGTGCGCGCGCACCGGCGCGGCTGGATCGCCCAGCCGGTGGTCCAGCTCTCGACCGTGCCGGCCAAGGTGGACGACCGGCTCGCGCCGCGGCACGTCGACCTGCGGCCGTTCGCCGTCAACGACGGCAAGGACATCTTCGTGCTGCCCGGCGGCCTGACCCGGGTGGCGCTGCCGGAGGGCAGCCTGGTCGTCAACTCTTCTCAGGGCGGTGGCTCGAAGGACACGTGGGTGCTGGCGTCCCGGGCGTCGACGGCCGAACGCGAGCTGGAGCAACCCGCGCTCGGCGCGATGTCCACTGTGGATGGACTGGTCACCGAGCAGGGACCGGAGCTCACGACGTCCCAGCAGCAGCAACAGCAGCAGCAGAGCTGAGTTGAATGATCCCTCAGCGGTAAAGATTACTTCGGGATGTGGAGGTTCGGATGCTCGCACGCAACGCGGAGTCGCTGTACTGGATCGGCCGGTACGTCGAACGCGCCGACGACACCTCCCGGATCCTCAACGTCTCGGTCCACCAGCTGCTGGAGGACGCGACCGTCGACCCGGACCACGCGAGCCGCCAGCTCCTGGCCGTACTGGGCATCGACCCCGAGGGCACGGAGTCCCTCGACGTGTGGAAGCTGACCGAGCTGGTGGCGTACGGGAAGGACAACCCGGCGTCCATCGTCGGTTCGATCAACTCGGCGCGCGAGAACACCCGCGGCGCCCGCGAAGTCGTCTCGACCGAGCTGTGGGAATGCCTGAACGCGACGTGGAACGCGGTGCCGGACCGGCAGCGGTACGCCCGCCGCGCGGGACCGCACGCGTTCCTGTCGTTCGTGGAGGAGCGCGCGGCGATGTTCGCCGGGCTCGCCGACTCGACGATGAGCCGGGACGACGGCTGGCTGTTCATGGTGCTGGGCCGGTCGATCGAACGCGCCGACATGGTGGTCCGGCTGCTGCTGTCCCGGGTCGCGGACCGCGCGTCCTCGCCGGGGTGGATCACCGTGCTGCGCTCGGCCGGCGCGCAGGACACCTACCTGCGCACGTACCGGGGCGCGCTGGACGCCGGCCGGGTCGTGCAGTTCCTCTTGCGGGACACGCTGTTCCCGCGTTCGGTGTTCCACGCACTGCTCCAGGCCGAGGAGTGCCTGCAGCGGCTGGACCCGGGCGGCGGCGCGCGCACCAACGAGAAGTCCGAGGCCCTGCGCGAACTCGGCCGGGCGCGCAGCGAGCTGGAGTTCCTCCGCCCGTCGGAGCTGCTCACCGACCTGCCCCGGCGGCTCGGTGCGTTGCAGACGTCCATCAAGGAGATCGGCGAAGCGGTGTCGATGCAGTACTTCAGCACGTCGCCGTGGGTGGCGTGGAGCGGCGCGGAGGTTTCGCTGTGACGTGGCAGCTGCGGGTAGCGCACCGGACCGGGTACCGGTACGCGACACCGGCGACGCAGTCGTACAACGAAGCCCGGCTGACCCCGCGCTCCGACCGCCGCCAGACGACGGTGGCGACGCGCATCGAAACGGCCCCGGCGACCCGCGCGTACCGGTACACCGACTACTGGGGCACGGTGGTGACGTCGTTCGACCTCCACGCGCCGCACACGGAGTTCACCGTGCTGGCGACGTCGGTGGTCGAGACGGCGGACGAGGCCGAACCGATCCGCACGGCGTCGTGGAAGGACCTGCGCAGCGAGACGGTGATCGACCACCGCACCGAATACCTGACCCCGACCGACTACACCCCGCGGGACGTCACGCTGGCACGCGAGGCACGTTCGCTGCGTCGCGGGCTCGACCCGGCGGACGCGGTGCTGGCGATCTGCGAGTGGGTGAACAAGCAGCTCAAGTACCAGCCGGGCACGACGGGCGTCCACTCGACTGCGACGGACGCCTGGCAGGCCCGCGAGGGCGTGTGCCAGGACTTCGCGCACGTGACACTGGTGATGCTGCGCGCGATCGGCGTGCCGGCCCGGTACGTGTCCGGCTACCTGCACACGAAACCGGACGCGAAGCTCGGCGAGGTGGTCGAGGGCGAGTCCCACGCGTGGGTCGACGTCTGGACCGGCGGGTGGTGGGCGCACGACCCGACGAACGCGATCTCGGTCGGCCCGCGGCACGTGTGGGTCGCCATGGGCCGGGACTACGCCGATGTGGCGCCGTTGAAGGGCATCTTCACCGGCGGCGGCCAATCCACTTTGGACGTTTCGGTCCAGCTGACCCGGCTCGCTTAGAGCACGAAGGTCCCGCCTGCCGCTTCGGCGACTTCCACGCCGAGGGCCGAGGCCGGGGTGTGCGCGCCGGGTTTGCCCTCGCCGTGGGCCAGGCGGGCTGCCGTTTCGGCCACGACCGCCGCCGTGAAGTCCATGGCTTCGTCCGCGCGGAGCCAGCCCTCGCGGGTGGTTCCGTCGGGCCAGGTGACGACCGCGTGCCCCCACGTGTGCGTGCGGGGGCGGGGTGCCGGCTTCGTGCGGATGGCCGCGAGGCGCCGGACCGCGAAGCGGCGCACGGCCGGGATCGACACCACCCGTCCGAGCAGCGGGACCAGGGCCCGGACCACCGGGGCGGTCGGGGCGAGCCCGGAGAAGACCGTGACGTCCGGCGTGCCGCTCGCGCGCTGGGCGGCGATCAGCTCGCCCGAGTCGACGCCCGCCACCTTCGCCGACTCGCCGTCCGGCAGGACGAGGGTGCGCGGCTTCGCGCCTCTGGCCGTGACCGCGGTCAGGGCGTCGACGATGCTGGCGGCCAGCGCGACCCCCACGGTCCCGCCCTCCGACGCGACGGAGGCCAGCGCGTCGACCTCCACGCTGCTCGGCGTGTCACGCCCCTCGCACAGCTTCGCGACGACGGCCTCGGTCGCCAGGACACCGAACCCGGCGCCGGTCACGAACGTGCTGCCGTCGGCCAAGGCCTCTTCGTGCAGGTCGAGCAGCCGCCGGACCGCGATCGGGTCCGCAGCCATGTCGACGTAGTGGCCGCCGGGCAGGCAGGCCCGGGCGATCGTCGCCGCCGTGGCGGCGTACTCGCCGATCGTGTTGATCACGACCGCCGGTCGCTGCCGCCGGATTTCGGCGGCCATGGCGTCGACGCCGTCGGCGACGACGTACTTCGCCCCGGTCGCCGCCAGGCGTTCCTGGTTGCGTCCCACCAGCACGACCGGCACGTCCCGGCGCTCGAGTTCGGCGGTGATGGCCCGGCCGGTGCGGCCCGAGGCACCGAGTACCCAAATCTCCATGTCGATCTCCCCGTGATGTCTCAGTGTGTCGTCACTGACCCTAGCACGTGATGACACACTGAGACGTCAGTTAGGCTGGGGCGTGGCCAGATGGGATCCCGGGACCGCGGACCGGCTGCGGAAAGCCGCGCTGGAGCTGTTCGCCGAGCACGGGTACGACGCCGTGACGATCACGCAGATCGCCGAGCGCGCCGGGATCACGCGCCGCTCGTACTTCCGCTACTTCCCCGACAAGCGCGAAGTCCTCTTCGCCGGCGCGGAGCAGCTACCGCCCGCGGTCGCCGAAGCCGTCCTCGCCGCCGAAGAGGCGGAGTCGCCGCTTCGCACGGCCCTCGGCGCGCTGGCCGAGGTCGGTACACGGGTCACGCAGTTCGTCGACCCGTCGCCGGAACGCCGGGCCGTGATCGCGTCGAGCGCTGAACTCCGTGAACGCGAGCGAAGCAAGGCAGCGGCGATCACCACCGCGATCCAGGATGCTCTGGAACGGCGGGGCGTTCGTCCCGAGCTGGCGAAACCGGCGGCACAGGTCGCGGCGATCGTCTTCGGTGACGCCTTCGACCGCTGGATCGACGAAGGCGGGAGGCAGGAGTTCCCGGCCTACCTCCGGACGGCCGCCGCGACATTGCGCGAGGCCTGCGGTTAGCCGCGGGCGTGGGCGTCCAGGATGTGCGCGACGGCCTCGGTGACCTGCTGTGCGAAGTCCAGGTGCAGCCACTCGTCCGGCACGTGGATGTTCGAGTTGGCCCCGCACGCGCCGGTGACCAGGAACTGCGCGTCCGGATACTTCCGCGAGAGCAAGCCCATGAACGGGATCGAGCCGCCCATGCCGGCCGCCCGGTGGGGACGGCCGAAGACCTCGTCGCTGACCGTGCGCAGGGCCGTCGTCAGCCACGGCGATTCGGCCGGCGCGTTCCAGCCGTTCTCCGCCTGCAGCGAGCCGAGCGTGACCTTCGCGCCGTACGGGACGTCGGTGGTCAGGACGCGCTTCACGGCTTCGAGCGCCTTCTCGGCGTCGGCCGTCGGCGGCAGACGGAAGCTCAGCGTCAGCGTGGTGCTCTCGCGCAGGACGTTCCCGGCGTCGGCGGGCTTCGGGAAGCCGTCGGCGCCGATCACCGACAGCGTCGGGCGCCAGGCGTTGTTGAGCACCAGCTCCAGCGCGTCCTCGGTGATCACGCGCCCGCCTTCGACCAGCGGGAACGCCTTCGCATTCGCATCGGGGAAGTCCTGCGAGACGGCCTTGAGCTCCGCCAGCCGATCCGCCGGGACGTCCACCTTGAGCTCGTCGAGCAGCAGTTCGCCGGTCGCGCTGTCCTCGAGCCGCTCGATCAGGTGCCGCAGGATCCGGAACGAGCTCGCGACGACACCGCTGGCGACGCCGGAGTGCTGCGCCGAGCCCAGCAGCTGCACGGTGACGTCGAGGTGCAGCATCCCGCGCAGGCTCGTGACCAGCCACAACCGCTCGTAGTCGCTGCCGCCGGCGTCGAGGCAGACCACCAGCGACACCTCGCCGATGCGGTCGGCCAGGTGCTCGACGTAGGCGGGCAGGTCGGGGCTGCCGGACTCCTCGCCGGTCTCCAGCAGCAGCACGATGCGGGCGTGCTCGCCGCCGGCCGCGTGCACGGCTTCGATCGCCGTGGTCGCCGCGTAGCCGGAGTAGCCGTCGTCGACGGACCCGCGGCCGTACAGCCGGCCGTCGCGGATCACCGGGGTCCACGGGTCGAGGCCCTCGGACCAGCCGCCCACCGGGGGTTGCTTGTCCAGGTGGCCGTACATCAGGACGGTGCCCTTGTCCGCCGCGCCCGGGGTGGCCGGGACGTCGACGAGCAACAGCGGGGTCCGGTCTTCGAGCTGGACGACCTCGAGGCTCGCGCCGGGCAGATCGCGCCCGGCGATCCACTCGCGGACGTGCTCGACGGCGGCGGCGAGGTGCCCGCTCTTCGCCCATTCGGCGTCGAAGGCCGGGGACAAGGCGGGGATCGCCACCAGCCCGGACAGACTGGGGATGACGTCGTTGGTCCACGACGAGACGACGGATTCACGCACGGATTTCTGCTCCACGTGGCCCATCGTGCCACGGGCGTGACGACGTGCGGCACATCACAACGACGTCACCGATGCGGGTGATCACGCAATCGCACGATCACGCCACGCCTGGTGAACACGGCGACCGGCACCCGACTCTCGTAGGTCCGACGCTCGGGCTTCCTAGCGTTTTCCCTGTTCAGGGCCCCTTTCTCAGCAACAAATCAGTATCCGTCACTCACCAAAGCGCGGACCTTCGTGCCAGGATGTCGGCGAGAACCGTCAACGCCGACGGTGACCGAGCGCTTCGGACCCGATGCGCTGGTCCCCGCCGGTGCAGTCGCTGTGGTCGCCACAAGCGGCCGCCAGAGGCACCGACACCAAGGAGTACAGCGCATGCCGTCCGAACAGTGGACGCACCCGGAGCCTGGAGACGGCCCCGCCGCGGTCGCGGCCCAGCCCTCCCCCGAACAGGTGATCGCCGGATTGCGAGCGACCAGCGAAGGTGGCGCTGAGCTGACTCAGCTGCTCACCCCCGAAGGCGAACGGGTTCCCTCGCCCCAGTTCGACAAGTACGTCGAGGACGTCGACGCCGAAGCACTCCGCGGCCTGTACCGCGACATGGTGCTGGTCCGGCGGGCCGACCGCGAGGCGAACGCCATGCAGCGCCAGGGCCAGCTCGGCATCTGGGTCCCGCTGCTCGGCCAGGAGGCCGCGCAGATCGGCTCCGGCCGCGCCCTCAAGGCGAACGACATGGCGTTCCCCAGCTACCGCGAGCACGGCGTCGCGTACGCGCGCGGGGTCGACATGAAGGACCTGCTGGGCATCTTCCGGTGCACCGACCACAGCGGCTGGGACTACCAGGGCACGGGCTTCCACCCGTACACCATCGTGATCGGCAACCAGGTGCTCAACGCCGCCGGCTACGCGATGGGCCAGAAGTTCGAGGGCAAGGTCGGCGACGACGACGGCGAAGCCACGATCTGCTACTTCGGTGACGGCGCCACTTCGCAGGGCGACGTCCACGAAGGATTTGTCTGGGCCGCGGTCTACGACGCGCCGCTCGTGTTCTTCTGCCAGAACAACCAGTGGGCGATCTCCGAGCCGACCGAGCGCCAGTCGCGCCTGCCGCTCTACCAGCGCGCCCGCGGCTACGGCTTCCCCGGCATCCGCGTCGACGGCAACGACGTCCTGGCCTGCCTCGCGGTGTCCCGCTGGGCGCTGGACGAGTGCCGGCACGGCAACGGCCCGGTGCTGATCGAGGCGTTCACCTACCGGATGGACGCGCACACGACGACCGACGACCCCACCCGCTACCGGCTCTCCGACGAGCTGGAGGAGTGGAAGCTCAAGGACCCGATCGAGCGCGTCCGGGCGTACCTGGCCCGCAACGGCTACGCCGACCACGACTACTTCGACAGCGTCCAGGCCGACGCCGACGCGTTCGCCGCCGACCTGCGCGAATACACCTTCAACATGCCGGAGCCCCCGCCGGAGCGGATCTTCAGCAACGTCTACGCCGAGGGCAACCCGGTGCTGGACGCGCAGCGCGAAGAGTTCCTGTCCTACCTCGACGGCTTCGTATCGGCGGGTGAGCACTGATGTCCGACCTCCAGAAACTCACCATCGGCAAGGCCCTCAACCTCGGCCTGCGCCGCGCGATGGAAGAAGACCCGAAGGTCCTGATCATGGGGGAGGACGTCGGCAAGCTCGGCGGCGTCTTCCGGATCACCGACGGCCTGCAGAAGGACTTCGGCGAGCAGCGCGTGCTGGACACGCCGCTCGCGGAGTCGGGCATCATCGGCACCGCGGTCGGGCTGGCCGTGCGCGGCTTCCGGCCGGTGTGCGAGATCCAGTTCGAGGGCTTCATCTTCCCCGGCTTCGACCAGATCTCCTCGCAGTTGGCGAAGCTGCACTACCGGACGCAGGGCAAGATCAAGATGCCGGTCGTGATCCGGGTGCCGTTCGGCGGCGGGATCGGCGCGGTCGAGCACCACTCGGAGTCGCCGGAGTCGCTGTTCGCGCACATCCCGGGGCTCAAGGTCGTGTCCATTTCGAACGCCGTCGACGCCTACTGGGGCATCCAGCAGGCGATCAAGTCCGACGACCCGGTGCTGTTCTTCGAGCCGAAGCGGCTGTACCACTCGGGTGCGCTGCGAGCCGAAATCGACGTCACCGGTACGCCGGTCTCGTGCTTCTCGTCGCAGGTCGTGCGGGAAGGCACGACGGCGACGGTCGTCGCGTACGGGCCGTCGGTGAAGGTCGCCCTCGACGCCGCCGCCGCGGCCGAGGACGGCGGCCAGTCCCTCGAGGTCATCGACCTGCGCACGCTCTCGCCGCTGGACCTCGGCCCGGTGTTCGAGTCGGTGCGCAAGACCGGACGGCTGATCGCGCTGTCGGAGGCGCCGTCGGAGTCGTCGTTGACGTCGGAGATCGCCGCGCGCGTCCAGCAGGAGTGCTTCTACTCGCTGGAAGCGCCCGTCCTCCGGGTGACCGGGTTCGACACGCCGTACCCGCCGGCCAAGCTCGAGGAGCACTACCTCCCCGACCTGGACCGGGTGCTGCACGCCGTCGACCGCTCGCTCGCCTGGTAAGGGGGATTTCCGCGCAATGCCCACGTACAAACAATTCCCCTTGGCCGACACGGCGGAGGGACTGACCGAAGCCGACATCCTGTCCTGGCACGTGAAGCCGGGCGACACCGTGACGGTGAACCAGATCGTGGTCGAGATCGAGACCGCGAAGGCCGCCGTCGAGCTGCCGATCCCGTGGGCCGGGGTCGTCACGGAGCTGCACGTCGAGCCGGGGCAGACGGTGGAGGTCGGCACGCCGATCCTCACCATCGACATCGACCCTGGCGGTGCTTCCGCTGCACCCGCACCCGTCGAGGAGCCGGCCGAGGAGGAGATGAAACCGCTGGTCGGCTACGGCTCCAAGACGGTCGTCACGCAGCGGCGCGCCCGAAAAGGCGCAGCTCCCGAGCCTGCTCCGGCCGTTGCCGTCGCTGCTCCTCCGGCGCCTGTGGCTCCCCGCGGCGGGTACGTCCCGCTCGCGAAGCCGCCGGTACGGAAGCTCGCGAAGGATCTCGGCGTCGATCTGCACGCGCTCACCGGCACTGCGGACGGCGGCGTGATCACGCGTGAGGATGTCGAGCGCGCCGCGAACGAGACTCCAGTCGCACCTTCGGTTGTCGACAGCGGAGCGCGCGAGCGGCGCGTGCCGATCAAGGGTGTCCGGAAGATGACCGCGGCCGCGATGGTGCAGAGCGCGTACACCGCTCCGCACGTCACGGAGTTCCTGACCATCGACGTCACGCCGATGATGGAGTTCCGCGAGAAGCTGAAGAAGTCGCGGGAGTTCGCCGGGGTCAAGGTCACGCCGCTGACGTTCGCCGCGAAGGCCGTGTGCCTGGCGGCGAAGCGCACTCCGGACGTCAACGCGGTCTGGGACGAGCAGGCGCAGGAGATCGTCTACAAGGACTACGTGCACCTCGGGATCGCGGCGGCGACACCCCGCGGCCTGATCGTGCCGAAGGTCCGTGACGCCGACTCGATGTCGCTGAAGGAACTGGCTCAGGCGCTGACGACGCTGACCGACGTCGCCCGGGAGGGCAAGACGTCCCCGGCGGACATGGCGAACGGCACGATCACGATCACGAACGTGGGCGTGTTCGGCGTCGACACCGGAACGCCGATCATCAACCCGGGCGAGTCCGCGATCCTGTGCCTCGGCGCGATCAAGGACCAGCCGTGGGTGGTGGACGGCGAGATCAAGGTCCGCAAGGTCCTCCAGCTGTCGCTGAGCTTCGACCACCGCGTGGTCGACGGCCAGCAGGGCTCGGAGTTCCTCGCCGACGTCGGCGCACTGCTGGCCGACCCGGCGATGGCGATGACGTACTGAGTTTCCGCAGGTAGAGGGCCGTCCCGGTGCACCGGGGCGACCCTCACTGCTTTCGCCCTCAGCATACTCGCTTGACGGAGTGAGCACTCACTCCGCACACTGGATGCCATGACACCAGCACCCGAAACCCGGCGACGAGCGCCGGGCATGAGCGTCGAGGCCCGGCGCGCCATGATCGTGCACGCGGTGCTGCCGCTCCTGATGGAGCACGGCACCAACGTGACCACCAGCCAGATCGCCCGCGCCGCCGGCATCGGCGAGGGCACCATCTTCCGCGCGTTCAAGGACAAGGACGAGCTCGTCGACGCCTGCACGGCGGAGGCGCTGCGGCCCGACCACGTGCTCGACGCGATCGCCGACATCCCGCTGGACCAGCCCCTGGCCGACCGGCTCGTCGAGGCCGCCGAAGCGCTCAGCGCCCACCTCGAGCGGATGGGCACGTTGATGGGCGCGCTGCACGCGTCCGGCCGGCACAAGCTGCGCGACCCCGAGCAGCGCCCCAAGGACCGGCGCAACTCCTGGAAGGGCGGCCGCCGCGAGTCGATGGCGGCCATGAGCGGGGCGATGGTCGATCTGTTCACGCCCGAGAAGGACCGGCTGCGGCTGCCGCCCGAGCAGCTCGCGTCCCTGTTCCTGGCTCTGTTGTTCGGCGGCCGCCCGATGGCGGCGGACAACGACGCGCCCACCACGCGCCAGGTGGTCGACGTCTTCCTGCACGGCGCGGTGGAGGCTCAGTGATCCCGGGCGGTGGGGGCGGCATGGAATTCATGCTGGCCCGGCGCGGTCGACGGCGGCACGCCGTGACGGTGCCGGAGAGCGGGCTCACCGGGCCCGTCGACATTCCCGAACCGAAGCAGGACGACCAGCCGAAGGACCTGCGCTCCCGGCTGTCGCGCGCGAAGACCTCCATCGCGGGCACGGTCCGCGGCCTGCCGAAGGTCGTGAAGCTGACGTGGCAGGCGAGTCCCGTCCTGACGATCCTCCTGGCGCTGATCACGTTGCTGTCCGGGCTGCTGCCGACGGTGACCGCGTACATCGCGAAGCTGCTGCTCGACTCCGTCGTCGCGGCGATCCAGCACCGCGGCACCACGGCCGACATCGTGAACGTCGCGCTGTTCCAGTTCGGCGTGCTCGCCGCGACCGCGATCAGCAGCGCGCTGACGTCGATCGCGCAGTCGCTGCTGCAGGAACGCATGACGCTGACCATCCGCCACCAGGTGATGGCGCACGCGAGCGAACTGCACCTCGCGTACTTCGAGGGGTCCACGTCCTACGACATGCTGCGCCAGGCCGCGCAGGAGGCCCCGACGCGGCCGCTGTCGATGATGAACTCCGCGCTGGGGCTCGTGCGGACGCTGATCACGTTCGGCAGCATGATCGCGCTGCTCGTTTCGATCAGCCCGCTGCTGGCCCTGGTCGCACTGGTGGCGCCGATCCCGGCGTTCATCTCGCAGTCCAAGTACGGCTCGCGCGCGTTCTGGCTGACGTTCCTGATGTCACCGATCAAGCGGCGGATGGACTACCTGTCGTCGCTGGTCACCACGGACACCTACGCCAAGGAGACGAAGCTGTTCGGGCTGGGCCCGTACTTCGTCGACCGGTTCCGCCGGCTGGGGGTGGTTTCCTACGAGCGGCAGCGGAAGCTGACGATCAACCGCAACATCAGTTCGACGTCCTGGGGACTGCTGAGCACGTTCGCGGGGTCGGCGATCGCGCTGTACATCGCCTTGGAGGCGGTCGGCGGCCGGCTCACGCTGGGCGACCTGGCGTTGTACACGGCCGCGGCGACGTCCGTGCAGACGTCGGTGTCGGGGCTGTTCACGGCGTTCTCGGGGATGTACGAGAACAACCTGTACCTGGACACGCTGTACCGGTTCCTGGACACGAAGCCGGAGATCACGGCACCTGTTTCGCCACGCGCCTTCCCGTCCAAAGTGGACGGGCACATCGAGTTCGATTCGGTCACCTTCGCCTACCCCGGTGCGGATGAGACGGCGCTGGAGGACGTGAGCTTCGAGATCCGCCCGGGCGAGACGGTGGCGGTGGTGGGCCGCAACGGCGCGGGCAAGTCGACGCTGTTCAAGCTCCTCTGCCGGCTGTACGACCCGACGGAAGGCCGCATCCTGCTCGACGGCGTCGACATCCGCGAGTACGACCCCGACGAGCTGCGCAAGAGGATCAGCGCGATGTTCCAGGACTACGTGACGTACCAAGGAACGGCCGCGGAGAACATCGGCCTCGGCGACCTGACCCGGCTCGAGGACCGGCCACACATCGAGGACTCGGCCCGCCGCGCGGGCGCGGACGAGCGCATCGAGCGGCTGCCTTCCGGCTACGACAGCCCGTTGGGGCGGTGGTTCGACCAGGGCGTCTCGCTTTCCGGTGGCGAGTGGCAGAAGATCGCGCTGGCCAGGGCGTTCCAGCGGGAGGCGCCGCTGCTGATCCTGGACGAGCCGACGTCGGCGCTGGACGCCCAGGCCGAGCACGACCTGTTCGCGCGCCTGCGTTCGCTGTCCGAGGGCCGGACGACGCTGTACATCTCGCACCGGTTCTCGACGGTGCGCCAGGCCGAGCGGATTCTGTTGCTGGACCACGGAAAGGTCGCGGAGTACGGCACGCACGAGGAGCTGATGGCGGCGAAGGCGGGGTACGCGGACTTGTTCACCCTGCAGGCCCAGGCGTACCTGGACGAGGTGCCGAGCTAAGGAATGAGCACGACCTTGCCGACGCCTTCACGGCTCTCGACGCGCGCGTGCGCGGCGGCGACGTCGGCGAGGGGGTAGGTCCGGTCGAGCACGGGGGTCAGCGTGCCGCCCGCGACGAGGCCGAGTGCCTCGGCGCGGGCGGCCGCGACGTCCTCGGCGTAGGCGTCCAGGCCGCCGAAGCCGATGAGGGTGAGCCCGCGCCCCGCGAGGGCGGCGACGGAGTAGGTGGGGAACTCGCCGCTGAGCAGGCCGTAGGCGAGAATCCGGCCGCGCGGGACCAGCTTCGTCGTCAGTTCGGCGGCGCGGGGCCCGCCGACCGACTCGAACAGGACATCGATGCCTTCGGGCACTTCCTGCCGCCAGTCCGGGTCGTTGTGGTCGAGCACTTCATCGGCGTCGGGCACGGGTTTCCCCGCGCCGGCGGTGGCGACCACCCGGGCGCCGCGCTCCTTGGCCAGCCGGGCCAGGTAACCACCGATAGCCCCGGACGCCGCCTCGACCAGCACGGATTCACCCTCGACGACGTTCGCCGTGCGAACCAGCACGACAGCCATCGAGGCGGGCACCGCGGCGGCGACGGCGTGCTCGGCGGAGATCACCTCCGGCACGAGCGTGTACCGGCTCGCGGCGACGAGTTCGGCATAGGCGCCACCGGTGAAGGACATGACGACCGCCTTGCGGCCGGATCGTCGGCCTCGACGACGGTCCCGGCGGCTTCGTGCCCGAAGATCGCCGGCTCGCTGCCGGTCGGGATCAGCCCCGCTCGCAGCTGAGTCTCGTAGAACGGCACCGCGATCGCTTCGACGCGGATCAGCACTTCGCCGGCTTTCCGCGTCGGTTCGGGCCGGTCCTCGAGGTTGAGCACCTCCGGACCACCCGTGCCGTGCTGCACTACTGCGCGCATCCCTCACCCCTAACTGGACCGTCGGTCAACTTACGGTCGCCTACTATATGGACCGACGGTCAACTTGTCGAGGAGGGGTCATGGAGCGCGCCGACGCGGCCCGCAACCGCCGCGCGATCCTGCGCGCGGCGGAGGAGTTGCTGGCGTCCCACGACCTGGCCGAGGTTTCGATGGACCGCGTCGCCGCGGCGGCCGGCGTCGGCAAAGGCACGGTGTTCCACCGCTTCGGCAACCGCGAAGGCCTGATGCGCGCGCTGGTGGAGTCCCGGGTCGAGGAGTTGTCGGAAGCGGTGGCGGCGGGCCCACCCCCACTCGGCCCGGGCGCACCCCCGTCCGAGCGGCTGGCAGCGTTCTTCGACGCGCTGGTCGAGCTGGCCACCCGCAACGTCAAGGTGATGGCGGCGTTCGAGCAGGCCTCGCCGGACCGCTTGAGCAGCCCGATCTACGTGTCGTGGCACGCGCACGTATCGGGGCTGATCGCTTCGGCGGCACCTTCGCTCGACGCCGACCTGGTGGCCCACCTGCTGCTGGGGTCGCTGCACAGCGATCTGATGCTGCGGTTTTTGAGGACGGGCGAAACGGTCCGCTTGCGGGAGGGCCTGCGGTCGATGGTGGCGACGTTGCTGCGCTAATCAGGCGGTGCCGGGAGCAAATCGGACAGGTTGTGCGTTGAGCAGGTATGGCTGTCGCGTTCCTGCTTTACGTCTTCGCCGAGATCGCCGCGATCTGGGCGGTGGGTTCGGCCGTCGGCGTGCTGGGCACGCTGGGCCTCCTGCTGGCCGGCGCGTTCATGGGGTCTTGGCTGGCCCGCCGCGAGGGCGGCAAGGCGATGAGGGCCTTCACCTCGGCGGCCCGCTCAGGGCGACCGGCGGAGAAGGAACTCACCGACGGGATGCTGGTCGGGCTAGGCGGAGTGCTGATCCTGGTGCCCGGCTTCGTGAGCGACGTTCTCGGACTGCTGCTGATCCTGCCGCCATCGCGCGCGGTGGCGCGTCGGCTGTGGTTGAAGCGGATGGAGAAGAGGGCGGTGCGGTTCGCCAACCGCCGACGGGGGCCGGTGATGGTGGTGGACAGCGATGTCGTGTCTTCCGAGGAGCCGAGGCGGGAGCAGCCCACGGTGATCGAGGGCCGGGTCATCGAGGGCTGATCAGCTGCAACGACACGCAAGCTGACGCTGCTAGGCGTTTGCGCGTGCAGTCTTTAAGATCGAACGCGTGTTCGTGCTACGAGATCGCGGCCTCGACAACCGAGACGGCATCGCGCAGCGGCACGTGTTCCCAGATGCGGACCACTCGCCAGCCCGCATCTTCGAGCGCTTCGGTCACCAGCTGATCGCGGCTCATGTTGCGCCGCAGCTTCGGCGCCCAGTACCACTCGTTGCTGGTCGGCTGGCGTCCGTGGTGCGGGCAGACGTGCCAGAAACAGCCGTCGACGAAGATCGCGACCTTTCGCTTGGTGAAGACGATGTCGGGACGGACACGCACACCTTCGAGCACTATCGGCAGGTCCTTGCGGTACCGATAACCAAGTCGATGCAACTCCTTACGAAGAGTCACCTCGGGCTTGGTGTCCGTACGCCTGTTGGCCCGCATGTTGCGAGAGCGGCCCTCGCTGGCAGCGGCAGGATAGGGCCTCGGCTTCGCTTGTCCATCAGTTGGCGGGGGTGTCACGCGGCGCGCCATGCGCCAGATAGTCTCAGGCGCTACCTCGCCACGCCACCCTGGGAAGGACTTCAATGACCGGCGCCTCCGACGACAGCTCCTACGAGGTCGTTGAACTCTGCGCTGGCGCGGGTGGCCAGGCCCTCGGCCTCGAGCGAGCCGGGTTCAAGCACCGCCTTGCGGTCGAGCTGGACTCCAATGCCTTCACGACCCTGCAGACCAACATTCCAGGCAAGATCGAGATCAACGAAGAAGAACGCGAGATCGTCCAGCAAGGCGATGTCGCCGACCCGGCCGTCTTCAATCCCGAAGATCACCGCGAGGTCGCGTTGCTCGCCGGCGGGGTCCCTTGTCCTCCCTTCACGATCGCGGGGAAGCAGCTTGGCGCAAACGATGAACGTGACCTCTTCGCCTGGGCTGTGGAGCAGGTGGACAAGGTCCGGCCGCGCGCCCTGATGCTGGAGAACGTCCGCGGGCTCAGCTTGCCCCGGTTCTCGGGTTACCGGCAGTACGTCCTGGACCGGCTCGCCGAGTTCAAGTACGTAGCCGAATGGCGGTTGCTCAACGCATGCGACTTCGGAGTGCCGCAGCTCCGGCCTCGGTTCGTCCTGGTCGCCATGCAGGAGGATGACGCCAAGTACTTCAAGTGGCCCGAGCCTGTCGCGAAACAGCTCACCGTCAGTGCCGCCATTCACGACCTCATGGGCGCCAACGGCTGGGAAGGGCTCGAGCAATGGATGAAGGACGCTGACAAGATCGGGCCCACGATCGTCGGCGGTTCCAAGAAGCACGGAGGTGCGGATCTGGGACCGACCAGGGCCAAACGCGCATGGGCCGAACTGAGCGTCGATGCCATGGGGGTGGCGGATGCCCCGCCAGCACGGGACGCCCAGTTCCGCACCATGGCCAATCCAGCTCCCGGCCCGAAGCTGACCACCGAAATGGTCGCCCGCATCCAAGGCTGGCTTCCGGGCTACGAATGGACGTTCACCGGCCGGAAGACAACCCGCTACCGGCAGATCGGCAACGCATTTCCGCCGCCGGTCGCTGAAGCAGTGGGGTCGGCGATCTTGAAGGCACTCAAGCACGAAGGCGAGACCGTCTCGCGTGAGACGTCGAGCCACGATCCCGTGTACAAGGTGCTTCGAGAACTCGGCGGATACGTACCTACCAGTGTGATCTTGAACCGTGCCACGCTTGGCAACGGGATCGCGGAGCTCGAAGAGCGCATCACCCAGCTCCGGCGCGACTTCGACATCGATCCCCAACCCATGTCTGATGGAAGTCTCGCCTACAAGCTTGGCGAGTTCAAAGCATTCATCGGTCAGGCAAACCACGAGCGCCATGAGAAGTTCGTCCAGAACCGGGCCAAGATCAGCTGAGCTCCGGCTTCTGGACGTGGCGTAGCAAAGCCTTCACGTCCGCAGCGTCCATGCCGGCGATGACGGATGGTTCTTCGAACGGGTCGCCTAGCTGCTGAACCGACGCGTCGTCAAGGAGCTTGCCCATGAACTCGAGCTTCTCGTTGAGCCGCATTGCCACGACCTCATCGACTGTATGGCGAGTCGCCAGGACAGTCACGCGGGTCTCCGTATCAGGCGCGAGGCCAAGCCGATGGATCCGGTCGAGGCTCTGCAGGAACCGGCCAGCCTGGAAGTCACGATCGACATATACCGCGTCATGACAGACTTGATGCAAGCTGATTCCCTCGCCCAAGGTGGCCGGGTTGGAGATGAGCACCAGACAGTCCGGATCGCTGCGGAAGAAATCGATCTGCTCTTCGCGATCGGCTGTTCCTCCGTGCACAACAGCGGGGCGAAAGTCACCCAGTAGCGTTTCCAGAGTGCTGATACTGCGGACGAAGCTCGCCCAAACCAAAGTTTTCCGCCCCTGCGCGGAGTTTTCCTTCACGATCGCGAGCACCTCTTGGTACTTCGGCGGCATCTCGTATTCTGCAAGTGAGCCGAGCAGGCTGTAGAGCGGATCGCTGGGCGGAATCTCGAGTGGTGGTACCTGAAGAGACAAGGGTTCGTACTTCGTGGCACCTTGAGCGAGAAGTGCGGGGCTGGTCGCCGCCATGATCAACCGGAGAACGGTCTTGCCGAGCGAGTCGAAGTCTGACCTGCTTCGCTCGGCACGCTGTGTGTACCGTCCGACGATGGCGTCATAGATTTCCCGATGCAGAGGCGGAAGATCAACCATGCGCATCTTCAGCGAGACTGGCGGCAGGCCGAGCTCCTGCTTGGTAGTCCTCGTGTAAAGGGGCTTGAGAACCCGGCTGGCATGAACCAGGTTGCCACCGTCGATCGCCTCGTTGACCACACGCTTCCCGCGTCCCGGCCAGACGAACGCGAATAGGCTCTCCAGGTCTTTAGGACCGTTCGGAGCAGGAGTCCCGGTCAGGATCATCCGGATGGTGCTCAGCGGCCCGAGAGCCATGCAGGCAGCTCCGTAAACTCCTGCGGTCCCGAGCTTCATACGATGCGCTTCATCGAGGATCATCATCGTCGGCGCGGACTCGATCCATTCGGTTATCACGCCGAGCGATCGATCAAGCCGTTCGTAGTTCACTAGCAGCACGTCCGCTGCGAGCGTGCTCCGGCCGTCGAAGACCTGGACATCCAAGCCGCCGGTAAAACACTTTTGACTCTCTTCTTGCCACGCTTCATAGGCCGACTTAGGGCAGACGACCAGCATGCGCGTCACACGGCCACGTCCGCGCAGGACCGAAAATCCCGCAAGGGCGACCCGGGTCTTGCCGGCGCCAGGAACCGAGAAGTTCGCGCCGTGACCCAGCGAGACGAGCTTAGCCACGTCTCGACACTGGAACGCCGTGAGATCTCCGGACCACGCTGGCTCAAGAACGTCCATGAGCTCGCTGTCGCGTACGACCAGCTCATCGTCCTCACCGGAGAGGAGACGCTCGGAACGTTCGGCGTCTCTGATCATCTCCATGGCAAGCGTCTGGAAAGACTCTTCCCAGGCAACCGAATCCGGCTCAGGCCACGCGGTCAGTGCCTCAATATTCCCGATGAACTCGTCAATGGGAACGGCGGCCGCCAGCCGCTCCGTCATCTGACCACCGGGAAAACCCGCCAGAAGACTGGCAAGGTTTTCCCGGTGCCGGCTTACCGTCTGCAGCCGCGCCTGAGTCCTCGTCAGGTCAAAGCCGATAACCAGGCTCGGCCCACTTCGATCCACTCACGTCTCCAGTCCGAGAACTCGTCGCAGCCAGTCGACACCTTCGCTCTGCTCTTCAACAGTACGGGCCGCTTCAACAGCCAAGCTACGCAAGCTACGGCGGAAGCTCAGTACTGCGTCGTTGAAAGCCTCTTCGTCCAGTGCGCGAGACGCCCGTGACATGACCAGCTCGGTGACACACTGATCTATCTCGGCCTTTGCGGTGTTCAGCCGATCCGGTGCCGCTTGCTTCCGCTTCTGTAGCTGCGCCTGGCGACCGGCCAGCCGGATCGCGTCGCTCACTGCATCCTTCAGCTCGTTGATCGGCTCAGTCGGCCCACTTACCTCCACTCCGACCGAGTTGATCTCCACGGCGCGCGCTTTGAGCACCGTGTTCGTCAGTTCCTTGGCCTTCGCAACAGCGTTCGATGAGCCTTTTACAGAAACACCAAGTCCCGGAATCGCGACCTTCTGCGACGACGGTAGCTCCGGCTTGAGCTTGTCAGGCAGCATGTCATTCAAGTAGCGAGACTGGAAGTCTGCCTCGATGAACCTGACATCAGTTTTGGAGAAGCCAAGCATGATCGCAGCCAGGCGCGACTCCTTAGTCAGCTCGGCACGATCACCGCTCGTCGCTCGATCCTTTTGATAACGGCGATGCAGCTCCTTGAGCTTCTCCTGATGATCCTCGAATGCGATCAGCGGGATGCGGCGGCCCTCCACCTCGCTGCGGTCGATCATCGACTTGATGCACGAGAAAACCCACTGGTCCTGCTTGCACGCCGCGACGTTGGTCCGGAAGATCGCAGCAATCTTCGCCAACGGCAGTCCCTGGCTCACTAGTTCGTCAATCGCTAGCAGGCGGTTGATGTACGAGTAGTCGCGGCGATGTTCCTTTCTGAGCTGCAGGGACAACTCGACATCCCGGATATCGGACCAGTCGCACGAGTCGGGCAGCACCGCGACACGGATCGGCTGCCGCGGCCCTCCCAGCTTCAGCAGGGCAGCCCGGCGCGTGTTGCCGTTCACCAGGATGCCTTCGCGGGTAATCAGGCCTGGTTCGGTCTGCTCATAGTCGCGGAGGCTATCGAGGAGCTCCGTAAACGCCGGGTCGATCCTGCTGGGGTCCGACGGCAGCGCCTGCAGCAGGTAGCCGAGGTACTCCTGGCTGTCCGTGCTCCAGGGATCATCGTCGACGAGCACGTCACGTTGCGGGTCATGACTGCGCTGAGCACGAACCCGATGAGTGGCTGGGTTGTAGTAGAGGTCACCGACGGGCATCTGGATTACATCCAGGTACACCTGGTTCCCACGCCATTCGATGCTCTGTGTTTCGCGAGCGCCGCCCCGAGCGCTAATCTCCTCGAGGCGGCGCTCGACAACAGCACGGTTCTCATCGGCCCGAGGCGGTCGACCGTAGTCCTTGATCATCTACTCTCCTGTACCACCAACGCGCCACCGACCAAGAACGATAGCCGGAGCCGGCACACCACTCAGGCCAAGCCCAGAAACTCGCGCAGGGTGGCACGGGCGTCCGCAGGCAGAGCCCGGTATTCAGCCCACACCCGCTCGGCCGTGCTGAACGTCCGCTCGTCCGCATCGACCCAGCCGGCAAGGAGCTCGCGCTCGTCCGGGCTCAGCGCGCCGGCTCGCTCGATGACGGCAGACAGGTCCGCGGCGAGTTCCTTCGCACCCACCCGGCAGCGGTTACATTCGGTAACCAGCTGCACCTCGCTGACGCCCCCCGGAAGCACGACTTCACGGCGGGCAATATCAAGCTGCGCGCCCTCAAAGGTGCCGACGTAGAACTGACCGGGCGTAATTCCACACGACCGGCACATATTGCTGTCACCGGAAATCACTTCACGCCGACGCACCGCGCCAATAGCTGGCGCTGACTTCGACCTCGAAGGCATTCCCTTCTCCCAGACGGGCTGCCCGCGCGTCACGAACCGCTGCTGAGCCGAGGTCAGAAGCGGATCCTCCCGGTTGGTGTCAATGCGCCAATCAAAACTCCGGAGATCGCGCATCCGGCGATCGATCTGCGAGACCCCCGGGAAGGCGGCGCGCATCTGCTCCTTGGTGAACTCGTTCCCTTCACCGACCTCAGCGAGCAGCCACAAGGCAACACGCTTCATGGTTCCAAGGTTCGGGTCTTCCCACGACGGCAACAATTACTTGACCTCACTTTCAGTGCGCGCACGATCGCCGAGAGCACGCTTCTCCTCCGACGGTGTACACGCTGCGGGACACTGTTAATCCTTTGTAGCACGAAAGCGGGCTCGCGCCACGCCGTCGGTGTTTACAGAACCAGCACCCGGAGCCGCCTGACAGTAGGTTGCGTACGCAACTTATTTGCACATGCAACTATTCTCGGTACGAGCATCGCCCCTCTCGGAACTAATTGAACCATCAATCAATTATGCGAGCCTTCGGTCGGCATACGTCGCCATCTGCGCATATTCGGCTTCTGAGTCGAACTGAGATTCCGGCCCGACAATTGTAGATTGTCGACGATCTGCAATCGGGCTAGCTGCGCCACAAGAACACGCCTCCGCAGCTGAAGACGCGACGCGCCGCGAAGGACACGAAGACGCGAAGCGATGGCTCCCTGCGGTACGATCCCGAGGCTCAACTGTCCACGAAGTGCCGTGCTGACACGAAAGGATCATTCGCAAGGACACGCGCCTTCCCCGTACCTGGGCGAACATCCAGGCGAGCAGGACGTACTCCTCGCCGCTGTTAAAGGCACCCCAAAACAAATCCGGCAACCCGAACTACGCTCGATCAAACCACGCTCGATCAAACAAGGGGAAGCAGGCGACACACGATGAGACTGGGCCACGCTGGCGGGCGATTCCCCCCGGACGCAACGGCCGCGCAGCGCCAGCTCGCAAACGTTCTTCTGTCTCTGTGCCGGTGCATGGCGGCCCGGACACAGGCTGAGAGAGCAGCGAGGATCTGGGTTTCCAAGCCAGCGCTCTCGCTTTACGTCAACGCACACCGGATCCCATCCATTTCAATCTTGCAGTCGATGTACACGCGGGCAAAGGAAGGCGGCCGGGGGCAGCTCCCTTGCACACTGGAGGAGCTCATCGTGCTGCGCGCGCTCGCCAAGTCAAGTTCGCGAAACGCAGGCAAGCAGGGCGAGCAGCCGATTCGCGGGAAGCAGATTCGCGTCAACCAGAGCCACGCCGTCGAGAGGCAGGAACGCCAGCATGCGCCGGGAGAACGCCAGCTCATGACCTCTGTGATCCACGCTGCATCAGAACAGGCTGCATCAGAAGAGGACTGCTCAGAAGACAGCACTAGCCAGGTTCCCTCCACCGCTTCTTCTATGCCACTTCGCCATGCATGGGGTGGACCGGCGCAACGCGATGTCGCCACTGGGGTCGGACCGGCGCAACGTAAAGAGCACCTTGCCGTCTCCGCCGACTCGAACTGACGAGGAAGCGGTGCCGATCGATCGCGGCAGGCGGCACAGTCGCAAGCAAGGCCACAAGCAAGGCGATCGTGGCTAGCGCACTCAGGATTGACCTTTCACAACTATCCATAACACCAAGGAGTGCCCCGTAAGGACCAGCCCAACAATATTCATCCATTCGCAGAGGTGCAGGTGCGGGCAATCCACATCCACCGTTGCACTTGACACTGCGAGGCCTCGGCAGTCATCTCAGGTTGTCACTCACAGTAACGAGGTGACCATCAGAAGATGCCTGGTCGTGCAGGTGCCGTCAAGGCTCGCGTCCCGGCCCGCAGCCATGCGAGCACCGAGCACAAGCCGCCATGCAAGCCACGGCAAGCCATGCAAGCCGGTCCTCATCGGGCTAGTTCGCAGAAGCCGTCCTGCCTGGGGCACATTCAGGGAAAGCCAGCCGGCATGCCGGCAAGCAGTCACCGGCGGGCCTTCCCCTTCCAGAACCCCTCCACCTGCGCAAACAAGTAAGGAGCCCCGTTGCGTAAGTCTACGGCCCGGGAGCGGAGCCTGCGTCTCCGTACGGCGAGCATCACGCGTTCCGGTAAGCGGACACACTTCACTGGAACAGTGCCTCAGGAGCCAAGCTGGCCAGGGACGCTCCTACGCGGTGCGCTCTTCGGGCTGGGGAAGGCCGCGGTCGAACGGCTGATTGACGTACTGCCGTCCCTCTGGAGCTGACCAGGACAGGTAGGGTTTGCCGCGGCTTGCAAACCCTACCTGTCCCCAGATGGCTTGGGGATGTCGAAGTAGCTGGAGAAGCGGACCGCCGGCGCGTACTCGCCCTTCACTTTGACCCGGCCCGTCACGAACATCGCCGCCACCGCCGCGTTGCCCGTGGCCATCCTGATGAAGTCGTCGACCGACAGCGTGATCGTGGTGTCCGGTGTTCGCGACAAGTCCGTCGAGGAAACGCACACCCCGTCCTCGATCACCGTCTGGAAACGGTCGTAGCCGTCGTCGCCTGAACCTTCGGAAAAGCGCCAGGAAACCACGAAATCCACGTGACGTGCTCGGGTCGGCGAGAAATGCTCCGACATCCGGCGGAATATCTCGTCCAGAAACACCGAACGCAGCTCCGGGTGGTCCGCGATCGCCTTCAGCTGGTCACGAGACGCTCGGCGGACGACGTCCACCAGGACGTCCGTCGACAACGAGCTCAGCTCGATGCCCGCGCCCGCTTCGCCCAGCATGTGCAGGGTTTCCAGGACCTGGGTGAACTGCTCGGGCGTCAAGCGGCCGAGAACCAGCTTCTCCGCGAACGCGTTCACCGCGTGGCCACCACGAAGGGTGCGGGGGCGGCGCCATTTCGCGTTTCGGGGCACGGGCGGACTATACGGGGTGCGGTAAGTCGAAGAAACCGATCAACCCGGCCGCGAAGGCCAAGTCACCCTTGACCTTTATTCTCCCCGTGACGAACAACACCGCCGGTGTCGCCTGGTGGGTGATGAGCCGGAAGAAGTCCGCCGGCGCGATGGTGATCGTGACCCGGGGGCGGCCTTTCATCTCGCGGCTCACCGTGCAGGCACCGTGGGAGATCGCCGTCTCGTAGCGGTCGTAGCCGCCTTCGCCGGTTCCGCCCGACAGGCGCCAGTGGACCACCGCCTGCAGGTCGCGGGCTCGATCCGTGCGAATATGCGCGCCCATGCGGGCGAAGATCTCGTCCAGCACGCGCTCTCGCAGCGGCCGGTCGGCGACGACACTCTCCAGCTGCGCGCGCGACGCCGATGCCACCAGCGATGCGAAGCGGGCCGGCTCGACCTTGCTCAGGTCGAACGCCGGGGCGCGCTCAGCCAGCCTCAGCAGGGCGTTCAGGAGGCGACGGAAGTCGTCCTTGCGGAGGTCGCCGGGGTCGAGGGCGAGCTCGTTGACGTCGAGGGCGTGGGCCTCCGGGCCCAGCGGGTCCAGCCGCTCGAGTGCGTCGAGCAGCGCCGGCCCGCGGAGGTCCGCGAGCCGATCGGCGCTGGTCATCCCGGCGTTTTCGGCCATGGTCACCCCTCTCCAGTTACCCAAGAGTAATACTACCCACCAGTAGGTAGGCGGGCAAGCGTGCCGAAATCACCCTCCCGGGTCTACTGCCGGTACCGTCTCCGGGCAGCAACGAGGAGGTCCAGCGTGTCAGAGGAAGACCAGCGTCCGCCCGAACGGGCCAGGCGGCTGCCGCGTGCGGTGCGCGAACGGCAGATCCTGGACGCGGCCGTCCAGGTCTTCTCGCGCCACGGCTACCACGCCGCGTCGATGGACGAGATCTCCGACGTCGCCGGCGTCTCGAAGCCGATGATCTACACCTACCTCGGCTCGAAGGAGGACCTCTTCGGCGCGTGCATCCGCCGCGAGGCGACGCGCCTGCTCGAGGCCATCCAGGCCGGCGTGCAGCCCGACCTGCCGCCGGACATGCAGCTCTGGCACGGCCTGCGGTCCTTCTACCGCTTCGTCGCCGAGTACCGCGAGTCGTGGACGGTTCTGCACCGCCAGGCCCTCACCGTCGGCGGGGCCTTCGCCGCGGAGATCACCGACATGCGGGCGCGCGCGATCCAGCTCGTGGCCGCCCTCGTGGTGTCCGCCGGCACCCGCAAGGGCGTCGGCGAGCAGGCCGAGTTCTCCGGCGAAGGCCTGTCCGCGGCGCTGGTCGGTGCGGCCGAGTCGCTGGCCGACTGGGCCCTCGACCACCCCGACATCTCCGACGGCGTGCTGGCCTCCTGGCTGATGAACCTCGTCTGGCTCGGCTTCAACGACCTCATCGAGGGCGCGGTCTGGAAGCCGTCAGAGTGAGCTGATCGTGCCTTCCAGGTGCGGCTTCGACCCGCTCCACAGCTCGAACGCCCACCCCTCCGGAGTCGCCCACGACGTGAAGCCCGCCTTGGCCGGCAGGAGCACCGGCTGCTTGAAGCGGACGTCGATCGTGAACGCCTCCGGCAGCCGGCCTTCGAACGCGGCCAGCGCGTGGGCCTTCGTCCACATCCCGTGCGCGATCGCGCGCGGGAAGCCGAACAGGCGAGCCGTCAGCGGGTGCAGGTGGATCGGGTTGCGGTCGCCCGAGACCTCCGCGTAGCGCCGCCCGATGTCGCCCGGGACGCGCCAGATCGCGTCCGGCGTCGGCGGTGCGAGCTGGTCACGCCGCGAAGAAGACCCGGAACCCGAGCCGCGCCGCAGGTACGTGCTGACGTCGTGCCAGACCAGGTCGTCCCCGGTCCAGGCTTCGCTGACGACGTCGAACTGACGGCCCTTCTCGTGCGGACGCAAGTTTTCGGCCCGCACGCGCACGGTCAGCGGCTCGCTCACCCGCAGCGCGCGGTGCTGGGTGATCCGGTTCGCCACGTGCACCATGCCGAGCAGCGGGAACGGGAAGCCCGGCTCGGTCATCAGCGCCATCTGCAGCGGGAACGCCAGCATGTGCGGGTACGTCGCCGGCAGCTCGTCGCTCAGCCGGAACCCGCACACCGTGTTGTACGCGGCGAGGTGCGCCGGATCGACGACGACGCCCGTGCGGACCAGTTCGGTGTCCGGCAGCTGACCGCCCGACGGCTTCCGCAGGACGCCGCCGAGCAGCGCCTTCGGGTACAGCGTGGCCAGGCTCGGCGTGCTGTCGAGTTCGCGGATCGCCACGTCACGCCCCCAGCAGGGCCTGGCCGCAGACGCGGACCACGTTGCCGTTCACCGCGGCCGACGCCGGGTTCGCGTACCAGGCGATCGTCTCGGCGACGTCGACCGGCAGGCCGCCCTGGCCGAGGCTCGACAGCCGCCGCCCGGCTTCGCGGATGAACAGCGGGACCGCGGCCGTCATCTTGGTCTCGATGAACCCGGGCGCGACGGCGTTGATCGTGCCGCCGTACGCCGCCAGCTGCGGCGCGCCCACGTTGACCATGCCGATCACGCCCGCCTTCGACGTCGCGTAGTTCGTCTGGCCGACGTTGCCGGCGATGCCCGCGATCGACGAGACGCCGATGATGCGGCCGTTTTCGTTCAACACGCGATCGGCGAGCAGCTTGTCGTTCACCGCGAGCTGCGCCGCCAAGTTCACCGCGATCACCGAGTCCCATGCGCTCTCGCTCATGTTCCCCAGCGTCTTGTCGCGCGTGATGCCCGCGTTGTGCACGACGATGTCGACGCCGTCGTGACGCTCCTTCAGGTACTCCGCGAGCTTCGCGGGCGCGCTCGGCGAAGTGATGTCGAGCTGCAGGGACGACCCGCCGACCTTGTTGGCGACCTTCGACAGGTCGGCGCCTTGGGCGGGGATGTCGAGCGCGACGACGTGCGCGCCGTCGCGGGCCAGCACCTCGGCGATCGCCGCGCCGATTCCGCGGGAGGCGCCGGTGACCAGCGCGACCTTGCCGTCCAGGGGCTTTTCCCAGTTCGCGGGCGGAGAAGCCGTCTTGCCCTCGGTGCCGATCCGGATCACCTGCGCGTCGACGAACGCCGACTTCGCCGAAAGCAGGAAGCGCAGTGTCGAGTCCGTCGCCTCTTCGGCGCCGTCGGCCACGTACACGAGCTGGGCGGTCGCGCCGCGCTTCAGCTCCTTGCCCACCGAACGGATGAAGCCTTCGAGCGCGCGCTGGGCGATCCGCTCGCGGCCCTCGACCTGCTCCGGCGGGGTGCCGAGGACGACGACCCGGCCGGACGGGCCGACGCTGCGGATCACCGGGTGGAAGAAGTCGTAGACCTCGCGCAGGCGGGCGGGGTCGGTGATGCCGGTGGCGTCGAAGACCAGCGCCGCGTGCCGGTCGGCGGCGGTGGCGATCACCTCGATGCCCGCGTCGGCCAGCTGGTCGCGAAGGGTTTTCGCCAGCCGTCCGCCGGGCGCGGCGCCGAGAAGTGCGGGACCCTCGAGGGCGGGTTGCCCGGGCCGGTACCGGCGCAGCGTCGCGGGATTGGGCAGGCCGAGCTTCGGCACCACGAACTTCCCCACCGGGGTTTTCGTGAACTGCTGGTACCTGTCAGCCATCGGATGCCTCCCGTGCAGTCTGCGTCACGTCGCAGTCTAACCTACTCGCTAGTAGGTTACAGTGTGAGGGACACGACCAGAGAGGTGGAAGTCATGCCGCCGAAGAAAACGCCTGCCGTTCGCAAGGTCGCGATCATCGGGGGCAACCGGATCCCCTTCGCGCGGTCCAACGGCCCGTACGCGAAGGCGTCGAACCAGGACATGTTCACCGCCGCCCTCGACGGTCTGGTGAGCCGCTTCTCGCTGCAGGGTGAGGTGATCGGCGAGGTCGCCGCCGGCGCCGTGCTCAAGCACTCGAAGGACTTCAACCTGGCCCGCGAGAGCGTGCTGGGCAGCAAGCTTTCGCCCGCGACGCCCGCGTCCGACGTCCAGATGGCCTGCGGCACCGGTCTGCAGGCGATCGTCAACGTCGCGAACAAGATCGCGCTCGGTCAGCTCGACTCGGCCATCGCCGGCGGCGTCGACACCACCAGCGACGCCCCGCTCGCCGTCAACGAGGACCTGCGCCAGATCCTCATCCAGCTCAACGCGGCCAAGACGCTCGGCGACCGCCTCAAGCTCGTCGCGAAGATCCGCCCCGGGCACATCGTCCCGGCGATCCCGCGCAACGAGGAGCCGCGCACCGGCCTCTCGATGGGCGAGCACGCGGCGCTGACCGCGAAGGTCTGGGAGATCACCCGCGAGGCGCAGGACGAGCTGGCCGCGAGCAGCCACCAGAAGCTCGCCGCCGCCTACGACCGCGGGTTCTTCGACGACCTCGTGACGCCGTTCCTCAAGCTCGCGCGCGACCAGAACCTGCGCCCGGACTCGACGGCGGAGAAGCTCGCCAAGCTCAAGCCGGCCTTCGGCGGCCCGGACGGCACGATGACGGCGGGCAACTCGACCCCGCTGACCGACGGCGCGTCGACCGTCCTGCTCGCCACCGACGAGTGGGCGAAGGCGCACAAGCTGCCGGTGCTGGCGTACCTGACGTTCTCGCAGACGGCGGCCGTCGACTACGTCCACGGCGACGAGGGCCTGCTCATGGCGCCCGCCTACGCCGTGCCGCGGATGCTCGCGCGCGCCGGGCTTTCGCTGCAGGACTTCGACTTCTACGAGATCCACGAGGCGTTCGCGTCGCAGGTGCTGGCCACGCTCAAGGCGTGGGAGGACCCGGCGTTCGCCAAGGAGAAGCTGGACCTGGACGAGCCGCTCGGCGCGATCGACCGGGCGAAGCTGAATGTCAACGGCTCGTCGCTGGCGGCCGGCCACCCGTTCGCCGCGACCGGCGGCCGGATCGTCGCGACGCTGGCGAAGCTGCTGCACGAGAAGGGGTCCGGCCGCGGCCTGATCTCCATCTGCGCGGCCGGCGGCCAGGGCGTCACCGCGATCCTGGAGAAGTAGCTTGTACGCGTAAGTGTCACCCTCGGGTGGCACTTACGCGTACAAGCGTCAGCCGTCAGTTGGGGAGCGCCTTCTGCGCCCGCTTCGCGAGCTTGTTCGCGCGCTTCTCGGCCTTGCGGCTCAGCTTCCCGGCCGCGACGCCGACGTCCTTCGCGGCGTGCCGGGCCCGCCAAGCCGCCGACGGCTTGCCGTGCGTGTCGCTGACCGCGAGCAGCAGGCCGCCGGCCAGGCTCGCGTTCTTGAAGAACTGGATCTGCTGCTGCTGGCGCTCGCCCGGGTCCTTGATGGCCCAGAAGCTGTGCGTCGAAAGCGTCGTCGGCACCAGGCTGCCGAGCAGCAGCCCCGCCGCGAGCCGCGGCGCCTTGCCGGCCGCGAGCGCGAGACCGGCGCCGATCTTCACCGCGGCGTCGATCCGGACGAGCGTCACCGGGTCGCGCGGGACCTGCGCCGGGACGACGTCGCCGTACTTCTCGAACGCGCTGTTGAGGAACGGTTCCGCCGCCTTGGCGTGGCCCTCGGCCTGCCTCAGCGCATTGATCCCGCCCGTCACGAAGATGGTGGCGAGCAGGGGACGAGCCACTCGACGGAGTATCACGGTCATAGCCTTCCTCGTACGGGCCGCGGCCTGGTCGAACCTACTCCGTGGATGCCCGCTCGGCCCGGGCTCGAATCCTCATCGGGCTTTCTGCGGAAATATCGCCTGAACGCTAGAAAACGCTATAAAGCCCTAGCGGTTGACTTTGACGCTGCGTCAACTTCTATCGTCGAAGTCATGGAGTGGTCGATCCAGGACATCGCCCGCTCGGCCGGGACCACGAGCCGGACGCTGCGCCACTACGGCGCGGTCGGCCTGCTCGAGCCCAGCCGGATCGGCGGCAACGGCTACCGCTACTACGACGAGCAGGCGCTCGTCCGGCTGCAGCGGATCCTGCTGCTGCGCGAGCTCGGCCTCGGGCTGCCGGCGATCGCCGAGGTGCTCGACGGGCAGCGCGACAGCGCCGCGGCGCTCGAAACCCACCTGGAGCTGCTCGAAGAGGAGCAGCGGCGGATCGGACGGCAGATCGATTCCGTCCGCACGACCCTCCGGAAACTGAAGGGAGGTGAACGACTGATGGCAGAAGAAGTCTTCGACGGCTTCGACCACACGAAGTACGAGAAGGAGGTCACCCAGCGCTGGGGCGCCGAGGCGTACCGGCGCGGCAACGACTGGTGGAACTCGCTGTCCGCCGACGAGAAGCAGGGCCACCAGCAGGCGCAGCTCGACATCGCGGCGGCGTTCGGCGCGGCGCGAGCTTCGGGTTCGACGCCGGATTCCGACGAGGTCCAGGCGATCACGCGACGGCTGCACGAGTGGCTGCGGCCGGCGGTCTCGTCGGTGTCCGCGGGGTACTTCGCGGGCCTCGGGCAGCTGTATGTGGACGACTCGCGCTACGGGTTGGAGGGCGCGACGGCGGAATTCGTCCGGGACGCGATGAAGATCTACGCGGAACGGAACCTCAGTGACTAGTGGCGCGTCGTAAAGGGCGCACTGGGGGTAGGGACGAGCAGGGCTGCAGACCTGTTCGTCTCTATGTACCCGGCCGCAGCAGGGTGCGCCGGGTCGTGTCGAGGTGGCGGACCACCTCGTAGGCGGCGCGAGTGCCCACTTCAGGTGGCTCGCCGTCACCTTCGAGCAGCGACCAGCCGCCCTCGTACCGCACGAGGTACGAACCGTCCGAGACGAAGGCACGGGTCACCTCCGCCGTGAGGGCCGTGCCCACCGGGTAGCGCTCCTTGCGCGCTCGCCACTCGGCTTCCGACACCCCGTTGTCGAGGGGCCCCGACCGGAACTCCGGATCGAGCGGCCACAGCCGAACCTGCTCGGGCCGGCGGGCGAGCACCTCGAAGGTCGTCGTCGTGCCGACCGCGGGCCACGACTCGACCTGCCGCGGCAGGATCAGCACGTCGACGAAGCCTTGCCGGTCACCTTCGAGGTCCACGAACAGCCCGATGGCGCCGGGCCGGGGGATCGCGGACACCGTGCCGGTCACCACGGCACCCACCTCGAACCCGCTCACCCCGCCACCCTGGCACGGTTTGGGCCGACCGGTCGAACCTCGGCGACACGCCCTAGCTGTCTATGGCGGAATATCGGGCTCACGCTAGAAACGCCGATAACTTGGCAGAGTGGACCCCATCCGCAACCCCTTCGCGCCGGGCGCCGGGCAGCGGCCGCCCGAGCTGGCCGGGCGCGAGCGTGAGCTCAAAGCCTTCGAAGTGGTGCTGGAGCGGGTGGCGCGGGGGAGACCCGAACGCAGTCTCGTGCTCACCGGGCTGCGGGGCGTGGGCAAGACCGTGCTCCTCGGGGAGCTGCGGGCGATGGCCGTGCGGCACAAGTGGGGAGCGGGCAAGATCGAGGCCCGGCCGGACGCCGAGCTGCGGCGGCCGTTGTCGGCCGCGTTGCACCGGGCCATCCGGGACCTCGCCGTGCGCCACCGGGCGCCGGATCGGGTCGAGGAGGTGCTCGGTGTCCTGAAGGCGTTCGCGCTGCGGGCCAACAAGCCCGACGCCAAGCTGCGCGAGCGGTGGCAGCCGGGCATCGACGTGCCCGCCGCGCAGGGGCGGGCCGACTCCGGGGACATCGAGATCGACCTCGTCGAGCTGTTCACCGACGTCGCCGAACTGGCCGCGGACGTCGGGACCGGCGTGGCGCTGCTCATCGACGAGATCCAGGACCTGCAGCCGGACGACGTCTCGGCGTTGTGCGCCGCCTGCCACGAGCTCTCCCAGTCCGGTGCGCCGCTCGTCGTCGTCGGGGCCGGGCTGCCGCACGTGCCCGCGGTGCTCTCGGCGTCGAAGTCCTACTCCGAACGGCTCTTCCGGTACGCGCGCATCGACCGGCTCAACCGTGAGGACGCCGACTTCGCCGTGATGGCGCCGATCGAGCGCGAGGACGCCGGCATCGAGCCGGAAGCCCTCGACTCGCTCTTCGACGCGTCCGGCGGCTACCCCTACTTCATCCAGGCCTACGGCAAGGCGGCCTGGGACGCGGCGCCGTCCGACCCGATCACGGTCAAGGACGTGCAGGTCGCCGCGCCCGAGGCGGAGTCGGAGCTGGCGGTCGGCTTCTTCGGGTCGCGCTACGAGCGGGCGACGCCGGCCGAGCGGGAGTACCTGCAGGCAATGGCCTCGCTGACCCAGGGCCGCGACGAGCCCGCCGGCACCGCCGACGTCGCCGTGTTCCTGGGGCGGAAGCCGTCGTCACTGTCGCCGGCGCGCGACAGCCTGATGAAGAAGGGCCTCGTGTACTCCGCCGAGCGGGGGCAGATCGCCTTCACCGTCCCGCACTTCGGCCACTACCTGCTCGGGCGCGACTGACCTGCGCTTTTCCCGCTGTCTCGCGGTCTATGAGCCTTACTACGAGAGTATTGCATTTTCGCTATAGAGCGGTAGAGACCGCTAGCGGGTTGCTTCAACGTGACCGCCAACACCCCACATCTCTCCGGCGCATGCCCAAGTTTGCCGATGATTCATCGGCTAGTGCGCCACATCACCGGATATTCGTTGGCTTCCTTGCGAAAAAAGGTGCATACTAGAGGCACAACCACCAACACCCTCGAAGGGGATGCAGAAACCGATGAACAACATCGCCGCCAAGCTCCGTGCCCGTCGCGCTGAGGTTCGCACTCGCCGGGCGCTGAACCGGGCGATCGACACCGCCGCCACCGCGACGGTCCGTCAGGAACTCATCGCGATCGCGCAGGCTCGCTCCGGCTACATGCGCTGATCTCTCACCCCATGGCTGGTCGCCCATTCGAGTGACCTAGGCCACATCGTGCTCACGGTGTAACGCCGCCCGAAGGGGCGTCGATACCCAGTACGACCCCGTGATGCTGGCGGACCCCCGACCTGGCAGCATCGCGGGGTTTCCCATTTCCCCGAAAACCCCTCGCCGGCGGAGCGTTCTGCAGTAATCTTTGACTTCGTCAACGAACTTGTTGAGGTGGTCAATGAACGACGCTCAGCTGGCCGACCGGGTGGCCGCGGTCCGCGCCTTCAACCGGCTCTACACCGGTGTCATCGGCGTGCTCGACGAAGGGCCGGCGGACGCCGAGTACTCCCTGCCGGAAGCTCGCGTGCTCTTCGAGCTCGCCCACCAGGACCCGCTGCCGGTCACGGACCTGCGCAAACGTCTCGACCTCGACGCCGGCTACGCCAGCAGGCTGCTCGCCCGGCTCGAGTCCCGCGGGCTGATCGCGCGCGAACGGTCCGAGGAGGACGCCCGCCGCCAGCTCGTGCGGCCGACCGCGGCGGGCCGGGACGCCTTCGCGGTGCTGAACCGCCGCTCCACCGACCAGATCGGCGGGCTGCTACGCCGCTTCGCCGACGAGGACCAGCAGCGGCTGCTGACCGCGATGCGCACGATCGGCGACCTGGTCGGCGACCACCGCCGCGACCCGCTCCTCGTCCTCCGCCCGCCACGACCGGGTGACCTCGGTTGGGTGGTGGAACGGCACGGCGCGCTCTACGCCCGCGAGTACGGTTTCGACGCCCGGTTCGAGGCGCTCGTCGCCCGGATCGTCGCGGACTTCGCCGAAACCCACGACGATCAGCGCCAGGCCTTCTGGATCGCGGAGCTGGACGGCGAGCGGGCCGGCAGCATCGCGTGCACCCGCGGGCCGGACGCGGACACCGCGAAACTCCGGTTGCTGCTGCTCGAGCCGTCGGCTCGCGGGCACGGCGTGGGCAAGCGGCTGGTCACCGAGTGCGTCGAGTTCGCCAAAACGCACGGCTACCGCGCGATGGAGCTGTCGACGGTCTCCGTCCTCGACGCCGCGCGTTCGCTCTACCGGGCGGCCGGGTTCGAGCTGGTGCAGGAGACGGACTTCGACGATTGGGGCCCGAAGCTGACCGACGAGATCTGGCGCCTGCAGTTCTAGCGGGGCACCCGGCCGAGCAGGAAGAACTCGGCGTTCGGGCGCAGCGCGGTCAAGTGGGCGAGGCGGTTCGACATCGCGAACAACGCCGTGATCGCGCCGACGTCCCAGATCTCGTCTTCGGTCAGGCCGGCGTCGCGCGCGGCTTCGAGGTCACCTTCGCCGAACAGGGCCGAGTCCTGAGCGAGCGCCAGGGCGAGGTCGACGATCGCCCGGCCGCGCTCGTCGAGCTCCACCTGCCACGGGTTGCTCGAGACGCGATCGGCGAGCTCCGGGTCGTTGGCGCGGATGCGCAGGATGGCGCCGTGCGCGACGACGCAGTAGGTGCAGTGGTTGGCTCCGGAGGTCGCGACGACGACCAGCTCGCGCTCGGCCTTCGTGAGGCCGTCGGTGCGTTCCATCAGCGCGTCGTGGTAGTCGAGGAACGCACGCAGCTCGGCCGGGCGGTGGCCGAGCGCACGGAAGATGTTCGGCACGAAGCCCGACTTCTCCGCGATGGCCCCGACGCGCTCGCGCAGGTCGTCGGGCAGGTCTTCGAGTTCCACCACCGGAAACCGGCTCACGTCGCTCATGGGCTTCACGCTAGCCGTGGTTGGCTGATGCCGTGACGGACTACGTCGACGGGTACTGCGAACGCGTCGCGCCCGGGCTCTTGGGTGAGCCGCTCAACAGCCTCAGCAACCTCGCCTTCCTCGTCGCCGCCGTGCTCGTGTGGCGGCTGGCCAACGGGGACCGGACGGGGCGGGTGCTCGCCGGGCTGATCGGGCTCGTCTTCGTCGCGAGCACCGTCTTCCACCTGCTTGCGACGCGCTGGGCCGCCGTCGCGGATTCCGCGGCGATCCTCGCGTTCATGCTGGTGTACGCCGTGGTGTTCACCCGCGAAAACTGGAGCCGGCGGTGGGCGTGGGTGGCCGCGCCGGCGCTCCTCGCCCTCACTGTGGGCTCGGCGTTGCTGGGCGGCGGGCTCTACCTGGGCGCTCTCATCGGCCTAGGCGTCTTCGCAGCAGTACTCGCCTTCACGCGCGACGCCTACTGGACGCACTTCGCCATAGCGGGCGCGGTCTTCGCGCTCTCCCTCTCCCTGCGCACGCTCGACCGGGACGTATGCAGCTACGTCCCGGTCGGCACGCACTTCCTCTGGCACCTGCTCAACGGCGTGGTGCTCTACCTCGTCTCACGACCGCTCGCCCACCCCAAGAGTCCTTAGTGGACACCGATCGGGCGCAGGTTCTTGTCGTGCTCGTCGGTGTGGTAGTCCTCGGGCTCCGTGTCGTCAGTGCCGTTGAACACCTTCATCTGCCGGGCGATCACCGTGACGATCGCCGCGATCACCAGGTTGCCGATCAACGCCACGAAACCGACGTAGATCTGGACCGCCGAACCCGCGAACGGGTGCCAGCCGAGCAGCGACAGGTTGCCCAGCGACAGCGCCGAACCGCCGAAGTGCTGCTTGCCGTTGGCCGGGTTGGGGATGCCGTACAGCATGATCAGGCCCCAGCCGATGCCGACGATCCAGCCCGCGATCAGGCCCCAGCGGTGGAACCAGCGCGTGTACAGCGCGAGCGCCACGGCCGGCAGCGTCTGCAGGATCAGCACGCCGCCGATGAGTTGGAGGTCGATCGAGAACTGCGGGTCGATCAGGATGATCACGGCGACCGCGCCAAGCTTCACGACCAGCGAAGCGAGCTTCGCCTGCTTCGCTTCCTCGGCTGGGGTCGCGTTCTTGCGGATGTACTCCTTGTAGATGTTGCGCGTCCACAGGTTGGCCGCGGCGATCGACATGATCGCGGCCGGCACCAGGGCGCCGATGCCGATCGCGGCGAACGCGATGCCGGCGAACCAGGACGAGAACTGGCTGTCGAACAGGACCGGGACGATCGTGTTGCCGTCCGCCTTGCCGGTGGCCGCGTTCGTCAGCGGCTTGACACCCGCCGTGATCGCCACGTACCCGAGCAGCGCCAGCAGGCCGAGCACCAGCGAGTACGCCGGCAGCGCGACCATGTTCCGCTTGATGACGTTGCGGCCGCGCGAGGCCAGCACGCTGGTCAGCGAGTGCGGGTACAGGAACAGCGCGAGCGCCGAACCCAGTGCCAGGGTCGCGTACTGCAGCTGGTTGTTGGCGGTGAGCAGGATCGACCCGGCCGGCTTGCCGGTGGCCGGGCTCTTCGCACTCAGCTTCGTCGCCGCCGCGTCGAAGATGTGCGACCAGCCGCCCAGCTTCGAGGGCAGGTAGATGATCGCCACGAGGATCACGATGTAGATCAGGATGTCCTTGACGAACGCGATCAGCGCGGGCGCCCGCAGGCCGGACTGGTAGGTGTAGAAGGCCAGGATGACGAAGGCGACCAGCAGCGGCAGGTGCCCGACGATGCCGGAGCCGTTGATGCCCATCGTCCGCAGCACGGCTTCGAGGCCGACCAGCTGCAGCGCGATGTACGGCATGGTCGCGACGATGCCGGTGATCGCGACCAGCAGCGCGAGGATCGGCGAGCCGAAGCGGCCGCGCACGAAGTCGGCCGGGGTGACGTAGCCGCGCACCCGCGAAACCGACCACATCCGCAGCGCCGGGAGCAGCACGATCGGGTAGACGACGATCGTGTACGGCAGCGCGTAGAGACCGAGCGCGCCGGCGCTGAAGACCAGCGCGGGCACCGCGACGAACGTGTACGCCGTGTAGAGGTCACCGCCGAGCAGGAACCACGTGATCCACGAGCCGAACTTGCGACCGCCGAGACCCCATTCGTCCAGGTGGTCCAGCGTGCTGCCGCGCTGCCAGCGCGACGCCATGAAGCCGAGCACGGTGACCAGGGCGAACAGGATCGTGAAGATGATCAGCTCGGGCCACTGCAGGTTGCTCATCGAGCGTCCCCCTCGTCCAGATCCTCGACGCTCAGCTTGTCCGGCGCGTCAACGGTCGGCTTTTCCCGCGTCATCAGGTAGACGATCCAGGTGCTCAGCACCCCGACGCCGACCATGAGGAACTGGAACCAGTAGAAGAACGGCATCCCGAACAATCGTGGACCGTCCATGTTGAACAATGGCGTGACCAGGACCAGCAGCGGGACGATCAGGAGCAGGTTCCACGGGCTGAACTGGAACCCGCGCACCTTTCCGTCGTGCTTCACAGTCGACATCGGACCTCACCTAACACTCCCGTAACCGACTGCCTGACCTTAAGACCTCAGTGACAGCGAGTCACGCTTGTCCGATATCGATTTGATCGCCCCGGCCACCAGTGCCGACCAACGTCGGTTGCCCCACCCCGGCGGGCCCTATATCAATAGCCCGACTCCGCACGCGCAAACCCAAAAGGGGCAACCGTATGACACGACTCCGCTACGCGGTGGTGATCCCGGCGATCGCCGGCACCCTGCTGGCCGGGTTCACGCCTGCGTTCGCAGGTCAGGAGGTCGCGGCCGGTAAGCAGACGCTGAACTCCACGAACATCCCGGCGCAGTACGCGAACCAGAAGCTGGACTGGCACAAGTGCGCGGTCCCCTCCGAGCTGCCGACGGCCCCGCCCGCGGGCGCCGAGGACATGGAGTGCGCGACCTTCAAGACCCCGCGCAACTGGTACCAGGCCAACGCCCAGATCGACCTGACCATCGCGGTCAGCCGGCTCAAGGCGACCAAGGACGCGACCGCCAGCGTCGTCACCAACCCCGGTGGCCCCGGCGCGCCGGGCCGCAACTTCCCGGCCCGCCTGCGCAACCAGCCGAAGCTGCGCGAGCACCAGGAGATCGTCGGGTTCGACCCGCGCGGCACCGGCAAGAGCACCAACATCACCTGCGGCGGCGCCATCGGCACCGGTGCGGACCTGGACCCGCGTGACCGCGACCGCGGCAACCTGGACCTGATCCTGCAGGCGACGAAGTACGCGGCGCTGTCCTGCCAGCAGAAGTCCGGCGAGCTGGGCCCGCTGATCAACACCGACCAGACGGTCAAGGACATCGACCTGCTGCGCGTGCTGCTCGGCCGCGACAAGATCAACTGGGTCGGCTACTCGGCGGGCACCTGGATGGGCGCGCACTACGCGCAGGCCTACCCCACGCGCACCGGCCGGTTCGTCCTCGACTCCTCGACGGAGTTCACCACGACCTGGCAGAAGTCCTTCGACTGGCAGCCGCTCGGCTTCGAGCGCCGCTTCCGGGCCGACTTCCTCCCGTGGGTGGCGAAGTACGACAAGCTCTACCACTTCGGCACCACCGGCGAAGCGGCCCGCCAGACCTACGAGCAGGTCCGCTACGCCCTGACCCAGGGCGCGGTCACCCTGCCCGACGGTTCGACCGTCTCGGCCAACGGCCTCGACTCGTTCATCGCGTCGCAGATCTACTCCAAGCGCGCCTTCCCCGGCCTGGCCGACTACCTGGTCAGCGTCCGCACGCTGACCCAGGGCACCGCTTCGGCGCAGGCCAAGAGCTCGGCCGCGCAGAAGGTCAAGGCCGGCGACAAGAGCACGGTCACCTACGGCCCGCAGCCGCTGATGGTGCCGGCCGACGGCGACTCCTACGACGCCAGCTTCTGGACCATCCCGTGCAACGAGGGTCCGTGGACCGGCTCGCCCAACAGCGCCATCAATCAGTCGCAGAAGCTGATCGACCAGCAGCTGCCGCTCCTGGGTGCCGGCTGGTTCATCCAGCCGTGCCTGTTCTGGAAGAAGCCGCCGTCCCCGCTCCCGGTGCTGGACGGCAAGGGTGTCCCGCCGGTGCTGATCGTCGAGTCGGAGCACGACCCGGCGACCCCGATCGAAGGCGCGCGCCGCGCGCACAAGGCGTTCGAGGGTTCACGGATGCTGACGATCACCGGAGAGGGTGACCACGGCATCTACGCCGGCGGCAACGCGGGTGTGGACAAGGTCGTGGAGGCCTACCTCGTCGACGGCGCGGTGCCGAACGACCAGAGCCTGCCCGGCATGCCACTTCCGGTGCCCGCGGGCGCCTGACACCACCAGGGCTAGTGGCGGCCCCGCCGAACGGACGTTCGGCGGGGCCTTTCCACACCTGTGCACAGAGTTATCCACAGGCGGTGGACAACTCGAGTGGTATTAGAATCACGGACATGGTGCGCGCACCGCTTACGGATGAAGAGCGCGAACGGGGCGAACGTCTCGGCCAGGCGCTGCGCGCGGCGCGGGCCGGCCGGAGCATGGTCGACGTCGCCGCCGAGGCGGGGATCTCGGTCGAGACGCTCCGGAAGATCGAGACCGGCCGCATCCCGACGCCGGCGTTCTTCACGGTCGCGGCGATCGCCGATGCGGTCGGCCTGCCGCTGGAGGAACTGCGCGCGGCCGTCACGCCCGCCGCGTCACCCTCCCTTTCCCAGGCCAGCTGACCAGCGGAAATGCACTGGCACCTCACCGAGGACATCGACGGCTTCCTCGCCCGGACCGGCGGCTTCCTGCGCTCCCGGCCCGCGCTGCACACCTCGCAGCTGACCCGGCTCGAGAAGCTGCGGACGCACGAGGAAAAGGGCACGCTCTTCGGGTGGCTGGAGCAGGAGGGCGAGGTCCGCGCGATCTGCTACCTCCGCCCGGCGCAACGCTTGATCCTCACCGCGGTCGCCCCCGGCCAGGCCGACGCCCTCGCCGCGGAACTGGCCGGCCGGCCGTTGTCCGGGGTGACCGCGGAGGACGACACCGCCACCGCGTTCGCCGAGGCGTGGCAGCGGCACACCGGCGCGGTGCCGGTGCCCGGGGTGCGGGTCCGGCTCCACCGGCTCGGCACCCTCACCCCGCCGGAGCCGATGCCCGAAGGCCGCGCGCTGGCCGGGCGGGATCGTGCGGAGATCATCCGCTGGTGCAGCGAGTTCGCCACCGCGGTCGGGCAGGCGCCCATCGCCGACGAGCGGTCCTGGGCCGCCTCGAACTTCGCCGGCAAGCAGTTCACGTTCTGGGAGACGGACTCGCCCGTCGCCATGGCGGGATCGACCCCGGTGCTGGCGGGCATGGTCCGGGTCGACCCCGTCCACACCCCGGCCCGGTTCCGCGGCCGGGGTTACGCCGGCGCCGTGACGGCCGCCGTGAGCCAGGCCGCGCTGGCCGCCGGCGCCACGGACGTCGTCCTCTACACCGATCCCGCCAACGTCACCAGCAACGCCCTGTACCGGCGCCTCGGCTACGCCCCGATCGCGGCTTTCCTCGGGTACGACTTCCGTTAGACCGGCCGCAGCTGCCTGAGGATGTGCTCGCGGTCGTTGAGGAACGCGCAGCCCGGCACCGGCAGGTCGTAGCTGTTGAGCAGCTTCTCGAAGTCCGAAAACTCGTCGGCGGAGAAGCCGAAGCCGACCCGGACCGCGTGCGCGGCCAGCACGTCGGCCAGTTCTTCCCACTCGCCGGCCCACAGCAGCGTGCGGTAGTGCGTGTAGTCCTCCGGGGAGAGCCGGTTGCCGATCATGGTCAGGAAGCTGTCGGCGAAGAAGCTGATCCGGTTGCCCTTGAGGTCGGCGACCGTCGGGTTCGCCGGGTCCCGCGCGGTGTCGGGGTTGCGGACCACGCCCGGCCCGGCCACCGGGTAGGCGGTGTGCACGTGCCCGTTGTCCTCGACCAGCACGATCAAGTGGACGTTGAACCGCTCGCCGGCACAGCGCCAGCGGCCGTTGCGCTGCTGCCGCCGGGCCTCGCTGGGGTCGTTCGCGACGTCCTTGACCACGGAGATGATCTGCTCGTCGGTCCAGCCGGCCGGGAACTCGCTGGTCGCCCTGCGCCCGACGCCCGGTGCGTGCCCGCCGCCCACTCGCTGCTCCCTTCGTCGCACCGAGAGTAGGTCAAACGGCGGCAGCGAGCACGACGATGCCGACCAGCTGGAGATCGAGACCGCGGAAGAGCTGGCGGGCGAGGTTGGCGGGCATCGGGCCCATCGGGGTGTCGACGAACGCGGGATTCGCGTAGTCAACGGCGGTCCGGGTGACCGTGCGCAGGATCGAAAGCACCGACAGCGGGACGGCGAGCCACGCCGTCGCGGCGAACGACGTCCCACCCGCGAGGGTGACCACGACGAGCACCGCCGCCCAGAGCAGACCCACCCCGGCGAGCACCAGGCCGTGGGCCAGCACGAGGTCGCGGTCCGCCGAGCCCAGCCACCGCCGGCGGCCCGGATTGCGCCAGAGCTCGCCGAGCCCGCCGCCGAACGGCGTCAGCGCGACGTACGCGCCGATGCCGATCAGGACCGCGCCCGGCACCGTCGGCACCGCGATGTGCGCGACGACGACCGCCAGGCCGACCAGCAGCGCCGCGCCCGCGTACCGCGCGCGGCCGAGCGTGCCCGCCCAGGCCAGCCGCAGCGGGGTCGGGCGGCGCAGCGAAAGCCGGCCGGTGGGCGCGGACGGCGGGAGCAGCATCATCGGGTCGAGGAAGGTGACGGCGACCGAGCGCAGCACCCGGCCGTCCCACCCGGCGAGCAGCACCGCCCGGCCCGCGCGCGACACCGGTTCGCCGCCGAAGGCCAGCGGCAGCGCGGCGGCCAGCACCCCGGCCGCCACGAACTGGACGGTCGCCGGGCCGAGGCCCAGCGCGGCGATCACCAGGCCGAGGACCGCGAGCGCCAGCGGACCCAGCGCGTCGAGACGCAGCGACGTCCGCCGAGCCGAAGCGAAGGCCGCCACCCCGGTCGCGACGACGATCGCGACCGCCGCCCGCCACTGTTCCAGCCCCGCGCCGCCGACGGCGAGCAGCAGCGCCGCCAGGTACCCGGTCACCGCGACCACACCGGTCCACGCGCCGAGCAGCCGCAGCGTGACGACGCGGCCGCGGTCCACCGGGGCGAAGTCGAGCCAGGTCAGCTCGGCTGGTTCGACCCACGCGAAGCCGCGCCGCAGCAGGCCGCGCCAGCCCACCGCGCAACAGAGCGTCAGCAGGCCGAGCACGGCCGGGAAGTCCACAATGGACGATCCGTAGAGCGCGGGGCGCCAGCCGTCGACGTGGAAGAACGCGGTGAACAGGAAGCCGAAGCCGAACAGGAAGACAAAAGTCGCGGTGTCACCGGTGAAGATCCCGCCGAACCGCTTGCGGCCCGGGATCCGCATCCTGCGCGGGGCGGTCGTCACCACAGTTCGAGCACGCTGTCCGCGGCTTCCAGCAGCGGCGGGTGGTGGGTGGCCACCACGACCGCCGCGCCGGCCGCCGTCGACCGGGCGATCAGTTCGACCAGCCACTCCTTGCCCGCCGTGTCCAGCGCGCGTTCCGGCTCGTCCAGCAGGAGCACCCGGTGCGGCCGGGCGGTGACGCCGAGCAGCAGCAGGCGGCGGCGCTGGCCCGCGGAGAAGTGCCCGGACGTCACGCGCATGCGTTCGCCCAAGCCCGCGTCGCGCAGCAGCTCCTCGTGGTCGCCGAGGTCGGCGCCGTACGAGCCGGACAGCAGCTCCAGGTGCTGCAACGGCGTCAGCTCGGCGAAGAAGTCGGAATCGTCGAACAGCACCGACACCTTGCGCCGGAACTCGACGTCCCGCTCGTCCGGCAGCTTGCCGTCGACCAGCACGCGGCCCCGCTGCGGCTTCTGCATGCCGTAGAAGCAGCGCATCAGGGTCGACTTGCCGACACCGTTGGGCCCGACGATCGCGGCGCACTCCCCGGGTTCGACGGAGAAGTCGAGGTCGTCGAACAGCCACAGCTCGCCGGCCCGGACGCCGAGCGCCTTCGCGTCGATCATCGGAGGTGTTCGAGGACCGGGGCGAACTGGTCCATGTTGTGCTCCAGGACGGTGTAGTAAGTCAGGCCGAACCGCTCGCGGTGCGCGTGGAGCTGCTCGGCGACCGCGGCGGGCGAGCCGATCAGCGCGGTCGGGACCTCGGCGAGCTGGTCGGCGCTCAGCACGCCGCGGGTCAGCTTGGCGAGCTCCGCCAGGGCCCCCGCGCGGTCGTCGGTGATGTTCACGAAGTGGCAGAGGAGGTTGAACTCGGCCTCGCGGCCACCCAGCTTCGCCCGGACGAACTCGACGCGCTCCTCGATCTCCTCGGCGCTCGCCGGGGCCGGCGCGGCGCCGTCCGGCGTCTTGGCCGTGCCGGTGAAGCCGATGATGTCGGCGTGCGCGGCGGCGAGAGTCAGGCTCCGGTCGCCGCGGCCGGCCAGCAGCAGCGGCGGTCCGCCCGCGCGCACCGGCGCGGGCTTGTGCTCCGGATCCGCGTACAGCCGCTTGAGCTCGGTGATCGTCCGCTCGAGGTGGTCGACGCGCTCGCGGGCGGACGGGAACGGCATCCCGGCGGCCTCGAACTCCTCCTTGACGTACCCGGCGCCGAGACCCAGCTCCAGCCGCCCGTCGGTGAACTGGTCGGTGCCCGTGACGTCCCGCGCGAGCAGCACCGGGTTGTAGAACGGCGTGTTGAGCACGAAGGTGTTCAGCTTGACGCGCGAGGTGACCTCGCCGGCCAGCACGAGCGCCGGGAACGGCGGCGCCATGCCCAGGTGGTCGGCCGCGGACAGGACGTCGTAGCCGAGGTCCTCGGCCTTGCGGCACTTCTCGACCCAGGCGGCGCGGCTGTCCGGCACGACCATGTTGACACCGAAGCGGAAATCCCCAGTCATGCCGTCCAAGGTACTCAGTGGAGCTTTTCGATCACCGGGGCCAGCCTGGTCAGGTCGTCTTCGAGCACGGTGAAGTAGCCGGCGCCGAGGGTCTCACGGGTGCGCAGCAGTTGCTCGGCCACCCCGTCCGCCGAGCCGGCGAGGACCGTGGCCAGCTCGCCCAGCTCCTCGACGTCGAGGTGCGGCACGAGCTGGTGCGCCTCCTCCAGGGCCGCCCGCCGGTCATCGGTGATCCGGACGAAGTGGACCATCAGGTTCACCTCGGCGTCCCGGCCGTCGAGCACTCGCTTCACGAAGTCGGCGCGCTCGGCCAGCGCGGCGGAACCGGCCAGGGCCAGCCGCCCCTCGGCCGCGCCGGGCGCCGTGCCGGTGAGGGAGATGGTGTCGGCGTGCGCGGCGGCGAAGGTCAGCATCCGGTCGCCGCGGCCGCCGAGCAGCAGCGGCGGCCGCGGGCGGCCGGTGAACGCGCGCTCGAGCTCGGTGACCACGTCGACGAGCCGACGGAACCGGCGACCGGGCGTGCCCCAGTCGATCCCGGCGGCTTCGAACTCCTCGCGGACGTACCCGGCACCGATCCCGATCTCCACCCGGCCGCCGGTGAACTCGTCGAGCGCGGCGAGGTCGCGGGCCAGGAGCACCGGGTTGTGGAAGCTCGCGTTGAGGACGTAGGTGTTCAGCCGGAGCCGCTCGGTGGCCTCGGCGGCGAGGAGCAGCGCGGGCACCGGCGCGACCCGGCCGAGGTGGTCGACCACGCCGACGACGTCGTAGCCCAGGTCTTCGGCCTGGCGGCATTTCGCCACCCACTCTTTCCGGGAGCCGGGCACGTACAACGCCACTCCGAAGCGGAAGGGTCTCATGGCGCGAAACTACCCAGAAATGCAGCAAGGGACGCCTCCCGGATGCGGCCGGAAGGCGTCCCCTGCTCAGGGCGATCAGCGCAGGCGCTGGGCCAGGGCGTCGAGCTCGTCACGCAGCGACGTCGGGACGCGGTCGCCGATCTTGGCGAACCACTCCTCGATCAGCGGCAGCTCCTCGCGCCACTCCTCGGGCTTGACGTCCAGGGCGGCCTGGATGTCTTCGATCGGCTCGGTCAGGCCCTCGGTGTCGAGGTCCTCGGCGCGCGGCACGAAGCCGACCGGCGTCTCGACGGCGTTGCCCTTGCCCTCGACGCGCTCGACGACCCACTTGAGGATCCGCGAGTTCTCGCCGAAGCCCGGCCACAGGAACCGGCCGTCGTCGCCGCGGCGGAACCAGTTGACGTAGAAGATCTTCGGCAGCTTGTTCGCGTCGGCGTTCTTGCCCAGGGTCAGCCAGTGCTTGAAGTAGTCACCGGCGTGGTAGCCGAGGAACGGCAGCATCGCCATCGGGTCGCGGCGCACGTTGCCGACCGCGCCGGCCGCCGCGGCGGTGGTCTCCGACGACATCGTGGCGCCCATGAACACGCCGTGCTGCCAGTCGCGGGCCTCGTTCACCAGCGGCACGGTGGTCTTGCGGCGGCCGCCGAACAGGATCGCCGAGATCGGCACGCCCTTCGGGTCGTCCCACTCCGGCGCGAGGATCGGGCACTGCGACATCGGCGTGCAGTAGCGCGAGTTCGGGTGGGCGGCCTTCTCGTCCGAGTCCGGCGTCCAGTCCTGGTGCTTCCACGAGGTCGCGTGCTCGGGCTTGTTCTCCATGCCCTCCCACCAGATGTCGCCGTCGTCGGTCAGGGCGACGTTCGTGAAGACCGTGTTGCCCTTCTCGATCGTGCGCATGGCGTTCGGGTTGGTGTGCCAGTCGGTGCCCGGCGCGACGCCGAAGAAGCCGAACTCGGGGTTGACCGCGTACAGGCGGCCGTCCTCGCCGAAGCGCATCCAGGCGATGTCGTCGCCCAGCGTCTCGGCGCGCCAGCCCGGGATGGTCGGCTGCAGCATGGCGAGGTTGGTCTTGCCGCAGGCGCTCGGGAACGCGGCCGCGACGTAGTGCACCTTCTCCTCGGGCGAGATCAGCTTGAGGATCAGCATGTGCTCAGCGAGCCAGCCCTCGTCACGGGCCATCACCGACGCGATGCGCAGCGAGTAGCACTTCTTGCCCAGCAGGGAGTTGCCGCCGTAACCCGAGCCGTAGCTCCAGATCGCGCGCTCCTCGGGGAAGTGCGAAATGTACTTCGTTTCGTTGCAGGGCCAGGAAACGTCCTTCTCGCCCGGTTCGAGCGGGTGGCCGACGGAGTGCAGCGCGGGCACGAATTCGCGCTCGCTGCCGTCCGGCGCGACGAACTTCTCGAGCGCCGCCTTGCCGGCGCGGGTCATCACGCGCATCGAAGCGACGACGTAGGCGAAATCCGTGATTTCGATACCCAGCTTGGGATTGTCGTCGCCGAGCGGACCCATGCAGAACGGGATGACGTACATCGTGCGGCCGCGCATCGAGCCGCGGAACAGCTCGGTCATGGTGGCCTTCATCTCGGCCGGGTCCATCCAGTTGTTGGTCGGACCGGCGTCCTCGGGACGCTCCGAGCAGATGAAGGTCCGGTCTTCCACGCGGGCGACGTCGTTCGGGTCGGAAGTGGCCCAGAAGGAGTTCGGCTTCGACTTGAGCTGCACGAACGTGCCCGCCTCGACCAGCTCCTGGTTGATCCGGGCGGCTTCTTCGTCAGACCCGTCGACCCACACCACGCGGTCCGGGTTGGTCAGTTCGGCGACCTCCCGGACGAAGGACAGCACGCCGGTGTGCGTCGTCGGCGCGGTGTCCAGTCCGGGGATGGCGACTGCGGTCATCTCTACTCCTGACTTCCGACGACAAATGCGCCCGCACCGGAACGACGTTGTCCCGGTGCGGGCGTCATTGCCGGCGACCGAATGGCTTCGCACACCGGCTGGCGAACCGGTGTCTGCGATTTGGGATTCCTCGAGAGTAGCCGCATGACCGGCAAGTAACCGAGAGCTGACGTGTAGGTTCTCTCACAAGAACGATAAGGGAATCGATTCAGATGTCACTTGATCGGTGTATTCGCTGAAAATCTTCCCGTGCGCTGCGACACAGCCGTGACCTGCTCGTTTTCATTGAAGACATGAAGAAAGCCCGAGGCCGCGGCCTCGGGCTTTCAAACTATGACCTGGGTCACTGTTCAGTTCGGCGAAATCCACTGCCCGGTGCCGGAGTCGATGCGCGCGACGCCCTCCAGCACCTGCGTGCCGGCCTCGCCCCAGGCGGCGTCGGCGGCCGGGTCGCCGTCGGTCCCGGCGTTCATCAGTCCACTGGAGACTTCGGTCCACTGGCCGGGGCCGGCGTGCTCGAACGTCGTGGTGGTGCCGTCGGACTCGGTCTGCACCGCGATGTCCGCTTCGCCGTCGCCGTCCTTGTCGGTGAAGGCGATGGTGCCGCCGCTCTTCGTCTCGACGATGGCGGTGTCGTTGTGCCCGTCGTGGTCGGTGTCGATGGTCGCGACCCCGGCGTCCACCTCGCCGTCCGGCAGGTCGGCGTGGATGTGACCGCCGGAGCTGTCGTCCCGGCCACCGGTGCCGGAGTCGTCGTGGCCGCTACCGGAGCCGTCGTGGACCCACTGGCCGCTGGCCTCGTCGTAGACCGCCTGCTCGACGACCTTCCCGTTGTCGTCCAGCACGGCGTAGTGGTCGGCCTCGCCGTCGTGGTTCGTGTCGATGAAGGCCTGGGCCGAGCCGTCTTCGTGCTCGATGATCGCGGTGTCGTTCACCCCGTCTTCGTTCACGTCGTAGTTGACCTCGGCCTGGTACTCCTGGCCGTCGACGTGGACGGTCATCGCGTCCGGGCTGCTCGCGTCGGTGTCGCTGCCGCCGCTCTCGTCGACCCACATGGGACTTCCCCCTTCGAACCGGGTAACACGCTCCGACCTGCTGTCTGAGGGTATGACTCACCGTAGGCCCGTTCGGTTCCGCTCCACAACCGGACCGGTGCTCAGGCGGTTTTGTCCCGCAGTGCCCGGATGCGCGTGAGGAAGGCTTCGGCGCGCTCGCGGCCGTCGCTGACCTCCTTGAGCCGCTTCGACACGACGGCGATCTTCTTGGCCCGCTCCTGCGCACCCATCTTGATCGTCTTGTCGACTTCCTTCAGCTCGGCCTCGATCGCGTCGATGCGCCGGCCCAGCGCCTCGTCGAGCGCCATCGACAGCTGCTGCTCGGCCTCGATGAGCTGCTCGGCGACGAGCTGGTCGAGCGTCGAGCGGGCGTCCGCGATGGCCTCGACCAGCCACTGCTTCATGTGCTGCTTGTCGGCCGCGTGCTTGCGCGTGCGGGCCATCCACCAGCCGGCCCCGAGGCCGATGATGATCGTCGCAGGCAGCACGACCGGGTTGAGGATCGCGACGCCGGCCAGCGGGAGCGCGGCGACCTTGCCGGCCCCGACGCCGCCGGAGATGCCCATGAAGACGAGCAGTTTGTCCTCGGCCGTCGGCGGCTTCTTGTCCGGCGGCCGCAGGACCACCGGCGGGCCGCCCGCGCGGGCGAACTGCGCGCGGATGACGTCGAGCTCTTCGGGCGAGAACAGCTCCGACAGCGAGACGTTGGTGACCTGGTTCAGGCGCTGCGAGAGCAGCATCGAAATCCGCTGGGACGTCGTCTGCAGCGCGATGTCGACCTGCTGGGGCAGCGCGGCCAGCTCGTCGCGCTTGGCCGCGTCGATCAGCTGGCGGAAGTGGGTCTGCGCGTCCCGCATCTGCCGGGCGCTCTCGTGCCCGACCTCGACGCGGGTGCGCTGCACCTCGCCGCGCAGCTTCAGCTGCCAGCCGCGGGTCGACGTCCGCCGCTCGGCCTGCAGCTGGTCGCGGCGCTCGCGCAGCTGCTCGGCCTCGGCCTCGCCCGCCGACAGCGCCCGGCTCTCGGCCTGCAGCTTCGCCTTGAGCTCGCCGAGCGCACTCGACAGCGCACGCAGCGTGTTCGCCTCGCCGAGCATCGCCGAGCGGCCGACGAGCAGCTCCTGCAACGCCATCTGGATGGCCGCGACCCCGGACTTCTCCCGCAGCATCGCGGCCAGCTGCTCGTTGGGCGCCTTCGCCGCGGTCTCGAACAGCCGCGCCGACACCGGGTGGAACACCGCGTCGGCGAAGCGGGGCGCGTGTTCGCGCAGCAGCTGCCGGTCGGCCTCCATGACCTCGCGCCAGCCGCGGAACATATCGACCTTGGTCAGCGCGAACACGACGGTCTCCACGCGCTCGCCGACGTCGCGCAGGAACTGCAGCTCGGTCGAGGTGAACGGGGCCGACGCGTCGACGACGAAGAGCAGCGCGGTGGCGCCCGCGGCGGCCTCCTTGGCGAGCTCGCCGTGCATCGAGTCGAGCCCGCCGACCCCCGGCGTGTCGACCAGCGAAAGCCGTTCCAGCAGCGGCACCGGCCCGGTGACCTCGACGTACCGCGGCGGGATCTGCCCCGGCGGCAGCTCGTGGGCGGCGGACACCCAGTTGATCAGCTGGCCGATGCCGATCGGCACCGGGGCGAGCTGGCCGGGGTAGCAGGCGTGCGCGCCCCAGGTGTCGGCGTGGTCGAACACCAGGTAGGTCGCGGTGGCGACGTCGGCGTCCACAGGAGACAGGCCCGGCCGCGCCAGCAGCGCGTTGACCAGCGAACTCTTCCCACGGTTCGTTTCGCCGACGACCACGACGGCCGGCTTCTTCGGCCGGGCCTTCCGGACGCTCTCGACCCACCTGGCGGCATCCGGATCGGCATCGCGGACGACGGTCAGCAGCTGGTCTCGGGTCGCGGCGACCTGCGTGGGCAGGCTCGGCGCGGTCGGTGCGCTCACGGATTCTTCTTCGCGTAGACGGTGACGATCGGGGCGCGCAGCAGGCGGTCGTGGTCGGCGAAGCCGGTGACCTCGGTTTCCGCGACGACGCCGTCGAGCGCGGGGTCTTCGGTCGGGACCGCGCCGCCCGCTTCGTGGCGGGCGGGGTCGAACCGCTCGCCGTCGGGCCGGAGAGCCTGGACGCCGATCGCGGCAAGCCCCTCTTCCAGCCGTTCGACGACACCGCCGCTGCGGGCGCGGTCCAGGGCGTACAGGCACATCTGGATCAGCGCCTGGCGATCTGCGAGTGCTCGCTCGAGGTCCGCCTCGGTTTTTTCGGCGGTTCCGGGTGGCGGAGCCCCCGGCTCGGGGCGAAGCCCCGACGAAGACACAGCTACCTGCTGCTGCAAGGGGTGCACATCGGTGTCCGACGCGGCGGAACCGCGCTCGGTTCCGTCCTTGCGAAACCACGCCATGACCACAGTTTGGCGGATTCAGCCGCCGCCCGGTGGCGAAGGCGGCACCTTCGTGAGCGCCGCATGCGTGGTCGGGAAGCCGGAGGTCAGACGAGGTCGTCGATGACCTGGCGGAGGACCGCTTCCAGGCCCGGGCCGTTTTCGGCCAGGCGGGAGGAGACCAGCAGCTGGTCTTCGGCGGTGCGCAGCCAGATCGAGCCGGCGACCGAAATCTCGATGACGTTCAGGCGGAAGGGGTACGCGCGGCGGCCCTGTTTCACCTCGGCCTCGCGCACCAGCTGGCCGAGCCGCTCGCCGGCCACGATCTGGCGGCGGTAGAAGCCGGGTGCCCAGGGGGTGCTGCCCGACGGCTCGTTCGACCCGCGCAGGGCGGGGCCGCGGGCGTTGGCGAAGTGGCGGGCCGCGGCCGGGCCGAAGAAGTCGAGCGCCTGCCGCATCGCCGACCCCTGGGCGAGGGCGGGCCTGCCGTAGCGGGTGCGCGGGCTGCGCGGGTCCGGGTCCTCGCGGTTGCGCAGGAAGGCCAGCAGGTCGACCCACCAGTCGGCCCACTGCGCCTGGACGGCCGCGCGGTCGAGCCCGGCCGGGATGTGCACCGGGACCCGCGGCTCCACCGGCGGCAGCACCTGTCCTTCGGAAACGGACAGCGCCAGGGCGTCGCGGATGTACAGCGCGACGTCGACCTCGGTCTCGCTGCTCCAGCCGGCTCGCCAGGATGTCGTGTTTTCTAGGCGCACGCCTCAACAGTACGCGGAAAGGCGGGCCTACCAGCGGAAGTCGGCAAGCAGAAACAAACTCACCCGGCCCGGACCTGTTGCCAGATCAAGAAGTACGCCCGGTGGACGACGTGCGCGACGCGGCTCTGCGCCGGTGTCGCACCGAAGGACGCGAAGGACCGCCACCAGCCCGCACGCTCGAGCGCGTGCGCGGCCAGCTCCGGCCGCGGGGCGCCGGGCTTGCCGAGCTGGGCGCCGATGTCGGCGTTGCTGCCCACCCGCAGCACCTCTTCGGACAGGTCCTCCGGCATGTCGACCGCGCCGGAGGCGACCAGCGTCAGCGCTTCGAGCAGCCGCAGCTGGTGGGCCTCGGGCTTGGCGAGCAGCACCTCGATGGCGTCGTGGACGCGCTGCCGCTCGGCCGGATCGGCGGAGGCGTGCGCGAGCGCGGTGACCGAGGCCAGCGCCGCGGCCGCCTTGATGCCGTCGGCGCGGGCGGCGAACACCACCGCCAGCCGCTGCCGGACCGCCTCGAGGCCGGACGCATCGAGCAGCGCCCGCCGCAGCGCGCCCGCCGTGATCTCCGGCTCCTTGCGGATGGCCTCGACGCCGTGCGAGATGCCGAACAGGTCGAGCTTCTCCAGCAGCCGCAGCCGGGTGCCCGCCGGGACGTCGCACTCCCAGCTCGTGAAGATGTCGGCCGACATCAGCATGGTCTGCAGGACGTCGTCGTCGAGCTCGGCGAGCTGCCGCAGAGCGTCGGCGTCGGCGGAGGTGAAGCCACCGGACTCGGCCGACTCGGCGATCAGCCCGATCACCGGCAGCACGTCGGCGACGCGCGGCTTCAACGTCGACGCCTGCTTCTCGGCGAGCAGCGTCGCGGCCTTCCAGACGTCGCCGCCGGAACCCTCGACGGACTCGGGCGCGATGGTGTCGGCCTTGTTGAGGACGGCGATCGCGTTGACCGGGCCCGCCTCGCGGCTCGCCGTGGCCGCGGTGAAGGCGGCCAGGGCCTGCTGGTCGTCCGCGCGGACGCCCTGGGTGACGACGTACAGGACGGCTTCCGCGCCCGCGACGGCGTTGCGCGAGGTGTCGTCGAGCTCGTCCGAGCCCTCGTCGTCGGCTTCCTTGCGGTGCTTCGCCGCGCCCAGCAGCTGCTCGGTGCGCGACACCGAAGCGGCGTCGAGCGAGCCGAGGCCCGGGGTGTCGATCACCGTCATGCCCTGGAGGACGGCGTTGGTCAGGTACGCCTCGATGTGCGACACCTGCTCGATGTCGACGCCCAGCTCGGCGGGGATCATCCCGTCGGACGCGAACGGGAGCACCTGCTTGCGGCCGTCGGTGAAGACGATCTCGACGCGGTCCACCGTGCCGTACTGGAACCGGGTCACCAGCCGCGTGCACTCCCCGATGTCGGTCGGCGCGACCCGGCGCCCGATCAGCGCGTTGACCAGCGTCGACTTGCCCGACTTGATCCGGCCGGCCACAGCCACCTGCAGGGGTGCCCCGAGCCGGCGCAGCACCTCGGCGAACCCGGCGGCGGTGCGCGCGGAGACCTGCGGCTGCAGGCGGTGGCACAGGTTGGCCACCGACATCGACAGCGGACCGGCGAGCCGGCCCTGCTCCGGTGACGTCACGGCCCCCAGCCCTCCCCGTCGTAGCCGACCACCCGTGAATCGTGCCATGTGCCTCATCCCCTGGTCGCACCGAAGGTGGTACCGCCGACCGACGCGCGATCCGCGCCGCGCGACCTAGGGTTGTGTGGTGCGACGGCTGAGCCTCTGGATGCGTGCCCACCCCATGGCGGGCGACACGGTGCTCGCCGTCGTGCTCGGCCTGATCGACATGCTCCTGTTCGCCGCCGACGGCCTGGACGAGATCGCCGAGATGCCGCCCTGGTACATCGCCGTGCCGGTGAACGTCGCCATGGTGGCGCCGCTGGTGTTCCGGCGGAAGTCGCCGCTGTGGTCGGCGTACGTCGTGCTGGTGATCGGCGTCGTGCACGGGACGCTCCAGCTCGGCATCTCCAGCGTCGCCGCACTGGCGATGAGCATCTACTCGGTCGTCGTCTACGCGGGGCGGCGGCAGGGGCTGGTGTACGTCGGTGCCGTCGTCGCCGGGTCGGCCTTGCAGCTGGCGCTGGGGCCGGCGGACGAGCTCGTCATCTCGGCGCTGTTCCTGGCGTTCGGGATCGCCCTGTGCTGGACCCTCGGCGAGTTCGTCGGGGCCCGGCGCGCCTACGACGTGGAAGTGGAGGCCAGGTTGCACCTGCTCGAGACCGAACGGGACCAGGCCACCCGGATTGCGGTGGCCGAGGAGCGCGGGCGGATCGCGCGCGAGCTGCACGACGTCGTCGCGCACGCGGTGAGCGTCATGGTCGTGCAGGCCGATGGCGCGTCGTACGCGATCCAGAGCAACCCCGACCTCGCTCAGCGGGCTCTGCAAACGATTTCCGAGACCGGCCGCGGCGCGCTCGGCGAACTGCGCCGCCTGCTGGACGTGCTCCGCAGCGACGACGCGGACGGCGAGCCCCGTGTCCCGCAGCCGGACGCGCACGCCCTCGCCGAGCTGGCCGACCGGATGCGCACCTCCGGGGTGCCGGTGGACCTGGAGCTCGGCGACCTCGGCGCCCTGCCGGCCGGCGTCTCGCTGGGCATCTACCGGATCGTGCAGGAGTCGCTGACCAACACGCTCAAGCACGCCGGGCGGGGCGCGACCGCTTCGGTGCGGGTGCACCGCACCGGCGACCTGGTCGAGGTGCTGGTGTCCGACGACGGCGCCGGCCACGTCCCGCAGCTGGTGCCGGCCGGGCGGCGCGACCCGAGGCTGCCGGGCGGGAACGGTTTGATCGGCATGCGCGAGCGCGCGCACGTGTACGGCGGGACGTTGGACGTGGGCCCGGCTCCGGGCGGAGGGTGGCAGGTCCGCGCGGCCCTGCCGGTTAGGTTGGACAAGTGATCCGGGTGGTGGTCGTCGACGACCAGGAACTGATGCGCGTCGGGTTCCGGATGGTGCTGGGTGCGCAGGCCGACATCGACGTCGTCGGCGAGGCGGGCGACGGCGCGCAGGCCATCGAGCTGGCCGAACGGCTGCGTCCCGACGTCGTGCTGATGGACGTCCGGATGCCGGTGCTCGACGGCGTCGAGGCGACGAAGCGGATCGTCGCCGACGGCACCGCGCGCGTGCTCGTGATGACGACGTTCGACCTCGACGAGTACGTCTACGCGGCGTTGCAGGGCGGCGCGAGCGGGTTCCTGCTCAAGGACACCCAGCCCGACCACCTGGTGTCGGCGCTGCGCGCGGTCGCTTCGGGTGACGCGGTGGTGTCGCCGTCGGTGACCCGGCGGCTCCTGGACCGCTTCGTCGGCACCGGCGGCTCCCCGATGCGGGACACCGCCGAGCTGGACGTGCTGACCGACCGCGAGCGCGAGGTGCTCGTGCTGATCGCCAAGGGCATGTCCAACCTGGAGATCGCCGACGCGCTGTTCCTGTCCGAGGCGACGGTGAAGACGCACGTCGGGCGGATCCTGGCGAAGCTGGAGCTGCGAGATCGGGTGCAGGCCGTGGTGCTGGCCTACGAAACCGGTCTCGCGCGCCCCGGCATCGCCTGAATCAGCGGTAGCCGTCCGGCGGGGTGGCCGCCGGGTCCTTGCCCGCGTTGCGGACTTCGGTCAGCCAGCGGCCGAAGTCCGGGCGGTCGCCGTCGACGTCGGTGTAGCCGTACTCCTTCATCAGCGTCCACGACGCCAGCGTCTGCCCGGCGAAGCGCGCGACCTCCGGGTCCTGCGCCAGGGCCGCGACACCGCGGGCCAGCAGGTACGGCGTCTCGGAGATCTTGAAGTCGACCGGCGCGAGCTTGCCGATCGCATCGCGCCAGTTGTCCTCGGTGACCTCGAAGTGGTCGAGCATCGACTCCGAGCGCAGGAACCCCGGGGTCACCGCGAGGCCGACGCAGTCGTTCTTCTTCAGTTCCACGCCCAGCGCCCGGCCGAGCGCGCGGATGCCGCACTTGGCCAGGTAGTAGGGGAGGCCCGCGCCGACGTAGTCGTCGTTGTCCCCGTCGGTCACCTCCAGCACCAGGCCACGGCGGGCGACCACCAGGGGCAGCAGCTTGTGCAGCGCGATGAGGTGGGTGTCGAGGGCGTTGTGCGTCAGGCTGAGCGCGTCCTCCAGCGGCGTCTCCCAGAACGGCGCGTCGAAGTGGAAGTACATGTCGCCGCCCCAGACGTCGTCGACCAGGAGGTCGATTCCGTCCACTTCGGACTCGATGCGCGCCCTCAGTGCGTCCACATCGGACACGGAGGTGAAGTCGCAGCGGACGACCGCGGCCTTGCCGCCCGCGGCCTCCACCAGTTCGCCCGTCTCTTCGATCGTCTCCGGGCGCTTCAGCGGCGACGCCGTCTCGCGCGTTGTGCGGCCGGTGACGTACACCGTCGCGCCCGCGCGGCCCAGCTCCACCGCGATCGCCCGCCCGCAGCCCCGGGTGGCCCCGGTGACCACCGCGACTTTGCCTTCCAAGCTCATGAATCCTCCCGTCCCCGCCACGCGGTCAGCACCGCGTCGACGTCCTCCGCCAGCCGGTCGGCCAGCCGCCCGTGCGGCCGGATCGACCAGTCGATCGACACCCCGTTGATGACCCCGAGCACCGCACGGGCCGCCCGCGGCACACTCGGCGCGTGCGGCAGCGAAGAAGCCGCCGCGCGCACCAGCCGCCGCAGTTCGTCTTCGACCGCCGTGAAGTGCTCGCCCAGCAGCGACCGCAGCACCGGGTCACCGATGTCCACGCCGAGCTGGCCCAGGTGGTTCGCCGCCTCTTCGGCGTCCCCGAGCCCCGCGTAGACCGACACCGCGGCGGCGCGCAGGCCGTCGACCGGGTCGTCCGCCCGCTCGGCGCTCTCCCGCATCTGCTCGACCGCCCGCCGGGTGGCCCGCCGGCTCATCGCCTGCAGCAGACCGCTCTTCGAGCCGAACCGCTGCGCGACCGTGCCGACCGAGACGCCGGCTTCCGCAGCGACCTGCGCCAGCGTGAAACCGGGACCACAGCGGCCGATCACGGTCTCCGCCGCGCTCAGCAGCCGCTCGTCGGTGATGCTCCTCGGCCGGGCCACGTTATTATTGAACCACAGTTCATTAATAACGTCGAATCAGGGTCGACTCAGGGTCATCACCCATCGCGCATCGGCCGAAGAGCCAGCAAGGTACTACTCAGGTAGGGGGAGGGGTTCGGCCTTCAGGGTGACGCGCGAACCGCCCCGGACCCGCGACGATGAACGCGTCGTAAGCGAGGGGCGGAAGAGGAGCAGTCATGATCGAGGCAACGGGCCTCACCAAACGGTACGGAAAAACGCTGGCGGTGAACAACCTGTCGTTCTCCGTGGCCGCGGGCCAGGTCACCGGCTTCCTCGGTCCGAACGGGGCGGGCAAGTCCACCACCATGCGGATGATCCTTGGCCTGGACAACCCGACGGGCGGCCAGGTCACCATCGGGGGCAAGAAGTACCACGACCTCAAGGAACCGCTGCGCACCGTCGGCGCGCTGCTCGACGCGAAGTGGGTGCACCCCAACCGTTCGGCGCGCGCCCACCTGCAGTGGATGGCGAAGTCCAACCGCATCCCGGCGGCCCGCGTCGAAGAGGTGCTCGACACCGTCGGCCTCACCAGCGTGGCCGGCAAGCGCGCCGGCGGGTTCTCGCTCGGCATGTCGCAGCGGCTCGGCATCGCGGCCGCGCTGCTCGGTGACCCGGAGGTCCTGCTGTTCGACGAGCCGGTGAACGGCCTCGACCCGGAGGGCATCCTCTGGATCCGGAAGTTCATGCACCGGCTGGCCGAGGAAGGCCGCACGGTCTTCGTGTCGAGCCATCTGCTTTCGGAGATGGCGCTGACCGCGAGCAACCTCGTGGTGATCGGCCGGGGGCAGCTGATTTCGCAGTCGTCCACCGAAGACTTCGTCGCCCGCGCGGCGGAGAACACGGTGAAGGTGCGGTCGCCGCAGCTGGCCGAGCTCCGGGACGCCCTGCAGCGGGCCAGCGCCGGGATCGCCGAGGAGGCGAACGCGCTCGTGGTGTCCGGGATGGACAGCGCCAAGATCGGCGAGCTCGCCGCCGCCAACCGGATCGTGCTGCACGAGCTGAGCCCGCAGACCGGCTCGCTCGAGCAGGCCTTCATGCAGATCACCGGCGACTCCGTCGAGTACCACACCGGTCTCGACGCCGAGGCCCAGCACGTGCTCGAGTCCGCCAAGTAACCGGGGAAACCAAGATCATGAACCTGCTCGCGGTCGAACGCATCAAACTGTTCAGCACCCGCTCGCCGTGGTGGTGCGCCATCATCACCCTGGCCCTGACCATCGGCTTCGCGGCCATCCTGGCCGGCGCGTCGTCCGCCGACACGCCCATCGCGCTGTCGGCCACCCAATTCGGCGGCTCCCAGTTCGGCATCGCCGTCGTCATGGTGCTCGCCGCGCTCGCGGTGACCACCGAATACCGCTTCAACACCATCCGCACGACGTTCCAGGCGGTGCCGCACCGCTCGCCGGCGCTGATCGCCAAGGCCGTCGTCGTCGCGGTGGTGGCGCTGGTGATCGGCGAGATCGGCGCCTTCGGCGCGCTGGGCCTCGCCATGCTCATGCGGCCGAACGACGGCCTGGGCCTGCACAGCACCCAAGACTGGCTGAACGTCGCCGGGCTGGGGCCGGTCTTCGCGATCAGCGCCGTGCTCGCGATGGCGCTCGGGGTCCTCATCCGGCACAGCGCCGGAGCGATCGCCCTGCTGCTCATCTACTACTTGGCCGTGGAAGAGCTGGTGCAGATCATCCCGAAGGTCGGGCACCACATCCACGAGTGGCTGCCGTTCAACGTGGCGAACAAATTCCTCCGCGGCTCCGCGGTCGTCGACGGCCCCGCGCCGTCGGACTCGCCGCTGAGCCCCGGCTGGGCGCTGGCGTACTTCGCCGGCATCGCGCTCGTGTTCCTGCTCGTCGCGCTCGGGGTCGCGAAAAAGCGGGACGCATAGGGGAGAAAAGGGGAAACAGGGGAAAACACCGGATCCGGGTCGCGCTGTCGGGGGGCGACCCGGATCCGGTGTTTCGCAGTAGGCTCCCCTGGACGAACGGGGGAGCCCATGATCGAAGCGACCGCACTGACCAAGCGGTACGGCGTCACCACCGCGGTCAACGAACTGACGTTCACCGCGCAGTCGGGGCGCGTCACCGGCTTCCTCGGCCCGAACGGCGCCGGCAAGTCCACGACGATGCGGCTGATCCTCGGCCTCGACCGCCCCGACGCGGGCCGGGTGCTCGTCGACGGCGTCCCGTACCGGCAGCTGAAAGATCCACTGAGGACGGTCGGTGCGATGCTGGACGCCACCTGGCGCCACCCCGGCCGCAGCGGGCGCGACCACCTGCGCTGGCTGGCCGCGACCAACGGCATCCCGGACAAGCGCGTCGAAGAGGTGCTGACGCTGGTCGGGCTGACGAGCGTCGGCAACACGCGCGTCCTGCAGTACTCGCTCGGCATGCAGCAGCGGCTCGGGATCGCCGCCGCCCTGCTCGGCGACCCGCGCGTGCTGCTGTTCGACGAGCCGGTGAACGGCCTCGACCCCGAGGGCATGGCGTGGATCCGGCAGCTGCTGCACGCGCTGGCCGCCGAGGGCCGGACCGTGTTCGTGTCCAGCCACCTGCTGCCCGAGATGGCGCAGACCGCGCAGGACCTCGTCGTGATCGGCCGCGGCCGGCTGATCTACCAGGGCACCATGGACGAGTTCATCGCACAGACGAGTGAACACGGCGTGCGGGTGCGCACGCCGCACGCCGACCGGCTGCGGGCGGCGCTGACCGGGCAGGCCGAGTTCACCGAAGCCGACGGCGCCTTCGTGGTGTCCGGGGTGGACAGTGACCGGATCGGGCAGCTCGCCTTCGACGCCGGCGCGACGCTGCACGAGCTGAGTCCCCTCACCGGCTCGCTCGAGCAGGCCTATCTCGACCTCACCCGTGACGCCGTCGAGTTCGCGGTGCCGTCTTCGGAGGCCTCCCGATGATCGCCAACCTGCTCCGCGCCGAGCGCATCAAGCTCTTCAGCACCCGCGCGCCCTGGTGGTGCCTGGCCATCGCGATCATCGCGCCGCTCGGCTTCACCGCGCTGTTCTTCGCGCTGGCCGGCCCGGAGATCCCGCCGACCGTCGGCAACACCCAGCTCGCGAGCGGCAACGGCCGGACCGTGCTGCTCGTCCTCGCCGTCCTCGCCACGGCGTCGGAGTTCAACTGGGGCACCATGCGGCTGACGTTCCAGGCGGTGCCGAGCCGGGTGCCCGCCCTGCTGGCCAAGGTGGTGGTCATCGCCGCGCTCGGCGCGGTGCTGGGGTTGGTCGTGGGCTTCGGTTCCTGGGGGCTGGCGTCGCTCGTGCAGCCGGACGCCGACCTCGCGCTGCACTCGGCCGCAGCGTGGCGCTCGGTGCTCGGCCAGAGCCTGGTCTTCCTGTTCACCGCGGTCGCCGGGGTCGGCGTCGCACTCCTGCTGCGCAGCGTCGCCTTCGCGCTGACGGTGGTGCTCGTCTGGACGCAGGTGCTCGAAGGCGTGCTCGTCTTCATCCCGGGCGTGGGCAAGCACGTCTACCAGTGGATGCCGTTCCACGCCGCCGACGAGTTCGTCGGGGCGGCGGGCTTCTCCACCGGGCCGCTGCAGCTGCCGTCCGCGCCGCTCGGTCCGTGGGGCTACGCCGGTTACTTCGCGGCCATCACCGTTGCCCTGTTCGTGGCCGGCGTACTCGTCACGGCACGGCGCGACGCCTGAGCGTGACGGCGGTCTCAATACCGCAAAAAACCTTGTTAACAAAAGGTGAAACAGCTGTGGCTTCTCTCACAGGCGCCGGACATACTGCTATGACCAGGCAAGATTCATAAGGGAACGCACCGGACCCGTCTGAACTCCCCCTGGAGGTGATCCTTGACGGTGGACACCGGTCAAGAATTGGGCAACACGATTCCGCGAGCCCGCGCCGAAGACGACGCTCCCCGGCTCGAACCGATGCTGGACCTCGAATGGTCACGGGCCATCGAACTCCCGCAGGCCGCCATGACGGCGGCGAGCCCCGCCGAACTGCGCCGGGCGTGGGTGCACCGCGCGCCCGAAGACACCGTACTGGCCCTGTTCCGCGCTTCGGCCGGGATGTCGGGTCCGATCCCCGCGCCGTGGTGGCTGCGCGCGATGGCGGACGGCAAGCTCGATTCGCGGGATCAGGGTTTCCGCGTCGAGGACCGGATCGCGCAACTGCTCGGCCCGCGCCCGGGGTGGGAATTCGTCCCCTGGGCCGCGGACGGCGAATCCGGCTACTGGGAGTTCATGCCGTCCGAACGCGGGAAATCGGGGCACGCGATTCCCACGACGGTGATGAACACCGACCGGCACCCGGGCTGGATCGACGTCCTCCCCGCGCACACCGGGCGGACGCCGGATCCGATCCCGGTGGCGGGTCTGGCCGGGCTGCGGTCTCGTCTCGGGGTGTTCGAAGCCGTTCGCTAGTCCATCCATGCCCCCGCCACCACCCTCAACGGAGGCGCTGCGCGCCCGGCTACATTCGGCGGGTGGAAAACGAGCACCAACCCCGGCTGCGCAGCGTGGTCAGCTACGTCAAGCGCGGCGGCCGGATGACCGTCGGGCAGCAGCGCGCTTGGGATGAACTGTGGCCCGAGCTGGGCCGCACGGTGAGCGAGCTGCCCGCGGGGCCGCTGGACTTCACCGCGTGGTTCGGCCGCGAGGCGCCGGTGATGCTGGAGATCGGCTCCGGCATGGGCGAAACGACGTCGCAGCTGGCCGCCGCGGCGCCGGAGCTCAACTACGTCGCGGCCGAGGTCTACGACCCGGGCCTCGGCCAGCTGATGCTGCGCGCCGAAAAGCTCGGCGTCGAAAACCTGCGGCTGCTGCACGGGGACGCCGTCGTGCTGCTGACCGAGCACGTCGAGCCGGACTCGCTGCACGGCGTGCGGCTGTTCTTCCCGGACCCGTGGCCGAAGAAGAAGCACCACAAGCGACGGATCGTGTCGCCGTCGTTCGCCGCCCTCGTCGCCTCCCGGCTCGCGCCGGGCGGCACCTTCCACATGGCGACCGACTGGGAGAACTACGCCGAGCAGATGCTCGAGGTCTGCTCCGCGGAACCGGCGCTGCGCAACCGGTACGACGGCTGGGCGCCGCGGCCGGAGTGGCGGCCGGTGACGAAGTTCGAGCAGCGCGCGGACGTCGAAGGCCGCGTCTCGCACGACTTGATCTTCGAACGACGCTGATTCCGGGAAAGGCTGAAGGGGACTCTCTCCGGATCCCCTGCGGAGAAAGTCCCCTTCAGCTCACTACCCCCGGTATCCGCTCCGGCCCCGACTCCAGGAGCGGACGCCTCATTCCTCGGCGAGCGGTTCGGCCTGGACCCGCTTCAGTGCGGGCGTGCAGACCGATGCGCCGAGCAGGGCCACCCCGACCCCGAGCACGACCGGCGCCAGCAGCCACGGGCTGAGCACGATGCCGCGCTCGTCGACCATGCTGTAGAGCCCAACACCGACCAGTACCCCGACGATTCCCGCGCCGATGGTGGCGACCAGCGCCGGCAGCGCGGCTTCCATCCGCAACGCCCTCGCCAGCACCCGCACCGGCGTGCCCGCGGCCATCAGCGCGCCGAACGTGCGGCGGCGGTCCATCACCGAACCGGCCGTCGCGACCGCGGCACTGCAGCCGGCCAGGATCCCCGCCGCGAGCAGCCCGATCACCGTGACCCGGCGCAGGTCGCCGAGCTGGGTCTGCTGGTTGAACAGGTACTGGTCGCGGCTGCCGACCTCCGCGCCCGCCGCCGGGCCGGCCAACGCCGTCCGGACGGTCTCGCGGTTCGCGTCGGTGGTCGGCGCGACGACGGTGTAGTCCTTCGGCGTGAAGCCGTCCGGCAGCGCGGCCGGATCGACGACGAATGAGCCGGACAGGTCGGCGTCGGGGTAGTGGACGGCTTCCACCCGCGTCCCCGACTTCGCGGTCACCGCCGGGCCGTCCCAGCTCGCGGCGAGCTTGTACTGCGCCAGGTCGATCGCCGAGTCGCCGAAGACGGCCGGGCCGCCCGCGCAGTTCTCCGGCGTGAGCCCGAAGCGGGTCAGCTTGACGGCGTCGGCGCAGGTCAGCACCAGCGCGCGGTGGCCGTAGCGGTTGTCGCCCGTGCCCTTGACGAGGTAGACCTCGCCGACCGCGACCGCCTTCTCGGACTGGCCGTACTTCTGCAGGGCGGCGTTGGCCTGGTCGGCGATCTTGCCCGCGTGCCCGCTGTCGGTGTCGACGTAGAGCACGGGGTCGGCGAAGGAGCGGCCGCCGCCGGCCATGGATTCGAACGTCGGCAGCAGCGTCAGCGCCATCGACCCGGCGAACACCGCCAGCACGATCCCGGCGGACGCCCGGTAGGCGCCCTTCGGGTCGTCACGCAGGCGGCGGCCGGCGAGCAGCGCGGACGGGCGCCGCCAGATCCGGACGAACGTGCCACCGACCGCCGACGTCACCCACGGCCCCACGATGGCGGCCGAGCCGACCAGGAAGAACAGGCCCGCCATGACCAGCCCGATGCCACCGGTCTGCTTCACCGTCGTCACGGCGATGAGGAAGAACGCCCCGGCCGCGGGCAGGGCCAGCAGCCGCCACCAGTGCAACGGCTTCTTCGTGTGGCCACCGGTCGCGAACAGCGGGTTCTTGAGGACGCGGCGCAGACCGAGGACGCCGGCCAGTACCACGAGCACCGGGATGGCCAGGACGATGAACACCGTCAGGCCGACCGGCAGCGCGAAGTCGGACGCGAGCCAGGTGCCGCCGGCCCACGGGACGAACGACGCGAGGCCGTGCAGCGCCGGGCTGATCAGCAGGCCGAGCAGCGCGCCGATGCCTGCCGACAACGTGGTCTCGGCGGCCACCATGTTCGTGACCTGCCCCGGCGTCGCGCCGGCCAGCCGGATCGCGGCGAGCCGCCGTTCCCGCCGGGCCGCGGTCAGCCGGGCCGACGACGCGACCAGCACCAGGCTCGGCACCAGCAGCACGATGATCCCGACCCAGGACAGCAGCATGAGCAGGGCGTCCGGGCGCGCCTTCCCGCTCGGGAAGGCCGGCACCTGCGAAACGTGCTCCGGCATCGCGTCCGCCGTGTGCCCGGTCAGCGCGACGAGCTGCTCGGGGAACCGGAGGCCGTCTTCGCCGAGCGCGCCGACGGGCTTGCCGAACCGGTCGCCGAGCTGCCCGGCCGGGTTGGCCTGCAGGAGCCGGCCCAGCGCGGGCGACACGACGGTCTCGCCCGGCCCGGGCAGCTGCGGCACGCCCGGCGGCAGCTGGATCTCGGCCGCGGTGGCCCCGGACGTCAGCGCGACGTCGACCCGGATGATCTGCTGACCGTCGAAGTAGTCCTTCGACGAGCTGAAGAGCAGCTTGACCGGGCCGTCGGAGCCGCGGCTGTAGAACTGCTCGCCCTGCCAGAGGGCCCGCTGTTCGCGGTTCTGGGTGGCGAACGGCAGCGTCGCCAGCAGCAGCACCAGCCCGGTCGCGACGGCCACCCCGATCGCGGTGAGGATCGCCGACGTCCGGGTCCGCCGGTCCACCCGCAGCACCCGCAGGGCGATCTGGAGGGAGTTCACGCCGCCAGCCTCGTCGCGATCAGGCCGTCGCGGATGGCGACGGTCTTCGGCATCGACTCGGCCAGCTCGCGGTCGTGCGTCACCACGAGCACCGCGGCGCCGGTCTCGTGGGCGGCGCCGAGGAGGGCGTCCATCGTCTCGCGGCCGGTGCGCGTGTCGAGCGCGCCGGTCGGCTCGTCGGCGAAGATCACCTTCGGCCGATGGGTCAGCGCCCGCGCGATCGCGACGCGCTGGGCCTCGCCGCCGGAGAGCTCGCCGGGACGGCGGCGCTCCTTGCCGGCCAGGCCGAGCCGCGAAAGCCACTGGCGGCCGGCGTCGATGGCCTCCTTGCGGCCGAGCCCGGCCAGCAGCGACGGCAGCGCGACGTTCTCTTCGGCCGACAGCTCCGCGACCAGCATCCCCGACTGGAAGACGAACCCGAACTCGGTCCGGCGCAGTTCGCTGCGCTTCTTCTCGCCGAGGTGGTCGATCCGCTGCCCGCTCAGGAAGATCTGCCCGTCGTCGGCCCGGAGGATGCCGGCCAGGACGTGCAGCAGCGACGTCTTCCCCGAGCCGGACGGCCCGACGATGGCGACGGCGTCCCGCGGCTGGATGTCGATGTCGATGCCGGCCAGGGCGTGCTGGGTGCCGTAGCGCTTCACCAGCCCGCGGCCGGACAGCACCGGGCCGTTCGTCGCGTGTGGCGTGTTCGGGTCCACGAGGTTCTCCCTGCGGTCTCGGATCTTGATGCCGACGAGCCTCGCCGAGAGCCGGGGGTGTCCACTTCGGGCAGACGGCCAGTCCCGCCCCGGCCCGCCTCGGCCGATCGGCCGAGGGGGCGCGGGCCACTCGGCCAAGGTGCGGGGACGGGGGAATCACGTAACGTCACGTTGTGCCCGCCGCGCCCCCCTCGAACACGCTCTCCACCCGCGCCACCGCCCTGGTGCGGCGCATCGGCGTGCCCTCCGCCGTCCTGTTCGCCGCGCTGCTGTTCGACATCGTCTACACGACGCAGGCGGCGCTCGACGACCTCGGCCCGCGCTTCGTCGACTTCGGCCTGCTGCCGTGCATCTTCGCGATGGCGGCCTGCGGGCTCTGGGCCCAGAAGCGCGCCGCCGTCGCCGGGGTGGTGGGTGGCGGGGTGCTGATCTTTTCCACCCTCTTCATCCACACGTTGCACATTCCGCCGTACTCCAGCGTGCTGCCGAAGGTGACCATCACCGAGGTCGTGGCCGGGGTGCTGATGGTCTACTACGTGGCCCGCCGGGCGCGGGCGGGTGTGGCGTTCTGCGTGGTCGGCTTCCTGGTCGTCGCGGGGCTCGTCGCCGTCTTCGGCCGGTACGGGGGTGTCGGCGACATCGACGGCGGCACGGGCACCCAGGCGCTGCTGTTCGGCCTGCTGCTGCTCGTCGGCCCGCTGGTGCCCGCCATCGCCGCCCGCGACCGCGGCCCGCGTGCCGATCCGCGGACGCGGCGGCTGCGCCGGGTGAACGAGCTGGCGATGGGGCAGTGGCCGCTGATGGGGCTGCTCGGCTTCGCACTGCTCTTCGAGTTCGGCTACACGTACTCGAACACCGCCCGCGGCTTCCCGATCCTGTTCTGCTCGATCCTCGCGGCCGTGATCGCGGTGCTGTCCCCGCGGCGGCCCGCGGACGCGCTCCTCGGCCTCGCCGGGATCATGCTGCTGTCCGCGATCGTCACGCCGTTCCTGCAGCTGCACTCCTACGACTACCCGGTACCCGGCGGCATTCCGGCCACGCAGATCGTCGCCGGCATGGGCGTGGTGGTGAACCTGACCCGGGCGCGCGGGCTGGGCCAGTCCTGGCGGCGGGTCGCGGTGCTCTCGAGCGTCGTCGCGCTCGGGGCGATCCTCAACTCGGACGCGCGACGGGGGCTGCAGACCGATCCGCAAGTCCTGTCGGTGCTGGCCTTCGCCGCGACGCTGATGCTGGGCATCTCGATCGCCGTCGGCCTGATGCTGCGGTCGCGGGACTCCGAACGCACCCAGGCCGTGCAGTCCGCGGTGAGCGACGCGCAGACCGCCGAGCGGATGGCGCTGGCCCGCGAGCTCCACGACATCGTCGCCCACCACGTCACCGGGATCGTCGTGCAGGCGCAGGCCGCGCGGCTGATGGCCGAGAAGAACCCGCAGATCGCGGTGGACGCGATGGGCCGGATCGAGAACGCCGGTGTCGAGGCGCTCGCGGCAATGCGGCGGCTGGTCCGCTCGATGCGCGGCGACGCGCCGGCCGGGTCGAGCGAGTTCAGCGAGCAGGCGACCACCGATCTCGGTGCCGACCTGCGGAAACTCGTCGACAGCGCCAACCACGGCGTCCCGACGTCGATGCACCTCGACCTGCCGCCGGACCTGCCGCACGAGGTCGGCCGCTCGGCGTTGCGGCTGGTGCAGGAGTCGCTGACGAACGTCGGCAAGCACGCCGCCGACGCGACCGAGGCGTTCGTCGCCGCCGAAGTGCGGGGCGTGGAACTGCACCTGCGGGTGACCGACAACGGGCGTGCGACAGTGCACCGGCCGGCCGGTGGATCGGGCGGCTACGGTCTGGTCGGCATGCGCGAACGCGTCGCGCTGCTCAAGGGCCGGTTGTCGGCCGGGCGGGGCCCGGACGGCGGCTGGCGCGTCGAAGCTTGGCTGCCGCTGGCGGCCGGAGAAGACACGGAAGGGGACGAGTGATCCGGGTACTGATCGCCGACGACCAGGAGATGGTGCGGATGGGGTTCCGCATGATCCTGGACGCGCAGGACGACATCGAGGTCGTCGCCGACGTCGCGGACGGCGTCTCGGCGGTCTCGAAGGCCCGCGAACTGCGCCCGGACGTCTGCCTGCTCGACATCCGCATGCCCGGCCTCGACGGCCTGGAGGTGGCCCGGCAGCTGGCCGGCCCGGACGTGACCGACCCGCTGAAGGTGGTCGTCGTCACGACGTTCGACCTCGACGAGTACGTGCACACGGCCCTGCGCAACGGCGCGTCCGGCTTCCTGCTGAAGGACGCGGGCCCGGCCCTGCTGATCGAAGCGGTTCGCGCGGCCGACCGCGGCGACGCGCTGGTTTCGCCGCAGATCACCGTGCGGCTGCTCAAGCACTTCGACGGGTCCGGCTCGGCGAAGCGCCAGGTCAAGCCCCCTTCCGAGCCGCTGACCGCCCGGGAGCTGGACGTCGTCAAGGCGGCCGCCCGCGGGTTGACGAACACCGAAATCGGCGCGGAGCTGTTCATGTCGCTGTCGACGGTGAAGACGCACCTGGCGTCGGTGCAGAGCAAGATCGGCGCGCGGAACCGGGTGGAGACCGCGGCCTGGGCGTGGCGGAGCGGAGTCGTTTCCTAGCCGTTGTCCCTCCGCCACACCAGCAGCAACGTGGCCATGAGCGCGAAGACCAGCCCGACGAGCAAGGCCGACAGCCAAGCGGGCCAGTGCAACGACATCCCGGTCAAGGCGACGCCGAACGCGGCGAGGACCGAAATGCCGACGATGATCGCGGCCGCGCACGCGTAGGCGATCCGGCCTCCGGCGTCACCCGCGTCGACCTCGCCTTCGGCCTCGCCGGACAGCGGGCCGAACGCGATCTTGAGGCGCCCTCTCACCTTGACGCGCTCGACGCGCACCTCGGCGCGTCCCGAGGGGTTCGGCTCAGCCTTGGACAGGTCCGTCTCGATCGCCTCGTCCACCGATCTCCCTCACCTTCCCTGACCGGTGCGGGGGTGCACCGGACGGACGGTCCCTCGTAGTTGGTCGACACCGTACCACCAATGCGGTGAAGTGATGCCCGAAGCGAGTACAGAGAGTAATAGAAGATCAATACATTTGGCTCCTGCGCCGCGCGGGTCGTCAGGTTTTTGTCAACTCTGCTCGAGCCGCCGCGCGCCGGGACACCGGCGGAGCGACACCGCCGCCGACAACGTGGTCAGCGCGGCCGAGCCTCTCGGCCACCGCCGATCCACAAAGGATGTTGTAGCGATTTCGCGACGGCGAACGTTCAATTGATTAATGAAGACCGAACAGACCACCGGGCTAATTGGTTCAGTCGATCGCGAGGGGCCATGACTACGTACCGCTACCCACGGGTAAGATGCTTAGGTAACATGCATCTCAAGCGCATCTCTCATACGCGCTTCAGCTTGACAGAGGACACGCGACACGCGGATGATGAGCATGAACCTGGAGGTACGAGACCTCCGGGTGACGCACTTGTCCGCCGAACGTCGCTTCCGACGAGTACCGGCTGCAGTGACGCAGCCGAGCTCGGCGAAGTGCTCCGGGGCCGGCCATTGGGGGACCGCGCCTCGCATACGAAAGGACGGTTGTCGTGACACCGAAAAGTGGGTCGGTAACGAACGAACTCGGTGAAGCGAAAACCGCTCCCGGAAAGCCGCCGCCTCGCAGCGGCGGTGGCGGCGGTGGCCTGGAGCGGGTGACCGTGAACCTGGTCCCCCGTGCGTCGCGAGCCCTGGACCGGGCCGTCGAACTCACCGGCGATTCGAAGACCGACACGATCAACCGGGCGTTGCAGGTGTACGCCGTCCTCGAAGAAGCGGTGAGCAAGGGCGGCGAGGTGGTGATCCGGCACAGCTCGGGGGACCAGGAAGTGATCCGCTTCGTCTGACACCACCGAGGGCGGCGACGGTCTCGGGAGGCCCGTCGCGGGTGCGTAGTATCCAGAGATGCCACGCCGTTTCCACGCCCCTGTCGTTCTCCCGGCCGATCCGTCCTGTTCGCTTCTCCGTGACGCGGTCGTCGATGTCGACGCCGATGGGCGCATTTCCTACTGCGGACCGGCGGCCACCGCCCCCGGATCCGCCGCACCGGTCACCACCCTGACCGGCATCCTGCTGCCCGGCCTGGTCAACACGCACGCACACAGCCCGATGACGCTGCTGCGCGGCATGGGCGGCGACCTGCCGCTGCTGCCCTGGCTCAACGAGATCATCTGGCCGGCCGAGGCGAAGCTGCGCCCGGAGGACGTTCGCACCGGCATGCTGCTCGGCTCGGTCGAGATGCTCCGCCACGGCGTCACGACCAGCGCCGAGATGTACTTCGAAGGCGAGCAACTGGTCGACGCGGTCCTCACGACGGGCGGCCGCGTGCTGGTCGCGCCGCCGGTGATGGAGCTGCCCGGGCTCGACTGGCGTGCCCAGCTGGCCGGCATCGAGCGCTGGATCGACACGGACGGCCTCCGCTTCGGCCACGGCGACCGCATCGAGCTGGGCTACGGCCCGCACTCGGCGTACATGCTGTCCCCGGAAGGCCTGCGGGCGACGGCGGAGTCGGCGCTTTCGCGGGGCGCGCTGGTCCAGATCCACGTGGCGGAGGCGGCGGCGGAGGACACGGCGGTCCGTGCCTCGCACGGTTCGGTCCCGGCCCTGCTTCGCGAGCTGGGCATGCTGGACGGCCGGGTGCTGGCGGCGCACTCGATCCACCTCTCGGATGAGGACATCGCGTTGTTCGCCGCGCACGGGGTCGGCATGGCGCACTGCCCGGGCTCGAACGCGAAGCTGGCTTCGGGCATCGCGCGGATCGCGGACCTGCGCGCGGCGGGGGTCGCGGTCGGCTTGGGCACCGACGGCCCGGCGTCCAACGACGACCTCGACCTGTGGGAAGAACTGCAGCTCGCGGCCATGTTCGCCCGCTTGGCCACCGGCGACTCGACGGTGTTGACGGCGGCGGACGTGTTCCTGCTGGCAACTCGCGGCGGCGCTTCGGCACTGGGCCGCGACGACATCGGGGCGCTGGAGCCGGGCCGGTGGGCCGACCTGGTGCACGTCGACCTGGACGACCCGGCGTTCGCGTGCGGCCTCGATGTCCCGGACGTGCAGCTGCTGTCGAACCTGGTGTGGGCGGCCGGCTCGCGGCGGGTGCGGGACGTGTGGGTCGCGGGCGAGCAGGTGGTGGCCGACGGCGAATCGGTGAAGGTGGACCGGGCGAAGGTGCAGGCCGGCGTGGCCGAGACGGCGGCCCGGCTGCGGGTCTAGCGCGGGCGGAGGATGACCTCCGTCGGGTGGACGTCCGGGGTGGCGGCCACCGCCGTCGCCACCGCGGTGGCCACCGAGTCCGCCTTGAGCAGGTGCGCCGTGTCGTACTCGCGGCCTTCGCCCGCGAAGATCGCCTGCTGCATCTCCGTGTCCGTGCGGCCCGGGTAGATCGAGGTCACGCGGATGTCGCGCTCCTCCTCGCGGAGGGCGTCGGCGAAGGCGCGGACCGCGAACTTGCTCGCCGCGTACGGGGACCAGCCCGGGCGGGCGTTCAGGCCCGCGCCCGAGTTGATCACCACCACGTGGCCGCCGGCCGCGCGCAGTGCGGGGAGCAGCAGGCGGGTCAGCTCGACCACCGCCAGGGTGTTGACCTCGAAGTTGTCGCGCCACGCGTCGGCGGAAGCCTCCTCAATACGGCCCAGCCGGGCGACGCCCGCCGAGTGGACCAGGACGTCCAGGGACGAGATGTCCGCGACCGCCGAAGCGAGCGAAGCGGGGTCCGTCAGCTCCACCGGCCACGGCGTCGCGCCCGGGAGCTCCTTCGCCAGCGCGGCCAGTGCGTCGGCGTCGCGGCCGCCGAGGAGCAGGCGGTGCGTCGGGGCCAGCTGGTGGGCGACCGCCGCACCGATTCCGCGGGACGCGCCGGTCACCAGGGCGAGGGGAAGATCCGTCATGCCCCCACCGTAGCTACGCGAAGCCCACGTCCACCGTGCGGTCTTCGCGCTTGGCCGGGCCGAGGGTGCGCGGCTCCGCGCAGCCGGACACGAGGTCCGCGTCGGAATCACGGGCGGCGTCGCCGACGCCCCTGGCCGTCGGGTGCCGGCCTTCCGCGGTGAAGCACACCTGGTACGTGCCGTCCGCCAGGCCGTCGAAGCCGTACGTCCCGCCGGAGCCGGTGACGACGCTGGCCACCTGCTTGCCGCTCGCGTCCTTCAGCACCACCTTGACGCCGGCGAGGCCCGGTTCGCCCGCGTCCTGCACGCCGTTGCCGTTCGTGTCGGCCCAGGCGAAGTCGCCGATCCGGTTGGTCGGGGAGAGCAGCCCGAGGTCAACCGCGAAGTCTTCGTGGGACGGCGCGCCCACGGTGCGCGGCGCGGTGCAGCCGCCGGGGTCGGCGTCCGAATCGCGATCGTCGCTGCCGGCGTCGCGGCGGGTCACCGTGAAGTCCGCCGGGACGGCGAAGCACACCTGGTACGTGCCGTCCTTCAGCTTCTCGAAGCCGTACTTGCCCTTGTCGTCGGTCGTCGCGGTGCCGATCGTGCCGCCCGCGCCGTCCTTCAGCGTCACCTTGACGCCCGCGACGCCGGGCTCGTCCGGGTCCTGCAGGCCGTCGCGGTTGCGGTCCGCCCAGACGAAGTCGCCGATCTTCGCGATGGCCGGCGGCGGGAGGACGGTGATCGTCGCCGACGCCGTCTTGTCGCCGAGCGTGCCGCCCGGGTAGCGCACGCCGGTCACCTTCGCCGTGTTGACGTGCCCGCTGTCGGCCACCGTGAGGTCCGGGTGGTCGCAGGTCAGTTGCCGGTTCGCGCCGGCGGCCAGCGCGAACGGCTCGAACGTCCCGGGGCACCACGGGTCCTGCACGGTGATCCCGGTGAGGTCTTCGGTGCCCTCGTTGGTCACCGTGACGCGGTAGTGCGCGGTTTCGCCCGCGGTGACCGTCGCGAACGAGGCCCACGCGCCGGTCGCCGGGTTCTGCACTTCCTTCTTCACCGAGTACGCCGCGAGCTGGAGGTCGACGCAGTCCCAGTGCAGCCGGTCGAGGGTGGTCGTGGCGAAGAACTTCACCGCGGCCGCTTTCGACGGCGCCGTCGCCGCCGGGAAGTCCTGCCGCACGAGGGCACCGTCGCCGGCGTAGTGGCCGGCGACGAGCTTGGTCTCCTGGATCTGCGTGCCGGTGGCGTCGTAGAACCGCAGGCCGGTGGCCGGTTCGTACCTCGGCGCGCGCGAAGCGGTCCAGACGCTGAGGCCGTAGACGCCGCCGGGGACGAACCGCTCGGTCTGGTAGGCGGTGCTGGTCTTGCCGTCCGGCGTCTGGACGACCGCCGCCCGCTGCCCGTCGACGGCGTACTCCCGCTCGGTCAGCAGCTTCGGCACCTTCGCGGCCGGTGTGCCGGGCGGGACGGGGGCGGCCGGAGCGAACACGTACCCGTCCGGGGCGCCGTTGCGGGCCGCGAGCTCGACACTCGGGTTCGCCGCGAGACCGCCGCAGACCGGCGGCGCGTCCTCGGCGATGGACGCGGACGCGGGCACGACCGCCGCCGCGATCGCCACCACCGCCACCGCTGCCGTGCGCCGCGAGAAGATCACCTCTCGACTATGGCGCGCGGCGCGGGCCCGCACCGGCCGAGAACCGTCCACTTAAGAGTGAACCTTGTTCCGGTCAGGCTGAACAAGGTTCATTGAACCTCGGCCGGTGCGGACCCGGTGCGTCAGCGCTCGCCGATCCGGCCGGGCAGCCCGAAGCGGCCCTTCTTCCACACCGAGACGATGGCCGGGCGCGGCTGCGCGGTGCCGCCGTCCGGCCAGTGCGACGTCGGGTTCGCCGAGCTCGTCGCGTTCTCACCCGGGTGCTGGACCGCGACGAGCACCAGGTTGTCGGTCACCACCGGGCCGCACGTCTCGGCGCCGACCGGCACCGACAGGAACTGCTTGACGTGCCCGCGCTCCGGGCCGGTGACCGGCACCGAGAACAGGCCGTCGTTCGCGCCGAGGGCGTTGCCGTCGGTGGCGATCCACAGGTTGCCGTGCCGGTCGAAGGCCACGTTGTCCGGGCACGAGATCGGGCTGACCTGGTCCTTCGGGAACCCGCCGAAGTAGGTGTCCGCCGCCTGGGGGTCGCCGCAGACCAGGAGCAGCCGCCAGGAGAACCGGGTCGAGGCCGCGTCGCCGCAGTCCTCCTCCCACTCCAGGATGTGGCCGTTCTTGTTGCCCACCCGCGGGTTCGGCTCGTCGACGCCGGCCTTGCCCGTCGCGCCGCGGTCGCTGTTGTTGGTCAGCGCCGCGTAGATCCGGCCGTTGACCGGGTTCGGCTCGATGTCCTCCGGCCGGTCCATCTTCGTGGCGGCCACCTTGTCCGCGGCCTGGCGCGTGAAGACGTAGACCTCCTCGGCGGTGAAGCCGTCCACAAAGGACTTGTCCCCGCTGACGAGCGGGATCCACTCGCCGGTGCCGTCGAACTCGCCGTCGGCGGGCAGCGTGCCCTTGCCGTCGATCTCCGCGGCCGGGCTGTCGCCGGTGAAGCGGCCGACGTAGAGCGTGCCCTCGTCGAGCAACGCCGAGTTGTGCCGCCGCGCGTGCGCGCTGGTGCCCGGCTTGTACTTGCCCTTCGAGACGAACTTGTAGATGTACTCGAAGCGGCTGTCGTCCCCGGAGTAGACGGCGACCCGGCCGTCGGCGGTGATCTTGATGTTCGCGGCCTCGTGCTTGAACCGGCCGAGCGCGGTGTGCTTGACCGGCGTCGAGTCGGGGTCGTTCGGGTCGATCTCGACGACCCAGCCGAACCGGTTCGGCTCGTTGGGCTCCTGGGAGACGTCCCAGCGCTTGTCGAACCGCTCCCACTTGCGGGTGCTCGGGCCGGCACCGACGGAGTAGCGCTTGAGCCGCGCCGCCGCGACCGGGTCGGTGACCTTGTCGGAGTTGGCGAAGTACTGGTCGAAGTTCTCCTCGCCGGAAAGCACCGTGCCCCACGGCGTCACGCCGCCGGAGCAGTTGTTCTGCGTGCCGCGGACCTTGCGCCCGCTCGGGTCCGCCGAGGTCTGGAGGAACTTCGAGCCGGCGGCCGGGCCGCGGACCTCGAAGATCGTGTCGAGGGTGATCCGGCGGCCGTACCGGCTGGGGACGACCTCGAGCCCGCCGTGGATCGGGTCGCGACGGGCCTGCAGCACCGAGAGGCCGTGCGCGGCCCAGGCGATCTTCGCCTGCTCCTCGGTCGGGTTGGCCGGGTCGTACTGGCCGGCCGGGAACATGTGGACCTCGGTCGTGTACTCGTGGTTGACCACGAGCAGGTTCGACAGGCCCAGCGGGTCCTGCGGGATCAGGCCGACGAAGTCGTTGTTGTAGCCGAACTGCTTCGCCTGCGCGGCCGCGGTCTGGTTGGTGAAGTCGAACTTCGGCGCACCCGCGACCACCGGATCGCCCCAGCGGACGACGACGCGCTGGGCGTAGCCGTCGGGGATGCTGACCGCGTCGAGCTTGTTCGGCGGGACCGGCGTGAAGTCGGTGCCGGGCACCGGCCGCGGCGGCCTCGGAGCGGGCGCGGCGGGCGCGGCCGCCGCCGTGCCGGACAGGGCGGCGAACCCCCCGGCCGCAGCGGCCATCACGGCGCCGGCCTTGAACACCCGGCGCCGCGAGATGTCCTTGACGACGTCGCCGAAGTACTCGTTGTCGGTCTCGTTCGCCTCCGGGTGGGCGCACGCGTTGCCGCAGCGGTACTCGCAGGTGACCGGGGAGCGCCCGCCCGGGTGGGCGGGGAACAGCGGGAGCAGGCGGTCGAGCACTTCGCCTCCATGGTGGGAGTTCGGGGACTAACTGAACCTAAGCTCCCAAAACCAGCCATTCCAGACATTCACGTGAACGGCAGGTGTACTGCTGCTCCGAACGGAGTGTCAGAACTCTTCGCCGACGAGCACCGCTTCCTTCGGCAGGGTGTGCGGGTCCGCCTTCTTCTCCCGCAGCGAGAGCAGCGCGCCCGCGACGACGCACAGCACGGCCGAGGCGACGAACGGCGCCTGCGGCGAGCCGAACCACTCGGCGACGTGTCCGACGAGCGTCGCGGCGACCGCGCCGCCCAGCCAGCGGCAGAAGTTGTAGCCCGCGCTGGCGACCGGGCGCGGCGCCTCGCTGATCGACATCGCGGTGCCGGTGAACAGCGTGTTCAGCAGGCCGGACACCAGCCCGGAGACGATGATCCCGGCGACCAGCACCGGCTTGCTCGGCACGGCGAGGACCAGCATCAGCACGGCGTACCCGAAGACGGCGGCCGCGGCGGCGTGCCGCTCGCCGAGCCGGGCGGCCAGCCGCGGCGCGAGGGCGACCCCGGCGACGGCGACGCACAGGCCCCAGCCGCAGAACACCAGGCCGACGGCGATCGCGCTCCAGCCGAGGACGAACGGCGACCAGGCGAGCACCGCGAAGAACGCGGCGGTGTAGAGCGCCGAGGCGACGGAGGTGCGCAGCAGGCCGGTGTGCTTCAGCGCGCGCAGCGGGTCGAGCAGCTTGATCGGCTCACGCTTCTCGTGCTTGTCGCTCTTCAGGAAGACCGCGCACAGCACGAGCGCGCCGGCCATCAGGATCGCGGTGCCGAGGAACGGGCCGCGCCAGGAGATCGAGCCGAGCAGCGCGCCCAGCAGCGGGCCGACCGACAGGCCGACGCCGAGGGCGGCCTCGTAGAGCAGGATCGCGCCGGACTGACCGCCGGTCGCGGCGCCGACGATCACCGAAAGCGCGGTCGCGATGAAGAACGCGTTGCCGAGACCCCAGACCGCGCGCAGCCCGACGAGCTGCTCGATCGATCCGGCGGCCGCGCAGAGGGCGGTGGCGGCGACGATCAGCGTCAGCCCGGCGAGCACCGTGCGCTTCGCGCCGAAGCGGGCGCTCGCCGCGCCGGTGACCAGCATCGCGACGACCTGGACGCCGAGGTAGGACGAGAAGAGCAAGGTGACCTGCGACGGCGTCGCGTCCAGGCCCTTGGCGATGGACAGCAGGATCGGGTCCACCAGGCCGATCCCCATGAAGGCGATGACCGCGGCGAACGCGGTGATCCACACCTGCTTGGGCTGGCCCTTGACGGCGTCCAGCAGGCTCGAGTGGTGTTCAGCGCTCATCGCTGATCAGTGCCTCCTTCTTGGCATCAACGAGCAACTTGGCGAGAGCCGGCAGGGCGGCTTCGATCGCGGCGCGGTCGGTGTCGTCCATGGCGATCAGCCGCTCGCGGAGGAACTCCTCGCGAGCCGTCACCAGTTCGGCGTAAAACCGCAGGCCCTCGTCGGTGACTTCGACGAGCACCGCACGGCCGTCGGCGGGGTCCGGACGGCGGGTCGCGAGCCCGAGCCGTTCGAGCCTGCCGACGACGTCGGTCATCGACGGCAGCTTGACCCGTTCGAACTCGGCCAGCGCGCTCATCCGGCGCGGACCGCCGTTGACCAGCTCACTCAGCACCGAACCCTGGGTGAGGGTCAGCGTCAGCTGCGGGGTCTGGCGGCGCACCTGGTGGTACAGGCGGAAGACCAGCGGCCGCAGCCGGTGGGCGAGATCGGTGATCGCGGAAGTCACTTAGCCAGGCTAACAAAAATTAGTAAGGGTGGCTAAGTAAGTCGGCTCACAGGCTAGGCTCGGGCCATGGACGCGGTGATCTTCGACCTCGACGGCGTACTGGTGGACTCCGAGCGGATCTGGGACGAAGTGCGGCGCGCGGTCGTCGCCGAGCACGGCGGCACCTGGCGCGACGAGGCCACGCGGGCGCTACAGGGGATGAGCACCCCGGAATGGGCCCGCTACCTGGTGGAAGAGCTGGGCGCGCAGCTCACGCCGCCGGAGATCGCGACGCTCGTGGTCAAGCGGATGGCTGCTCGGTATGCGGAAGAGCCACCGTTGATCCCGGGCGCGGTGGACGTCGTGCGGCAGGTGTCGGCGCGGTGGCCGGTGGCGATCGCGAGCTCGTCACCGGTGATCCTGATCAAGGGGTTCCTGGACGTGACGGGCCTGCCGGTGGGGGCGGCGGTGTCGTCCGAGCAGGTCGGGGCGGGGAAGCCGGCGCCGGATGTGTACCTGCGGGCGGCGGAGTTGCTGGGGGTGGCGCCGTCGGAGTGCGCGGCGGTGGAGGACACGACGAACGGGCTTCGGTCGGCGTTGGCCGCGGGGATGGCGGTGTACGCGGTGCCGAACCCGCACTTCCCGCCGGACCCCGAGGTGCTGAAGCAGGCCACGGCGGTGGTGGAGAAGATCACCGACCTGCCGGGGGCGCTGGGGCTCAGCTGACCTCGAAGCGCACCGGCGGCGAACCCGGATTCACGTCGGTGAGATAGGCAAGGTAATCCCCCACGTTGGCGTCGGACTGGGGCTGGCTCAAGTTGCCCGCCGCATCGAACAGCCGCAGGTCTGCCCGCCGTCGGGGATCGACGACATACACCGCCTTGCCTGCCGGCAGCGGACCACCGTCCTCGCCGACGTATCCGGCGAGGAGGTCCCCGCGGTCGGCGATCGGCATGCACAGCGGCGACTTCGTCCCGTACTGCGGCGCATCGGGAATGAGCTGATCACCCCTCGGCACCGCGGCCAAGCAGAAGCGAGGCGCACCGGCGACCGTGGCCGTGAAGACGTAGGTCGACCAGGTGTTGCTTTGGCCGGCGAACGTGGTGATGACGGCCGGAGTATCCGTCACCTGCAGCGCGGACAATGTCAGGTACTCCGGCTTCGGCAGGACGAGCGGCTCGCCGGGGTGCGCCGCTGGCGGTGGGGCCTGGCCCGTGTTCACCTGCGTGGCCAGCAGCACACTCGTCAGCACCACAAGCACCGCGGCCAGCGGGGCGCCCCACACCGCGGCCCGGCGGCGGCGTGGCCGCCGCTGCTGCCTCCGCTGCTGCTCCGCCCAGGCCGCGTCGAGGTTGGGCGTGACCTCCCCGGCCTGCTCCCGCAGCGTCTCGGCCAGCTTGCGTTCGAGGTCGGTCATCGCTCACCTCCCAGGTCGTCCCCCAGGTGCTTGCGCAGATTCTCCATCGCGTGGTGCGTCGTCGCCTTGACCGTGCCCTGGGAAATTCCCAGGGTCTCCGCGATGGCCGCCGTGCTGAGGTCCAGCCAATAGCGGAGCACCAGCACCTCGCGCTGTCGCCGGGACAGCCGCACCAGCACCGCGCGCAGCCGCTGGTGCTCCCAGTTCGCCACCGCCCTGACCTCGGCCGACAGCTCGTCCGGCGGCCGATCCTGCGGGGTCCGCCGGACGACGCGCAGGTGCCGGGTCCGCGAGCGCGACATGTTCACCACGATCGTGCGGAGGTAACCGGCCACCCGCGAGTGGTCGGTCAGGGAGTCCCAGCGCTGGTGGAGCTTGACGAAGGCCTCCTGCGCCACGTTCTCCGCGTCGTCCGCGCCGAGCAGGTGGGCCAGCCGGGTCATCTGGCCGAAGTACTCGCGGAAGAGGTCGTGGAAGGTCGGCACGCCCAGGTCCCCCGGCGCGCTTTCGCCCACACTCGCACTCACGCCCCGCCAACGCCCACCCCGCCCCACCGGTTTAGTGCAACACGCGAAGAAGGCCGCCACCAGGGGTGACGGCCTCCGACGGTACTGCGGGTTACCGCTCGACTTCGCCGCGGATGAACTTCTCGACGGCGTCGCGGGCGGTCGCGTCGTCGTACTGCTCCGGCGGCGACTTCATGAAGTAGGAGGACGCCGACAGGATCGGGCCGCCGATGCCGCGGTCGAGCGCGATCTTCGCGGCGCGGACGGCGTCGATGATGATGCCCGCCGAGTTCGGCGAGTCCCAGACCTCGAGCTTGTACTCCAGGTTCAGCGGCACGTCGCCGAACGCGCGGCCCTCGAGCCGGACGTAGGCCCACTTGCGGTCGTCGAGCCACTGCACGTAGTCCGACGGTCCGATGTGGACGTTGCCCTTGCCGAGGTCGCGGTCGACCTGCGAGGTGACGGACTGGGTCTTCGAGATCTTCTTCGACTCGAGCCGCTCGAGCTCCTTCATGTTCAGGAAGTCCATGTTCCCGCCCACGTTGAGCTGCATCGTCCGGTCGAGCTGGACGCCGCGGTCTTCGAACAGCTTCGCCAGCACGCGGTGCGTGATGGTGGCGCCGACCTGGGACTTGATGTCGTCACCGACGATCGGGACACCCGCGTCGGTGAACTTCTGGGCCCACTCGGGGTCGGAGGCGATGAACACCGGCAGCGCGTTGACGAACGCCACGCCGGCGTCGATCGCGGCCTGGGCGTAGAACTTGTCCGCCACCTCGGAGCCCACCGGCAGGTAGGACACGAGCACGTCGGCCTTCGCTTCGCGCAGCGCGGCGACGATGTCCACCGGGGTCTCGTCGGACTCCTCGATCGTCTCGCGGTAGAAGCGGCCGAGACCGTCGTGGGTGTGGCCACGCTGGACGGTGACGCCGAGCGGCGGCACGTCGGCGATCTTGATGGTGTTGTTCTCGGAGGCGAAGATCGCCTCGGACAGGTCGCGGCTGACCTTCTTGGCGTCCACGTCGAACGCGGCGACGAACTCGATGTCGCGGACGTGGTAGCCGCCGAAGTCGACGTGCATCAGACCGGGGACGCGGTTGGCCGGGTCCGCGTCGCGGTAGTACTGGACTCCCTGGACCAGCGACGCCGCACAGTTGCCGACGCCCACGATGGCCACCCGTACGCGGCGGTTCTCGCCCATGGGGGTTTCTCCTTCAATCCGTGTCTGTTCAGTAGGTCAGGTGCCGCCACGCTGCGGCCCGGGCCGGGCGGCTCAGGTCTCCGGACCCTGCCGTTCGGCTTGTTCGTGCGCGATCAGCTCGTTGAGCCAGCGCACCTCCCGCTCGCTGGTCTCCAGCCCCAGCCGGTGCAGCTCGCGGGTGTAGCGATCGATCTTCTCCTCGGCCCTGGCCAGCGCCGCCCGCATGCCCTCGCGGCGTTCTTCGACGCGACGGCGGCGGCCCTCGAGGATCCGCAGCCGCACGTCGGCCGGGGTCCGCGAGAAGAAGGCCAGGTGGACGCCGAAACCTTCGTCGTCCCAGGTCTGCGGCCCGGCGTCGCCGAGCAGCTCACCGAAGCGCTCCTTGCCCTCCGCGGTGAGCTTGTAGACCCGCCGCCCGCGCCGCGACCACGCCCGGTCGTCGGCCTCGTCCAGCTCCTCGACCAGATACCCGGCCCGCAGCAGCTTCCGCAGGGTCGGGTACAGCGAGCCGTACGAGAACGTCCGGAACGTGCCGAGCGTCTCGTGCAGCCGCTTGCGCAGCACGTACCCGTGCATGGGCGCTTCGTGCAGAAGACCGAGGATCGCGAACTCCAGCACACGCACCCCCTTCCGGGAACAAACCGAGATCACTCGCGTTGCTCCGAACGAGCGCCTCGATCCAACCTACTCAGCCACTATATCGCGCCGATACATCGAAGTGGCGAAGCTAACCCCGCCCTACTACCCGGTGGGGGCGAAATTCACCGGAGAGTTATCGAACGTCCGGCGTGTCCGCCCCGGTCGCGGGCTTGGCGGCGCTAGGGGGCGTGGACGCCACAGGAAGAGCCCGTACTCTGTCCTCGTGATTAACCAGCGGCAGGTCGTGGACTACGCGCTGCAGCGCCGTGCGCTGCTGGCCGAGGTCCGCTCCGGGCGCGTCGGCAGCTATGAAGCCTGCGACGCGAGCCCGTACCTGCTGCGGGCGGCGAAGTTCCACGGCCGGGACGGTGATCTCCCGTGCCCGATCTGCCGCCAGGAGCCGCTGACCCTGGTGTCCTGGGTCTACGGCGACGAACTCAAGCACGTCGCGGGCTCGGCCAAGACCCCCGAAGAGCTGGCCAGGATGGCCGGCTCGTTCGCCGAGTTCACCGTGTACGACGTCGAAGTGTGCCGGGCGTGCCACTGGAACCACTTGGTCCGGTCATACGTCCTGGGCACAGGGGAACCGGCGAGTCCGCGAAGGAACGCGGGCCGGTGAGCCACCGTACGACCATCGCAACACGCAGGTCAGTACCCCTGCGGGTACTGATCCGGGAGGCCCATCCGTGACCGACGACAACCGCTCCTGGCCGAACCAGGAGCCAGACGGACCCCGCCGCGGCCAGTGGCCGGGTGAAGAAGCGGGACCGGCGTGGCCCGGTGAGTCGCCCCGGCGCGCCACCCCGCCTCGCGGTAACCCCGGGCCGTCCTGGCCCGCCGGCGACGAAGGTGGCCAGCAGTGGCCCGGTGAGCAGCCACGACGTCCGCAGGCGCCGCGCGGCCAGAGCGGCGCGGCCGGCCGGCGCCAGCCGCCCCCGCCCGGCGGCCGCCGTCCCGGTCAGTCGCCCGGCTCACCGCCGCAGGGCTTCCGGCAGCCCCCGCCCGGCGGCCGCCGTCCGGAACCGGAACCCGAACGTGAGCCGGATCTCATCACCCACCACGCGCACAACGGGACCGAAGACGGCTACGAGCCGTACGACGACGACCGGTTCGACGAGTTCGCCGATGACGTCGAGCCCCAGCCGGAGCTCGACGAGAAGGGCCGCAAGGTCCTCACGCCGGCGCAGCGGAAGAAGCGCCGCTGGAAGATCATCCGGCGGGTCGCCTACGCCTGCGTCGGCGTCTTCTTCGTCGTTCCCGCGATCGCGTTCGTGATCACCTACTTCCTGGTCGACGTGCCGACGGCGGAGGGCGTCGCGGCCCTGCAGAGCCAGCCGATCACCTACTACTACGCCGACGGCAAGACGGTGATGGGGAAGGAAGTGCCCAAGAGCGGTAACCGCCAGCTGCTCAAGCCGGGCGAGATCCCCGACGTCGTCAAGCACGCCGTGTACTCGGCCGAGGACGCGACGTTCGAGACCAACTCCGGCTTCGACGTCACCGGCATCCTCCGCGCGGTGTTCAACCAGGCCACCGGCGGGCAGGGCGGTGGGTCGACCATCTCCCAGCAGTTCATCAAGAAGGCGACGGAGAACGACGCCCCGACGCTGACCCGCAAGTGGACCGAGCTGGCCAAGTCGTTCAAGATGAACAACCAGCAGTCCAAAGAAGAGATCATCACCGGGTACCTGAACATCGTCTACTTCGGCCGCGGGGCGAACGGCATCCAGGCCGCCGCGAAGTCCTACTTCAACAAGGACGCCAAGGACCTCAGCGCGTCGGAAGCCGCGCTGCTGGCCGGCCTGATCCAGGGACCGAGCAAATCGGAGAACCAGGACTACGCCCAGCGCCGGTGGACGTACGTGATGGACCAGATGGTGGCCAACAAGTGGCTGCGCGCCGACGAACGCGCCACCGCGCAGTTCCCGACGCCGATCCCGAAGAACGCCAACAAGGAGCAGCAGTCGGGCAAGATGTCCTACCAGCTCCAGCAGCGGATCAAGGAAGAGCTGGGCGCGAAGGGCTACGACGAGACCAAGCTGTTCTCCACCGGCGCCAAGATCTACACCACGATCGACCCGGCGGCGCAGGACGCGGCCGATCAGGCCGTCCAGGAAGGCATGAAGGGCCAGACGGACGAGAACCTGCTCGCCGCGCTCGTGGCCGTGGACCCGAAGACCGGCGGTGTGCTCGCCTACAACTACGGTCCGGAAACCGTCAAGGACAAGGACGGGAAGGACCAGATCGGCCAGGACCGGGCGAACCAGGCCCGCAACCCCGGGTCGTCGATCAAGCCGTTCGACCTGACCGGGTTCCTCAAGATGGGCGGGGGCCTCGGCGACATCTTCGACGGCTCGGACAAGCGCACGTTCCCCGGGGTCGCCAAGCCGGTCCGCAACGCGGGCGAGAACGAAAGCTGCGGTACGCAGTGCACGGTCGCGAAAGCGATGGAGATTTCGGCGAACACCGTGTTCTACGACATGGTGCTGAACCACGTGAAACCGTCCGGGGTCGCGACGGCGGCGAAGCAGGCCGGCGTCCGGACGACCGACGAAGGCGGCACTGCCACGCTGTTCGCCGGAGACAACAACATCTCGCTCGGCGGTGGTAAGACCGCGGTGGCCCCGAGGGACATGGCCGCGGCGTACGCGTCGTTCGCCAGCGGCGGCACCTACCACGAGCAGCACTTCGTCTCGAAGCTGACGAACGCCCAGGACGAGGTGGAGTTCGACGAGAACAACATCAAGTCCAACCCGGCGTTCGACAACGACGCGGCGAAGAGCCAGCAGATCGCGGGCAACGTCACCGAGGCGCTGAAGCCGGTCATCTCGCACTCGGGCCTGAAGTGCCCGTCCGGCCACGAGTGCGCCGGCAAGACCGGTACGCAGCAGTACGCGCCCAAGGACAGCGACCCGGCGTCGTACGGCAACCTCAACGCCCAGACCTGGATGGTGGGTTACACCCCGTCGGTGTCCGCGGCGGTGTGGGTCGGCGGTGACGGCAACGTGCCGCTGCACGACGCGAAGAACAAGCCGATCTTCGGTTCCACGATCGCCGGCCCGACCTGGGCGAACTTCCTGAACCTCTACCTCAAGGGCAAGCCGGCGGAGAAGTTCGACAAGGTCGACCCGCTCGGCAAGAACGTCAACGAGGTGACCACGACGCCGCCGAAGCCCTCGGACACGCCGACGCCGCAGGAGCCCCCGAGCACGACGTCGTCCCAGCCGCCCCCGGAGACGTCCACCGAAACCGAGACCTCGTCTTCCCGGACGAGGACGTCCCGGCCGGGCCCGGGCGGGACCACCCCGTCGCTGCCCGGCGGCGGTGACGGGCTCGGCAGACCACCGGGTTCGGAAGGATGACCCCGAAGGCCTCGCACTGCTCAGTGCGGGGCCTTCGGCTTTGGTGAACCACCGCCGTCCGTGGTCCGTGTGGAGTGTCGAGGGGTCTGCGCCCGCAGCCCACCGGCGTACCGGAGGACGGCCCGTGTACACCGACCGAAATCGCTCGAGGTCCGGCCGCAGGCCGGTTCCGCGTGGTCGCTACCAGCCACGCCGGCCCCTCCCGCGACTGGACGAACCGGACGAACCGGATGACCTCGCCACCGACGTCACCCCGGTCCCACCGCCGGAACCGCGCAACCGCCGCCGCTGGAAGACGGTCCGCCGGGTGCTGTACGTGCTCTCCGGCCTGTTCTTCCTGGTGCCCGCGGTCGCCTTCGTGATCACCTACTTCGCCGTCGACGTGCCTTCACCGGACAAAGTCGCGCAGTCGCAGGGCCAGGCGGTCACCTACCTCTACGCCGACGGCACCGAGATGGGCAAGGACGTGCCCGCCGGCGGGAACCGGCAGATCCTCGACCCGGCCCAGATCCCGGACGTCGTCAAGAAGGCCGTGATCGCCACCGAGGACGCGTCCTTCGAGACCAACTCCGGCTTCGACCTCTCCGGTATCGCGCGGGCCGCCTACAACCAGGCCATCGGCGGCTCCGGCGGCGGCTCGACGATCTCGCAGCAGTACATCAAGAAGGCCACCGGCGACGACGCGCCGACGTTGACGCGCAAGTGGGTCGAGCTCGCGAAGTCGTTCAAGATGAACCAGACCTACGAAAAGGCGGACATCATCACCGCCTACCTCAACATCATCTACTTCGGCCGCGGCGCGTACGGGATCCAGGCGGCCGCGCAGGCGTACTTCGGCAAGGACGCCGCCCAGCTGAACTATTCCGAGGCCGCGTTGCTGGCGGGGCTGATCCAGCAGCCGGGCCGTTCGGAGAACGCGACGGTCGCCCGCGACCGGTGGGGCACGGCCCTGGATCGCATGCTGCGCAACGGGTACCTCACGGCCGCCGACCGGACGGCGGCGAAGTTCCCGACGCCGGTTCCGCTCGTCGAATCGCGGCCGGGGAACAAGCTCAACCCGTTCGTCAAGAAGCAGGTCAAGGCCGAGCTGGCCGCGGCGGGGATCCCCGAGGAGAAGTACTACTCGGGCGGGTTCCAGGTGTTCACGACGATCGACTCGAAGGCGCAGGAAGCCGCCGAGAAGGCCGTGGCCGAGGGGATGGCCGGGCAGACCGACGACCGCATCCTCGACGCGCTGGTCGCCGTCGACCCCAAATCCGGCGGTGTGCTCGCCTACTACGGCGGCGAGCCGATCGTGAAGGGCCCGAACGGCGAGGACCAGGCCGGCCGCGACTGGGCGGACGAAGCGCACAACCCCGGATCGTCGATGAAGCCGTTCGACCTCACGGCGTTCCTCAAGGGCGGCCGCGGGCTGAACGCGGTGTTCGACGGCCGCTCGCCGCGGACGTTCCCCGACGTGCCGCTGCCGGTGCGCAACGCCGGCACCACCAGCAGCTGCTCCGAGCAGTGCACGGTGGCCGAGGCGATGCAGCGGTCCACCAACACCGTCTTCTACGACATGGTGCTCAACGTGACCAAGCCGGGTGGGGTGGCCGAAGCCGCGCAGGAGGCGGGCATCCGCACGAAGAACACCGGCGGCCGCAGCGTGCTGTTCACCGGGGACAACAACATCTCCATCGGTGGTGGCCAGACGGCGGTCACACCGGCGGACATGGCCGCGGGGTACGCGACCTTCGCCGCCGGCGGTGTCCAGCACGGCCGCCACTTCGTGCAGAAGGTGACGAACTCCCAGGGCGAAACCGCCTACGAGGCCAACGTGCGCGCGACGGACGCGTTCGCGGACAACGACCGCGGCAAGAGCAGGCAGATCGCCGGGAACGTGACCGCCGCACTGGCGCCGGTGATCCCGTTCTCGCGGCTGACCTGCCCGCCCGGTCACGAGTGCGCGGGCAAGACCGGCACCCAGCAGCACACACCCGGAACCGACGAACCCGCGTCCGCGGCGAACACGAACTCGCAGACGTGGATGGTGGGCTACACGCCGTCGGTCTCCGCGGCGGTCTGGGTCGGCGGCGACGGCGACAAGGCGCTGCACGGCCCAACCGGCCAGCCGCTGACCCCGTCCGTCGTAGCCGGTCCGGTGTGGCAGCGGTTCATGCAGCTCTACCTGACCGGGAAACCAGCTGAGCGCTTCGACCGCGTGCAGGCGATCACCTCGCCGCAGGACGACCAGCTGCAGTTCCAGCTCCAGCAGCAGCAACAACAGCAACAGTTCCAGCAACAGCAGCAACAGCAGCAACAGCAGGACCAGGACCAGCAAGAGCAGCGCTTCACCATCGGCCGCGGCGGCAACCAGGACCAGCAGCAGCAACAGCAGCAGCAACAGAACCGCGTGCGGCGCGACGGCCGGGGGCCCGGCCGCGGCAACGGGAACGACACCGGCCAGTCGAACACCGGCCAGTCGAACTTCGGCCCGTGAGCACGCCGGACCGGCAAAAGAAGGAAGCCGTGACCTCGGAGCTGGGGGTCACCGAGGTCACGGCCGGTCAGGGGGTCAGAGCTCGACCACGGTGCCTTCGACGCCCGCGCGGTGGGCCGCCTCGATCACGCGCAGGGCCTCGACCGACGACGCCGGGTCGACCGGGAACTCGCCTTCGCCGCGCAAGGCGTCGCGCACCTGGGCGTAGAACTGCTCGTAGCGGCCGACCTCGGTGGGCACGGTCTCGACGTCCGGGCCGACGCCGAGCCTCCCGGCGTCCGACGCGGGCTCGGTGCCCCAGCCCGCGTCGCCGGGGCGCAGACCCGCCTTGATCTGCGGTTCCTGCACGTCGAGGCCGTACTTGGTGAAGGTCGCCCGGTCGCCGAGCACCCGGAACCGCGGGTTCTGCGTGCCTGCCAGCGCGGTCGCCCACAGGTGCGACCGGACGCCGTTCGCGTGGTGCAGCGCGACGAAGACGTCGTCGTCGACCTGGACGCCGGCCCGGCGGCGGTCGGTCTCGGCGTAGACGCGGGTGACCGGGCCGAACAGCTGCAGCGCCTGGTCGACGATGTGCGCGCCGAGGTCGTAGAGCAGGCCGCCGGCCTCGGCCGGGTCGCCGAACTCGCGCCAGTTGTCCTTGGGCTTCGGCACCCAGCGGTCGTAGCGGGACTCGAAGCGGAACACCTCGCCGAGCCGTCCCGAATCGAGGACCTTCCGCACGGTGAGGAAGTCGGAGTCGAGCCGCCGGTTCTGGAAGACCGTCAGGCCGACGCCCGCCGCCTTCGCCGCGCCGACGACCTGCTCGGCTTCGGCCGCGGTCGGCGCGAACGGCTTGTCGACGACCACCGGCAGGCCGGCTTCGATCGCGCGCAGCGCGAGCGGCACGTGGGTGCGGTTCGGCGTGCTGACCACGACGAGGTCGAGATCGCCCGCCCGCTCGAACAACGCGTCGGCGTCCGGCACGATCTCCGCGCCCGGGTGGTCGATGCGGGCTTGGGCGGCGTTGCTCGACGTCGTGATCACCGCCGGCGTGAGCCCGGGCGTCGCCGCCACCAGGGGTGCGTGGAAGACGCGTCCCCCGATGCCGTACCCGAGGATCCCCACGCGCAAGTCGTCCGCCATGCCGCCATTAAACAACAGCGTTGCCTAATTGGCCAGACGTGCGAAGATCCTCTCCATGGCGGACACCGGGGTGAACCTGCGCGACGTGCGCGAGCACAACCGTGCCCTGCTGCTCACGCACATCCTGCGCGCCGGCGGCCTCAGCCGGGTCGAGCTCGCCGAACGCACCGGGCTCACCCAGCAGGCCGTCTCCAAGATCGTCCCCGAGCTGTTCGACACCGGCCTGCTGGACGAGCAGCGGCAGCCGTCCGCCGGCGTGGGCAAACCCCGCACGGCGCTGCGCATCCGGGCGGGCGCCAAGCACGCACTCGGCGCGCGCCTCGACCGCGACGAGTACCGCGTGCTGCGCGCCAACCTCGTCGGCGAAGTCGAGGAGACGGCGGGCGGCCCGCTGCCGCCCGGCTTCACGCCCGCGCAGGCCGTCGACGCCATCGGGGCCACGGCCCGGGAGCTCGCCGACGGCTTCGACGTGCTCGGCCTCGGCCTCGGCGCGGTCGGCCCGCTGGACCACCTCGCCGGCCTGGTCCGCGACGCGACGAACATGCCCGGCTGGCACGACGTGCCCCTGCGCGAGCTGCTGGAGCAGCGCACCGGGCTGCCGGTGACGCTCGACAAGAACACCAACGCCGCCGCGTTCGCCCGGCTCTGGCCGCACGGCGAGCCGACGGCGACCGCGGTGGTGCTCGTCGGCACCGGCATCGGCGTCGGCCTGCTGATCGACGGGCGGCTCTACCGCGGCCCGCGGACCAACGCGGGTGAGTTCGGGCACACCACGATCGCCTACGACGGGCCGCGCTGCGCCTGCGGGCGGCGCGGCTGCGTCGAGATCATGGCCAAGCAGGCACCGGACACCCGGACCGCCGCCGGCTTCCTCGGCATCGGGCTGGCCGACCTGGTGCAGGTGCTCGACCTCGAGCGGATCGTGCTGGCCGGGCGGGCGGTCCGGGACGAGCCGGACGTCCACCGGGAAGCCGTCTCGGCCCGGCTCGAGGAACTGCTGCCGCTGCCGCACTGGCAGCGGATCGAGGTCGTCGAAGACGCCTCGGGCGAGGAGATCGTCACCCGCGGCGCGGCCGCGGAGGTCCTGGCCTCGTACTACGCGAATCCGGCATGATCACCGCCTTCACCACCGCGCACGCCGATCACCGATACGATCCGCCTCGTGCCAGAGGAGACCACGCGGGAGCCGGAACCCGGCCCGGTGACGCTGACCCGGGCGGAACGGATCGTCCCGAGCTGGAACGAGCCGCTCGCGGCGGCGGTCACCAGACCCCTCGGCGGCCCGCTCGGTGAGCACGCGGCGGTCGGCAGGCACTGGTTCTGGTCGCCCCAGCGCGTCGGGCTGCTGCTGGCCACGCTGGCGCTGATGCTGTGCTGGTTCGGCAAGGGCTCCTGCATCCAGCAGTACCAGGACTCCAGCGGCGCCACCCAGCTCGACTGGCGCGCGGGCCGCCCGTTCGTGGCCATGTGCTACTCCGACATCGTGCCGCTCTACGGCTCCGAGCGGCTCGACCGGCCGGCCACCTTCCCGTACTACACGTCGTGGAAGGAAAGCTCGCAGACCGCCGAGAACAACACCCGGTACATGGAGTACCCGGTGCTCACCGGCCTCTTCCAGTGGGCGAACGCGAAGCTCGCGGCGGGCTGGCTGAACGTCGCCGAGACCGGCTGGCTGCCCGGCGCGCTGCCGGTGGCGATCTACTTCGACATCACGGCGTTCTTCCTGGCGGTCGCCTGGCTGGTCACCGTGTGGGCGACCGGCCGGACGATGAGACGCCGCCCGTGGGACATGGTTCTGGTGGCGATCTCGCCGCTGGTGCTGGTGCACGCGTTCACCAACTTCGACGCGATCGCGACCGCGTTCACCGCAACCGGCCTGCTCGCCTGGGCGCGCAAGCGCCCGCTGCTCGCCGGCGTCCTGCTCGGGCTGGGCGCGACGGCGAAGCTCTACCCGCTCTTCCTGCTCGGCGTGCTGTTCGCGCTCTGCCTGCGCGCGGGCAAGCTGACGCCGTTCTGGAAGACCGCGGGCGCCGCCGTGGTGACGTGGCTGGCGGTGAACGCGCCGTTCATCCTCACCGCGACCCGCGGCTGGTGGGAGTTCTTCCGGATGAGCGCCCTGCGGCCGATGGACCCGGACTCGCTGTACAACGTCTTCTCCTACACCAGCGGCTGGGCCGGGTTCGACGGCGTGCTGCAGAAGAACCAGACGCCGACCTACCTCAACATCACGGTGGCCGTGCTGTTCCTGACCTGCTGCGCCGGGATCGCCTACCTCGCGCTGGCCGCGCCACGCCGGCCGCGCGTCGGCCAGCTCGCGTTCCTCGTCGTGGCCGCGTTCCTGCTGACGAACAAGGTGTGGAGCCCGCAGTACTCGCTGTGGCTCGTCCCGCTGGCGGTGCTCGCGATCCCGCGCTGGCGGCTGCTGCTCGGCTGGATGCTGATCGACGCCGTCGTCTGGGTGCCGCGGATGTTCTACTACCTCGGCGTCGACCACAAGGGCCTGCCCGAGGGCTGGTTCCTCGGCACGGTCGTGGTCCGCGACCTCGCCGTCATCGGGCTGTGCGTGCTGGTCGTCCGGGAGATCTACCGCCCGGCCACCGACCTGGTGCGGATGGACGGCGACGACGACCCGGCCGGCGGCTTCCTCGACGGCGCCCGGGACGTGATCATCCCGAACGCCACCCGGCGCCGCCGGAAGGCCGTCGGCGTTTGAACCCAGCCGTCTAACCGAGCTGTTCCCGCAGGTAGGCGATGTCGGCGGCCTGCCCATCGGCCGGCGTCTCGACGACGACCGGGGCGCCCGCCTCGCGGGCGACGGCGACCAGCACCTCGGGGTCGATCGTCCCGTCGCCCTGCACGACGTTGGCGTGCCGGTCGCGGGTCGAGCCGAACTCGTCGCGGGAGTTGTTGAGGTGCACCAGGTCGATCCGGCCGGTGATGGCCTTGACTCGTCCGACGGCGGTCGCCAGGTCCCAGCCCGCGGCGAACGCGTGGCAGGTGTCGAGGCAGAACCCGGCGCCGAACTCGCCGACCTTGTCCCACAGCCGGGCGATGACGTCGAGGTCGCGGGTCATCGCGTTCTCGCCGCCGGCGGTGTTCTCGATCAGGATCGGGACCTTGAAGCCGCCCTTCTCCTGCTCCCGCTCGAACAGCTTGCGCCAGTTGTCCAGGCCGGCCTCGGCGTCGTCGTTCGCCCCGACGTGCCCGCCGTGCACGATCAGGCCCTTCGCGCCGATCGCGGCCGCACCGTCCGCGTGCTGGGTGACGTTCTTGCGGGACGGGATCCGGATCCGGTTGTTCAGCGAAGCCACGTTGATGAGGTACGGCGAGTGGATGAACACCTCGACCGGGTCGGCCTTGATGGCTTCGCCGTGCGGATGCGGCTTCGGGGCCTTCCAGCCCTGCGGGTCGGAGAGGAAGAACTGGACGACTTCGGCTTTGCGCTCGACGACCGCGGGCAACGGGTCGTCGTCACGGACATGGGCGCCAATCAGCATGCCGAGCACGCTACTCCGGGCCCGGTTTCCGGCCGGTGGACCCGGTTGGTGACGCTCGTGGAGTACCGTGAGCGCGTTCCGTGATCCAGATTGGTCCGACTGCCGGAGGGCATGATGGGGAAGCACGTCACCCGGATCACCGCACTCGGTTTCACGATCGCCGCTTCGGCCGCGCTGGCCGCGCCGGGCGTGGCGAGCGCCGATCCCAGCCCCACCTTGGGCGGCGACTGCCAGGCCACGCTGCAGCAGGGGAGCGCGAACGGCCTGGTGCTCGACGCCGGGGCCCCGCTGAACGCCCCGAACCAGCTCACCATCGGCCTCGACTCGAGTTCGCGGAACACGAACGGCTCGGCCCCGCTGCTCACCCTGCCCCTCGGCGACACGGTCAAGGCGCTCGGCATCGGCCGGGTGCCACTGGTCGGCGACGCCGCCGCGAAGGGCGTCTGCCCGGTCGCGCAGGGCACGGTCAACGCGGTCGGCAACCTCACGCAGGGCGTGGCCGCCGAACTGCCGCCGCTGCCCCTGCCACCGGCGCCGGGCCCGAAGCCGCCGCAGCCCGCTCCGCCCACTCCGCCCGGCCCGAACCCGCCGAGCCCGGGCCCGGGACCGAACCCGCCCGGCTCGAGCACCGGCCCGGTGGTCACCGGCCAGGGCAACGCGGGCCTGCCGGGCGACGCGATCTCGGGCATCTTCACCAACGCCGCGCTCCTGCCGGGCAGCCTGGTGCAGGCGCCGGTGATCGCGCAGATCATCCCCGGCCAGCAGGTCCCGCCGCCGACCGTCGACGCCGAGCGGTCCGGCACGGCGGAGGCCCTCCCGGCGGTCACCCCGCCGGCGAAGCTGCCGATGCTGCTCGCGGTGCTGGCGCTGGCGATCGTCGCGGCCGCGCTCGTCCGGGCCTGGATCCGCCGCAGCCCCGCCTGACGCACGGTGACCTCGGCTGCCACCCGAATGCCGGACATTTCTGAACGAGCGGGCGTCACCCGGCGGCCTTAACGTCGTTGTACTGGTAAGTAGGCGACGAGACCAGGGGCGGCGGGCATGCAGGATCGGACACGGAGGGCAACAGCGGTCGGAGCAGCGGCGGTCGTCCTCGCGGGTTCGGCTGTGCTCGGGCTGCCCGGCACCGCCTCGGCGGACACGAAGACCGTGCCCTGCGGCAGCACCGTGGACGCCAAGCCGGGTGACCACATCCAGGGCTCGCTGCTCGGCCTGCCGCTGATCGACCTGGGCATCGTCACCCAGGCGACCACCGTGCTGACCACCACCGTGAGCGGGCTGCTCAACACCGTCTGCAAGGTCACCGTGAACGTGGTGAACACCGTCGTCTCACCGGTGCCGGTGGTCGGCGCGCCCGCGGCGAGCGCGATCAACCAGGGCGTCCAGGGCGTGACCAGCGGCACCCAGCAGGGCCTCCGCTCGCTCAGCGGCGGCGGTCAGCCCGCGCCGCAGCAACCCGGCGGCACGGGTGGAAACCCACAGCAGCCGCCGGCCCAGGGCGGGTCCGGTGGCGCGCCGCAGCAGGGCGGCACCCCGGCGGGCACCATGCCGATCCCGGACGCGAACAGCCCGCTCCTGCCCGGCTTCGCGAGCACCCCGGTGTTCGGCGGCTTCCCGTTCACCCTCGGCACGGGCTACGCCCCGATGCGCGACTACGGCGGCATCCCGTTCGCGACGGCCGGCCTGTTCACCCCGTCGCCGGCGATCCGGTACGGCAGCCAGATCCCGGGTTACGCCCCGCAGTACGGCCTCACCGGTCCGGATGGCGCGTCGGACGGCAATTCCGGCATCCAGACCGCGGGTCAGGCCGAAGCGCTACCCTCGGCGTCGGACGGCTTCACCACCGGGTCGAATTTGCCGATGCTGATCGCGGTCCTGGCCCTTTCCGGAGTCAGCGCGGGCCTAGTCCGCACCTGGGTGCTCCGCCGAATGGCCGCTGGGAATTGATCCAACTGCCGAGTATCTTTCACGTATCCCGTTCGTTCATTCTGATGTTGCCCGGAACGACGCCCCCGTAAT